>CAZUMV010000269.1:0-3830 GCA_964621435.1 uncultured Thiotrichales bacterium | reverse complement strand
TGATTTGTGATTTGAATTTCTTCAAAAGTGTGTTCGTAATATTCGGTGGGGAAGTACAAAAAATTACGTTGCAGGAAATATAAACAGCCGGCCGCAATGGCATAAAGAAAAACTATCAAGACAAAAAAGACTAAAATGAATTTGATATTTTTCTCCATAGCCAGATGATTTAGTAGTTAACGCTACCCGGGCATTTCAACATATTGGATACCGCAAGTACCAAGATCCGATTTCGTTATCGCGTTTTCGTGATTATAGGGAACAAACGCAAATATGCATAACCGAGGTCACCCGTTGCATTAGTGTTAGCGGTATAATAAGCGCGTGGAATTACTATCAGAGGAGTTCAAAATGATTGGTTACGTAATGCTTGGTACAAATAATTTCGATAAAGCGGCTGAGTTTTATGATCAGCTTTTGGCAGAGATCGGCGCCGGACGGTTTATGGAAGAAGACACATTCATTGCCTGGGCAGTATCGCCCGATCAACCGGGACTCTCTATTACCAAACCACATGATGGCAACACGGCGACCGTCGGCAATGGAGTCATGGTTGCATTGCAGCTGCCATCAAAAGAAAAAGTCGATGCGTTTTACAGCAAAGCAATTGCGTTAGGCGCCAAGGATGAAGGCGCGCCGGGCCCCAGAGGAGAAGGGTTTTATGCGGGATATTTCAGGGATCTGGACGGCAACAAGTTAAACGCGTTTTTTATGGGTTAACAAACGCGGAGATGTTAGTGGTAAGCGCATATACCTAACCATCTGCATATCGACGACCAATAAACTTTGGAACATCATGAACTATTATTTGATCACCGCCGGTTTATTGAATAGCATCGCTGCTGCAATTCACGTAGGTTGCATTATGTTCGGCGCTTCCTGGTACCGTTTTTTTGGCGCGGGCGAACATATGGCATTACTTGCTGAACAGGGAAGCTTCAGGCCGACGTTGATTACCACATCTATCGTTGGCGTTCTTTCAATCTGGGCGCTATACGCATTTTCCGCAGCAGGGCTAGTGGGCAAACTTCCATTACGGCGCCCGGCCCTTATTTTAGTGACCGCGATTTACCTGATGCGCGGCGTGGTTGGTTTCTTTTTTATCGCCAACCCAATTGGAAGAACTCCAGATTTTTGGTTTTGGAGTTCGGCGATATGTGTACTGGTCGGTGCTGTTCATCTGATTGGGCTGAAACAACAATGGGGAGCTCTGTGAGTGAATCGTAACCCAGCACTTTGTTTATTCACCCTTAAACGGATCTAGTAATTCGCCGCTTGGGGCTTTATAAGATTGCTTGAAAGTAAATGCGGAATAAGTTGGTCCGTTAAGACGCAAAAGCTCCAGCCTAAACTTGGCTTCTTCTAGAGTTGGTTCTCGGTTAGCTTCAATCCACCAAAGTGCCATATGAAAATCAATTTTATAGAACCACTCCTTGCGTCTGCGCATAATCGATTTGTGACTTTCGTCACGATAGACAAAGTCCGCCAACGACTTTATATCAGACCAAACAGACATGTTAATGAGCATATGCGGATCATCAAAAGCTTGTACATCAAGCGCGTCATTTCCTGAGCCGGTTAACCTCCAGATAAACCCGGGTTGGGATTCCGCCTTTGCGTTAACTTGATCAATGTTTTCCACGAAGTCTTTATTCACGGGGTGTTCCTGCGGTAGGCGAAACTTAGCGATATTGATTTGGGCTAATTGATACTGCATAGATTTCTCTTGTGTTGGTGTTTATGACTGGTATGTTTACGCGCAATTTTTGTGCGGACTTCACTGGTTGAAAACCCAGCCAATCATACTGCCAAACCCGTATAAAAGACCACAAACCAAAACCATGGCAAGGTACAGAGAAACAAGAACAGTGACGGTAGGCGTTGATTCAAGTATCGCGGTAAAGATCGGGTCTTTTTGTGCGCGATCATTTTCGGCGTGACGGTTTAGTAAGTTTGACCACGCTTTTTTTGATACTCGGAAAATGACTTGCGCTACACCGCCTACTAATACGGTGAGCCAAAAGTTATAGCTGATAAAACCAAGGTAGATTAAGAACAGGAACAACGGAATTCCAACCAGAATAATGTAGACCAGATAGGGTGTCGAGGCTACGTATGTATCATCCTTTATATCTCGGTCTTCAGACATAAGTTCCTCGACTATAATTAGTAGTGGTCCGGGTTATGAGGGTTGTAAGTCTCATAGGCATATCGGAATGCATAAATATAGGCGTCAAACAGGGTCCCGTCGTCAAGTTTCGCTTTGGTTTGCACACGCTTATAAGCTTTACCGTCAAAATCATCTAGTTCGACCCAATGGTTGGACAAGTTTTTCGAGCTGAAAAGAAACCCTTCGATTTCCTCGCCACCTTGATCAAGATCAATCCCCGGGTACCCTAACTGCGCCCTCCAACCTTCATCGCGAAGTCGCTCGGTTACAGCCGCTGTTTTCCAAGTCCTACCTATTGAGGTAAGCACATGTTCATTTGGTCGACCTGGTCCTAAAGTGCCGTAGACGAATAATCGCTCTAGCAATGTTCCGTTCCAAACTTGGCTACCGGTTGCAGAGCGTACTAGCGTTTTGCAATCGTGGTTGAGCGTCTTGTTATGCATGTGTCTTACTTAGAAATTCTATTGCTTTTGGATCATTGCTAATTTGAAACTCTAATATCTTAAGAAGTTCTTTGCATTGTGAGGCGACTGTCGCAAGCAAAGTAAATTCGGCAAACATAAAGAAAGATATAATATATGGGATGAAATTCATGACATCTAAAAGAAGATAAAGGACAAGAAAAATGGCAAATGAGATTGCGATAATTACCTGATAGGTGCGAGCGATCTTTATTCTATTTTTTACTTTTAGGAATGTTTCGATGTCTTTCTGACGCATAGTTTTCCATTGTCGAGCGACTTGTTATGTTGCGGCGATTGCTTCAATTTCCAACTTCCATTTCGTCTCTAGTAATTGGCAGCATATAACAGTCGATGCTGGCTCGTTACTTTTAAGGTACTTCTTTCGAAGCTTCACATTTGGCTCGTCAAATTTAGGCTCTGCTAAATAAGTACGTAACGAAACTATGTTGTCAAAGGTCATATTTGCAGATTTCAGAATGTTACCTATATGGGTCCAGATTATTTCGCCTTGGTCTTCAAACGATTCTGGCATTGTTTTTCCATCTTGTTCGTAACCATTCAGGCCGCTTATAAATAAAATTCGCGAGTCTCCGGTAACTTCCACCGCATGACTATAGTTTTGATATTGCGAAAACAACTCTTTTGGATTGTGTTTAGTAATTGTCATAAGTTTTTACTCGGTTCCCGAAAATTACTTCAACATAACGCTCGGCTAACCGGTTGCAAAGCGCGCTAGCGTTTTGCAATCGAGGTTGAGCGACTTGTTATGGTCCACTATAAAGTACACACACTGTTTTTACAGGTGGCTTCTGGGCCAGAAAAGCCATAGTCACAGGTTAATCCTCCTGTACTAAAAACCCAATAGTCTGATAATTTTACCTTATACTTTTCGAAGCTGTCATTATTGATAGCAATAAATGAACTGGGGTTACATGTCTTAGGAATTGTTAAGCACTCTTGATTAGAAAAGCAGGATTGCAGTGTTGCTTCAATTTGCGCATAAGGGTTCTCTGGGTTTTTGGGGACTGTTTTGAAGGTAATTGCAGAGATCAATCCTATAGCAATCAACATAACGCCAGCAGTGATCCAGTTACCGATTTGATACGTTGATTTTTTCATGCTAACCATAACGCAAAGCTAACAGGTTGCAACACGCGCTAGCGTTTTGCAATCGTGTGTTGAGCGTCTTGTTAGAA
>CAZUMV010000268.1:0-3840 GCA_964621435.1 uncultured Thiotrichales bacterium | reverse complement strand
AATCTGCATCTTCTTGGGCATAGAAAAAGCACGGTACGCCGTCTTCCTCTTCTTCCTCGGTCATAGGCGTCTGACAATTTTCGCTCCCTTCATCGAAAATCGTACCCTCGGTGCGTTGAAAAATGTAGTCGTCAAAAAGGGTTTGATAAAGGCTGGCTGAAATCGATAGCTGATTAGCACGGAACTGGTAGTTTAGTTCAAGCGTGTTAGCTGCTTCGTTATCCAGATTCCGGTCACCAATCTCGAACGTGCCTGTGGCAACATGTTCGCCATCTGAAAGCAGCTCTTCAGCAGTCGGTGCTCTTTCCGAACGCATTAACGACAATGAAACCTTGTTTTGCTCGTTAAACGGAACGGTCAACATCGCGTTGGCGCTAAAGCTGTCATGGTCTATTGAGTTACCGATGTCAGGATCAATAGATTGAGACGATATACGTGCACCGAATTCAAGGCTGCCGAAAGACAGGTCTCGTTCTTCAATCAAGTATAGACCGGTGTTATCGGTTATTGAAGGCTGTACAAACGCTTCTTCGCCAACAGCACTAAAATCTCGCTGTCTGTATTGGATACCGAGTGCGCCGCGCCAACCGGCAATTGGTTGATGCACAAATTCGAGCCGTGAATCTATCGAGTCGACATCAAATAGCGTGCCGGGACTTTCTTCAGTGCCCTCTATTTCCAGCTCGGTGTGCGCGTAGTCGGTATAGGAGGCTTCGAAGTTTACCGAATCCAGAAAGCCGGTTAGATTTGACCGCTTAGCCAGAAATTCATAACGGGTCTGCTCCATATCGATATCGACTTGTTCCTCTTCCTCCTCTTCTTCTTCTCCCTCGTCATGCTCTTCTTCTTCCTCTTCGTGACCATGGCCGCCAGGGGGGAGTCCATAACGATTGTCCAGAACATTAATGCTGGCACCGACCACCAGGTCACCCGCAGTATAAGAAAAGCCAAAACTTCCTGAGGTCGCCTCACTTTCTGTGTTTTCGATAAAGCCATCGGTTGTTTCGTCGGCATCATCCGCTTCATGATCTGCAAAGCCCGGGATCGAAATGTTATTGCTTTCCCGTAACACGCCATCCAGATGGAAGTTCCAAGCTCCAGAGCCGGTTTCTACCCGGCCAACTGCCACTCTTTCATCATTGTTGCCATTGAAGCGCAACTGAATAGCACCGGTAGTTTCATTGACTGACTCACGCGGGATACGGTTATCGATAATATTAACCACCCCGCCGATAGCGCCATCGCCGTAGCGCATTACGCCAGAACCGCGAATCACCTCAATAGATTGAGCAAGTAGTGGTTCTGCGGACACGGCGTGATCAAAACTGGTATCTGATACATCCTGCACACTGGTGCTATTTTGCAGAATCTCGATACGGTTACCGGTTAGGCCGCGTATCACAGGTGTGCCGACACCCGGACCAAAAGACCCGGAATTGACACCAAGTTGCCCGCGCAGCGTTTCCCCGATGGTCGAGGCTACTTCTTTTTCCAGCTCGTCACCGGTTAATACATTGACAGGCCTGATCAGCTCATCAAGGTTTTTCCCCAGCGGCGATGCAGTTACCACAATTTCTTCTAAAGATTCCGTCATTCCAATTGACGGCATTAAACAACACAATAAAAATAACAATAAATACTTTTTCATATCCCACCTCAAAAATTTTTACAAACAAACACCGCGGGTCTTCAAAGTAAATATGAAGGTACGGCGGTACTAAATCAGGAGATTTTGTTGTTGAGGTGGTGCGCGGGCGCGTCGTTGTAGAAGTGAGGTGGAAACGTAAGCGATAAGCGATGCATCGCTTAGGTAGTGATACTCGGTAATCTCTTCAGCACGGGCGCCGGTAACTACTACGTCGTCGACGTTACCGTGGTGACATAGGGTGCATACTTCTTGCTCGTGCTCTGAAAGTTCATCCACGTGCACATGCACGTGGAAGATCGGGAGCAATAAGCTCAGCACCAAAGCGGTACGTAATAGAGAGAAACAGCGCATAGCGGGAATGTACCCCGTGATAGCGTGATTTGTCAAAGGAATTTGCCTTTACACTAACAATAGGGTTGTTTAGCTACAATACCACTTCCAGCTGCCAATATATGCCCTAATGCAGTCCGGTAGTCACGGTGTCGGCATGCCCGTTTATTGTGATATTTCGATCAAAATTTCGCTACTTTCAAGTAAGACGGAATTTGGTCACAAGCCAGTGTGGATCGGCATCCGTTTACTGTACAATTCTTGTGCAATTGCTACCGTTCATGGTAGTATTTTGTACCGCTCGGGACTGCGGACAGACGTATTTAAATGCGTCGAACCGATATCAAGGATTGATAGCTTAAAAATTAAATATCACAACCTTGGGCTAACACCATGTATAAGAACTCTACTCTTCGCAACGCGATCGTTTTGTGTGGTTTCATCTGCACGATCTGTATATCTACCAACGCTTTGGCCGAAATTGATCACGAAAAAATTTGTGACGTTGACCCTGTGGCCGCTGTTGAGCAAGCTTTTCGTGATCAAAAGATGCGGCTCGCCAATGCGATGGTTTCCGGTCCTGGCCCGCATGTATATGAGCCAGGAACCTTCAGAACCGCAGAGCAGGTATTGCAGACCGTGCTGCAAGCGCATGCCGGCAGCGAAGAAAACAAAATTGATTTAACTAATAATGCGGTAGCAATGTCTGACTCTGACCTTACTAAATACGCTGAAAGCGCTTTAATGTTGGATCAGGATGGTAATCGTCCGGAAATGGAGCTGGCCGATCTAAGAGCAGGTGATGTCATTTTTAAATATGAAATGCGCAAGCTTGAAGACAGTACCATGGGGAGTATTTTTGGTAACACCGTGGCGAACGGCTTCAATCCTTTTGCACCCGGAAATTCCGAGGCTCCCGGCGCACCTTTGATGAGGTATTTCAAGTTGTTCACCTGGATTAGCTCGGAAGCATGGACTGCCTATCAGGAAGAGTATGGTACTAGTGTTAATGTTGAGAATGGTTACTATCCGGTGTTGGTAATGATCACTGTTAACGATGTTGAAGACACTACTGATGATGGTATACGCGCCAATACTTCCGTGGTTGAGTTTGATCCATTCTCATGGAACAACATGGTCAAGACCTTGCATACAGATGTAACCCTGGGTGAGTCCCGAGAAAACTCCTTTATTTCTTGCGAGACCTGTCCGGCGCCTCAGTACACTAAAGTAGAGGAGTTAAGGGATCGGGATTTACCCTTGAATCAAAAAAATACTCAATCTGGCTCGGGTATCGACCCCGTGTTGGCTTTTGCTGATGCGCCAATATTTGAAACTGTTGTGGTCAGGTTGCCCGAGTTTCGAGAGATCGAATATTTGAAAAATAAATCGGGCCTTTGCGATGCTTGCAAAACACAGGAGCCATGTTCAGCAGACTGGCAGCAGTGTATGCAGGATAAGGATGTCGAGAACGGTAGTATCATGCAGGCGAAAAGTCCTGATCTTTATAACAAGGTTTACGGCGATGCCTGTGAAGAGCAGAAGTGTATTCTCGATGAGCAGATTCAAGAATGCGACGAACGTCAGGAGTGTTTGAAAAAATATAAACTGAACTACACGCCGACACCAGCAGGTGAAGAATGTTCGGACTTGCGCGATACATGCCAGACCTATAGCTGGACTGGCGATTTACTGACCAAAAACGG
This sequence comes from uncultured Thiotrichales bacterium, assembly GCA_964621435.1. GTDB lineage: Bacteria > Pseudomonadota > Gammaproteobacteria > CAZUMV01 > CAZUMV01 > CALIRD01. The sequence continues at coordinate 156 of CAZUMV010000268.1, read as the reverse complement.
TACTTATCATCATGATGAGCCAATGTATGAGAGCGACGATACATTAATTATAAGCACGACTGCTATTCAGAGCCGAACGAACATACATAACCTAAGCGGGATGATGTGTAGTGAAATGATTCGTCATGCTATGAACGAAGATTTGAAAATAGCGCG
>CAZUMV010000267.1:0-3860 GCA_964621435.1 uncultured Thiotrichales bacterium | reverse complement strand
ATATTTTATAATTATTTATCAATCGCTTATAGCGGTATTCGATTCCCCCCGCCTCCACCAAAAAATAAAACCCTTGACGGTTTCATCGTTAGGGGTTTTGTTTTTTCATGAGCCGAGATCGCGAGTTAGTGTCCGGGTTTTGCGCCATGAATGGCGCGTATGCAAAAAATGTCCGGAACATTTTTTTGCCGATTCTCCCTGCCCCCACCATACGACGCCGCCCAATGCGGTTCGCGACGGTGTCTTTTTTTCATTCGTTTAACTTGGATTTCGACCAAATAAAAAGCATTCCCGCATTAGCTGTGGCTCACGTATGACTAAAAAATTAATTAACTTTATTCGCAATCTTTCGCGCGAAGGGTTTGACCCGACCCCACCGGAATAGCGACACCCTCGCCGACTGCCATTTCACCGTTAATAAATAAATAGTCAACGCCAAGACTTAATTTTTCCGGCTCCTCAAAGGACGCTTGTTCGGAAAATTTCTCCGGATCGAAAACAACAATGTCGGCAAAGTTTCCGGCGCTAATGGTCCCGCGGTTACACAAACCGAAGGTTTTGCCAGTTAATTCTGCACTTTGGTGTATGAAGGTTTTCACATTCATGATTGCGCGTTCCTTAACGTAGATCCTGTACTTTCTCGGAAAGCTACCATACTTGCGTGGATGACCAGCAGAACCATCTGAGCTGGTCATCACCCATGGCTGAAGCATAAAGTGTTCGACGTCGCTTGCCTGCATATTGAAAGATGCGATGCGAGTATCGCCAGCTAGGACAATTTTACGCGCCATAGCAATCGGGCCTAGTGCTTGCTTGGCCGCAGCTTGCGCCAGGGTAAGACCACGGTAAGGTGAGTTTTTATCAGTTATCAATATAGCCGAGGCGCCGCCCCGTTTGCGCAAATTCTCTTGCATTTGCAAGTCAATTCGCTGCTGTAATTTCGGGTTACGCAATCTGTTATTTAACTTTTCAGTAGATCCCTCTTTAGCCCAATTGGGTACCAGCGCGTTACCAATTCGTGTTCCGGATGCCAACCACGGATATTGATCGGCGGTTACTTTAACGCCTCTGTTTCTCGCCGCGTTGATGCGTGATGTCAGTGTTTCGCTAAGGTTCCAGACATCTACACCCAAGGCTTTGATATGGGCAATATGAACGGGTACGCCAGTACGTTCGCCGATCTCGATCACCTCGCTAACGGCCGCTTCCAGTCCGACATTGTAGGAAGATTCATCACGGATGTGACTGTCATAGACACCGCCAGTTTCTTTAAGCACGCGAGTTAACTCCACCACCTCATCCGTTTCGGCGTAGCTACCGGGAACGTAATACAAACCGGTCGAAAGACCAAACGCTCCAGCCTTAATACCGTTGCGCAGTAACTGGTTCATTTGTTGTTGCTCGATTGCGGTCGGGGCCCTATTTTCTAACCCCATAACTTGCTTGCGAATAGACCCATGGCCAACAAACAAGCCAACATTTGTACCAATGTTTCGATTCGCGAGTGCCATTATTGTGCCCGCCGTATCAACCGGTCCATAGCCATCATTTCCGGTCAGCACGGTGGTGACACCTTGCATTAGATAGTTGCTGTTAAGACTGCTCTCGGGCTTCAATAAATCAGTTAGACTGTGCGTGTGTGGATCAATAAACCCAGGAGCAACTATTTTATTGCGAGCATCGAACGTTGTTTTAGCGGTAACACCTCGTGCTCGCGCATCACCAATAAAGGAGATTTTCTTACCCCGTAGCGCGACATCAGCGATCCGCATAGGCTCGTCATAATTTGTATAAACCAAACCACCGGTAATGAGTATGTCGTGCTCTACTGGCCCCGACTCTGGTAGTGTGCTGCAAGCTGCCAATAACAATAACAGCGTCAAGGTGACGCAATTATTCACTACTTTCTGTTTCATGTGTTAGTAACAACTTCATCATTTCTTCGGCAAATGTTTGTGCAGATAGATTAATCAGGTTGCGTTCGGTCTCATCGCCCAGTTCATACGTAATCGCCGGTATGTCGTATCGTGTATTGATATAATTTTTAGAAGTGGCCAGATCACTATTATGTCGCTCTGCGCGCTCCACCTCATAGTTTGGAAGTCTGGCATGCGAGTTTGCAATCCAATTACCAGTAAAGTCATAACTTGTACTTTCATCTTCGACTGTTTGGGTGTAGAACACATTGCGCCGCGTGGAATGAAAATCTAGAAACACAACTGGCTTCAAACCAAGGCCGTCTATTTTATCAAGAAACCGTTTGATCGATTGCGTTTCTGGTTGCGCAAACGGCCCCCAATCACGATTCAAATCTGTCGCGTTCATATTGTGCCGCCAATGGCCGTGTTCAACACCGTCCGGGTTCATATTCGAGACTACAGCAACATTGAAATTTTCTCCAAATTTAGTCGCAAGCTCGGTTTGCGCAAATACTGTTTCAACAAATGTGCGCATAGCCAGCGCGCCGGTGATCTCAGGCGGATGTTGGCGACCAACCAGCACGACCGTTTTCGCTTTCTCGGGTGCCCGACCAAATAACAATTTGATCGGCCGGCCCTCGACAGACTGACCAATAGTTACATAATCCACTCTACTCTGGGCAGCCAGTTTTTCTTCCCAGTTAAGATAATTATTATTGGTAAATATTTCTTGTCCGCTAATAATGATCGGCTCTGCTTCTAGTGCCATCTCCAAGCGAACCCGTTTTTTACCGAGGCTCTTAACCTCATCCTTGTTCAATCGACGTATACTTTTTCCGGGGTGGGTAAGTTTAGGCCAGTAACGATGCTCGGCGCCATCATACATAATCGCTACCGTTACCTTACCTGCAGCCTTAGGCGTCAGCCTGAAGGCATACCACGGACTCGGGTTGATCGGCGGCGGATCTTCAGGTTTTATGTTTACCACGAAACTTTGTGCCTTACCGACACTGCAAGAATACATACCGCCGCCTGTAAAATCAGCATCGAGAACTGCGAACTCGTTCTCACACGGCCCCGCTATGACGCTTTCGTGAGTACTCAAACTAGCGCAGCCCGCTTGCAACATGACGATCAGTGCGCTGATGAACCACCACGAAATTTTTACAATCTCAGCTGCTGTATTTTTATGCACTGGCATTTATTTTCTCCTTAATTAAATCACCACAGACTGGCGCCAAAGTCCAGCCATACATGCCGTGACCAATATTAAGAAACAAATGCCTTACCTTTGACTGCCCAACAATCGGCAACGAGTTTGGTGTCGCTGGGCGCTCACCAGCCCAAGTTTCCGGTGGTGACTCATAGTTCGCGATTGTTGGAAAGGTCTTTTGCATCAATTCCATTAATGTCGTAATTCGTTCAGCAGAATGCTGTTCGGTATTACAGCCCAGATCGGCGAATCCGGCAACACGAATCTCATCGCCAATCCGCGAGCAGACAGTTTTATGTTCATTATCGGTTATTGCAACTTGTGGTACTTCTGAACCTAAAGGCAAAGTAACGCTGTAGCCGCGAATCGGCATTATATGGGTTTTGATGTCATGCTCTCGCAGTAACGCGTGCTCATCACTACCGGTACAAACAACGATCCGATCTGCCTCAATAAATTCCCCACTTTCAGTCATGACGCCGCGAGCTTGACCATTTTTTACCACAATCTTTTTAATATGACAGTCGAATTGGCAGCGCACATCCAACCGGCTTCTGGCATCTTCAAGCAAATGCTCGGAATAGGCTGCGGCATTACCCACCGCGTCTTGCTCGGCATACACGCCGCCAACAATTTTGCTTGGATAGTGCTGCAATACGGGTGCCAATGACAGGCATTCATCACCGGAAACTACTTTACCACTTGCTTCGCCATCTGATTGGTCTGCG
>CAZUMV010000266.1:0-3883 GCA_964621435.1 uncultured Thiotrichales bacterium | reverse complement strand
AAAGGCTTCTTGTCATAGAGACCTGCCTGCAGAACGTCATAACCGCTCGGGTCATATTCATCCTCAGGATAAATATTTTGTACAGTATTCAAGAAAAGCTCGCCAAAGTTTATCTCGGTACCGGAAAATTCATCGCTATAATTGATATTATATAAATCGGATGCAGGCGAAGCCAAACTACGCATAGGCAACTTGATACCGCTGGCGGTAAGCCCACCAAACCAGGTCAAACCAAATTGCAGGTTGCTGGTTTCGCCTAATTCATCGATAACATTTTCAAGCGCATCACTTAGGGTTTTCATGCGTGACTCATCGTAGTTACCAGTGATGGCACCGGTTTCTGTAAGCAACATACTTCCTGACGCATCCAACACAAATAACACCTTGGCATTAGTACCCTGATTAACGTATGCCTCAAGATCCGACGCCATAGCCGGCATTGCAAGCATCACCAAACAACAAATAATTATTCGTTTAATCTTCATTTAACTACCATCTAAAAAGCCAAAAAAAGCTTATTTTCAAATAAGCCCGATTCAAAATTTAAGTACTGCTGCTATTTAATATTTAGCTAACTTTCCTCACCAGTAATAACGTCTTCCGTGAAATCTTCTGACACATCAAAACCCGACGCGTAAGCGTCACAAGACACAAATTTTTCTGTTGGTTTTTGAGCTTCTATATAGCCGCCCTGTTCAACCGTTGTGATTGAATTTGTCGCGATTTCCTCAGCATATGCAGCAGCAACAAAAATATGGTTAACGTTTCCGGTATACTGCCCACCGACGCTTTCAGAGCTGTTAATACTATTGCCGGTCGCCGGGATATAGCCGAGGTAGCAAATTGAAACTTTGCCGGTCATGTTTATGTCTGTGCCGACCACAGTGTCACTAAAATCCGATGCAAGATTTTTTACGGTTTTCTCGGATCCCAAATGATCATTAAGCGCATTAAAAGTGAAATTACTCTGCAATGCGGAATCAGCAACCAGCATCGAGCGATTCTTAACACTGAGATTATCCGACATTTTTTCTTGCAAGGTTACATTGCCGAACATGCTTATCCCTAAACCAGCCATGACTACTAACAACAAAAGTGAGGTTGCCAGGGCGTAACCCGATTGTGTGTTTGTATTTAGAATTTTCATTGTGCGGTCTCAAGCAAGTTGGATAGCTCTACACTAAAGCTAAAGATTTGCGGCTCATCGGTCACCCGGCCGCCGGTACGAACACGAAGGTCAATATTGACTGATTTAACGCGCTGCCATGGCGTCGTTAAAACAGATGCGCTGGCCGGATCTATATCTATGCTATCTAAATCTATTGCCGCTACTTCATGCGCTTTGAGGTATCGGTCTACAGTATCGTCATCATTCATAAAATCAAAACCATACTCGATATCCATATCTACAACCTCAATCTGCTGGGCAGATGGCACGGCCATATCGCCAATAAGGGCAATAGGATCATTTGCATCCAACTCGCCATCTATAACATCGGCGGATTCACAAATAAGTATGCCGTTATCAATCGATAAACGTTCAACTCGCTGGGTTACTTTAACCGTATTGGTTGGCGAATTACTGGTATCAATTTGTTCGGGAAAATCTGCGCCGCCACAAGTAATGATGTCAGGCCCCGCTGCGTAACGATACGTTACCTGTTGCTGGCCCAGAAGGTCCGGATCCCCGGCACCAGGGTTTATTCCGAACATCACTTGCCCGGGTTGAAAACCGTTGTCATCATCTTCAGGAAATACAATATGTTTGCCATTAATAGCGGCCGTACTTAAGGTACTGTGTCCGACCTGATGAAATAACTGCGTTAATACCCGTGAAGAAAACCTTTGCGATTCCGATTCCATCGCTTGCGATTGTTGATACAAATAGGTGCGCTTATTGCCAGTAAACAAAGACAACATACCAGCAACCAGAAAAGTGCCAATGAGCATAGCAATCATTAATTCGATCAGCCCGATACCAAATTGTTTCCGCTTCTGATTCATGGCTTAAATCCTTACCGTAACAATGTAAGTAAAATCCGAGAACGCCTTGGTAACCGATTCCGTACCCGATTCCGCATCCTCACCACCTAACTTCTTTCCTTTCCACGTCAAAATAACATTAATACGCTGCAGACTGCTGTCACCCGCAGGCAAGGTCGAAAGGGTCATGTTCGGTTCAACCAGTAATTGATTGGCGGACTCCATCCACGCTCGCATATCGTGGTAAGCCATCTCCAGGGGTGAACATCCATTCGCGGCGCAATCGATACTATCGCTAGCAAAAGCGCTACCATCACTTTTGGTAATTGAGATCGACGATTCACCACCGTCTTCAACCACAGCAACAGTGATCGTCTCGGTCGCATTTTCCCACTCAGCCACTTCGAAACGCCAAAACTGTTTATTGGCCCGCATTCGCGCAACTAAAGATTGGGTGGAAATAGCCGCAGTGGTGCGCATATTAGAAGTCGTGGTGGTGCTTATCGCTGAGGCCTGCAAGGAAGCAATACCGAGCAGGCCAATCGCGGTGATCAATACCGCGATCAACACTTCGAGCAAGCTAAACCCCGCTTGCGTTTTAGATTTCCGGCTTATGTTGTTTATGCAAGACATGAGATATCCACGAGAGCACCACCATCGGTTAATTCAACATTTAAGAACCCGTCATCATTGGTATCCACAGCCAAACGAATGCGACCAGAATTTTGCACTATGACGCCTTTTACCCGGTGCTGAACCCGATCCGGGCCGCACACAACGAGCGTTCTGGCACTATTTGGCGCGAACCCGTAACGGCTAAATGTTATTTTTCCTACTTGCGCCGCGGAACCCGCCGGGTCGGTCTCCAACAGCTTGTAGTTTTTGTCTTTGGGTTCCATTTCATGCACTTTAATCACCGTGGGTGCTGCGCTGGAATCACCTTGATCGATAATCATCCAACCGGTCGCCCAGGATCGGTCGTTAGAGCAGTCGGTAAAGTCATCATTGGCAGCACAAATAACAATATTTTTGCTTCTTTTTATTGCCTCGGTTTTGGCGTAGTGCAAATCAGCCACGAAGTCATTAACCATCGTAGTCATATTATTTTTGATGGTCGTGGTCCGGTATGCAGGCACAGAATAAACCGCGAGAATCGCCATGACGAAGGTCGCCACCATTAGTTCAACCAGAGTAAAGCCTCTTTGTCGCATTTAATTCTTACCTTCGTAAATTAATAAGTATTAATAATGCAGAGGAAATATCTTTAAGACGGAGCAAGTAACGTTTTCGTCTTCTTGAAAAGACCAAAATCAATGTCGCCCCAACCAGATCAAGATCTGATTGTCAGTTTAGACACTTCCCCAAGCATCAAATGTACCGTTACAATATTCAAACGCATTATATTTTCCTCTGCCGATTGTATGAGGGCAGCGGATCACACTTTCCTTGTGATGCGTAAATAACAGATGAACGGTTACAACACTGTATTTTTCGTCCTTGCCCCAAAATTATAGCTCATGTATAGACAAGACAATTATGTATTTTTACGACTTTTTATTGTGAAGTGTGAACAAGTTATCATGTGTTATACAGCATCGGATAAAAACAAATACCGACGCGGTGGAGTGGAGCGCACGCGATATAATTTGTACCATGCTAACAAACCGGTTGATCAACGGGCGAAAACTCCGACCAAGCGGCGGGTTTTTTAGACAACCATCACGAAACATGGCACGTTAAGCTTGGATTCGGACTTAGGTACCGGATTCCGGAGGCAAATTTTGTTAAATTCGCTCTTTCACGACCAATAGTGACGAACTTACTTGGTGACGGCATCAAGATTGCTTTAAAATCAGGACGCTGGTTCAGCGGCTATGCCATATATACCAACAATGAATTA
>CAZUMV010000265.1:0-3919 GCA_964621435.1 uncultured Thiotrichales bacterium | reverse complement strand
CCAAAATTGAATCCGGCACCGTCTTTATGAACCGATGTGATTACCTTGACCCGGCCTTGGCATGGACGGGGGTAAAAAATTCGGGCCGCGGCGCGACACTTTCGGTGATCGGATTCGAACACCTCACCCGTCCCAAATCCTACCATTTCAAACTTCCGCTATCCCAGCAGGAGACGTCATGATGAACCATTCATTTCCAACTTTTAAGACGATTGAAATCGAACCATTAACGGGCGCAATGGGCGCAATGATTTCCGGCGTTGATCTGTCATCAGATATTTCAAAGCAACAATTTGAAGACATCAGAAATGCCCTGTTCAGTTACGGTGCCATAGGCTTTCGTAATCAAGACCTGTCTTTTGATGCCCACCGCGCCTTTGCCAAACGCTTCGGGTCATTGGAAGTCCACCCAATTGTTAACGGTATGGAGGAGCACCCGGAAATCATACGCAATCACAAACCGGCCGGAGCGGCGGCTAGTTTTGGCGTAGGCTGGCATACCGATAACTCCTTTTTTGAAAAGCCCAGCCTTGGATCTATACTGTTCGCCGAAATTATTCCAGAGGTTGGCGGCGACACCCTGTTCTCAAACCAGCAAATGGCGTACGACCATTTGTCAGATGGCCTGAAAGAAACCCTTGAGAACATGACCGCGGTACACACGGCACATGCTGCCTACACTTCCCCAACTGCGCTGGAGAAATATGACGGTGACGGACCGATCACCTATAAAAAGTCGGACATCATAACCGAGCAGGTTGAGCACCCGGTTATTATTAAACACCCGGTCACCGGTCGCAAAGCGTTGTATGTAAACGACATGTTTACCAGTCATTTTAGTGGCTGGACAATCGAGGAAAGTCGGCCGCTGATAAAATATTTGTGTCAACACGCCGTGCGCTTAGAATTCCAATGCCGCTTTACCTGGGAAAAAGGTATGGTCGCAATGTGGGACAACCGCATAGTGCAACACGCCGCGCTAAATGACTACGAACAATATGAACGACTGCTTTACCGCATCACCGTTAATGGCGACAAGCTAAGTTAAGCCGCGATGACCAGATTATTAGTCATTGATGGATATGATGAGTCTGGCAAGATAGCACTTGAAAATTCAGGTGCAACAAGTGCCGGGGTTTTATATAGAAAAATGCTTGCGGAATTTGTACCTCAAGAGCAAATCGATATCGCGGAGATCTCCCTTGAAGAGCCAGCAAGCATTAATATCGAAGCCTATGACGGCGCCTGCTGGACCGGATCAAACTTGTTTTTTTCAGCGCAGAATCATGTCGTTCAACGTCATATCGAGTTATGCCAATCCTTTTTTGCGGCAGGAATACCGCAGTTTGGTAGCTGTTGGGCGGCACAAGTCGCCGCGCAAGCCACTGGGGGTGATGTCACCGCGAATCCGAAAGGACGTGAGTTCGGCATCGCTCGTAAAATCGGACTTACCGATGCAGGCAGACATCACCCCATGTATAAGGACAAGCCAGCTATATTTGACAGCTTTACTTCTCATGCCGACCATATTACGAAATTACCTGAAGGCGCCACCTTACTCGCCGGCAATACCTTTTCTCCCGTCCAGGCTTTATCGGTTAATTTCTCCAAAGGCGAATTCTGGGCTGTTCAATATCATCCAGAATATGATTTTTCCGAGATAGGTGCTCTCGCTGTCGCGCGTCAAGACGAGCTGATTGAGCAAGGAAATTTTAAAACCAGGGATGCGGTTAAAAGTTATATTGCTGATCTTCAAGCCCTCAATAATGACAGCACTCGTGATGACATCGCGTGGAAATTTGGCATTGAATCCGACTTGCGTGATTTCACTACCAGAACTTTGGAAGTCAAAAACTGGCTCTCGCATTTTTTCAATAATTAGAGCGTGTCGTCAGTACCAAACTGGCGTTCAAGAACGAGCCAATTTTCTTTAAAATACTCTAGTAAAACAAACCAAAAATATCAATGACCATGATAAAGGCGAAAATGCCAAGCACCGGCAATAATAAATAAACTGAGTAACCATGCAAGCGACTTTCAGGCAACCATACTTTTTCGGGCTGCCATCTCTCAAGCTCTATCAAAAACGGCCAAATCGTTAGATAAGGAATCGCCAAAAAAATGAGTGCAACTATCGCCATCAAAACCACCCTGTCCACACCCCAAAATAATTTTATCGCAACGATCATCCCAACCAATAGAAACAAAAGCTCCACGATCAATAATTTTATGTTGGATGCAAAGACAACCTGGAGTTTCAGCTGGCATTTCGGACAAATAAAGTACTCTTTTAAGGTACCTTCCGTTGGCGCAAGCGCCAATATTTGCCGATACGTGAGTGCGTAATCATTGCAGATACATTTTACTGGCATTAAGTTAACTCTTTTGCTCAAACCGAATGTAAGCCAAAGCTTACTAAGGCATAAACAAGTGGGCAAGTGACATCTCTCAAATCAAGACATTACTATATTGATACAGCACTTGCATACTATGGAAGCGTGAAAACGTAATGGGAGAAAAATCCCGGTGTTTCACGCCATTTTGGATCATGAGTTATGGTAAGTTCTATAAACGTATATTCCTACTTTGAGGAATCAATCACAACCAGATAAAAGACAAACATACACAATGAATCATTCAAACTCGAAAGTCGACATCATGCATAGACTAATTTTAATTATCGTCGTTTTTATTTTAATCAGTGCCTGTGCGAGCACAAACGTTACACCTCTCAATGAAGATCTCTCGGCGAATTCTTTAGAGGCTGATGAGAAAGAACTTTGGGATCGTTCTGCTGATGTTGAAAAAACGATCAACCAGGATCTGAACCAGTTCGATCTAGCCACTCTCGACAGGTACCTAAATTCCGTGCTCGCCAAGTTACCGCTCAGAAAATTCGGCGACCAAATTGAAAACCCAAGAATCCGTGCCATTCCGGATATTGAGGTCAATGCTTTTGTGCTTCCGAACGGGGCAACGTATATCAACACCGGACTGCTGGCGATGATGGAGAATGAAGCGCAGTTGGCATTTGTCCTGAGTCATGAAATCAGCCACTTCGAGTTACGGCACGGCTTAAAGAACGCCAGAGCCAAAGACAATAGCCGAAAACGAGGCATTTTAGCTGCATTCGTTCTTCAAACTGTTCTAGCGAATACGGGTGGTTATGTGCCGGGCAACAGTTTAACGAAATCTGCGGGAGAGTTATTAGGCGCATCACTCAGCAGCAGTTACTCTCGTGAGAGTGAACACGAGGCGGACGAACGTGGCTTCGAGTTACTATCCAACGCGGGTTATGACACAGCAGCAGGCATGGGGGCTTTAGAAAAATTACGTGAAGCAGCTGAGAAAAAAGGTTTTAAGGGGGGCGGCTTATTCGCCAGCCATCCAAAAATAGAACAACGTATAGAAAGTTACAATGCCATAATATCTGAACCCAGCAGTTTGAGTAGCAGTGGCATGGTCGGTACTCAAGAGTATTTTAACCATTTGCTGCCCGCCCTTGTTGTAAACACAAAACTGAATTTGCGAGCGCAACGCCCGGATGTCGCAATCGCGGACTTACAGCGCTATGTAACCAACAAAGGTAAAAACGCTACCACGCATTTTCTTTTCGGCGAAGTTGCACGAAACGCAAATTCAGCCCAACCCGAAATCGCGATTGGCCACTATGAAAATGCGGTACGAACAGATCCGCAATACGCCAACGCATATCTTGAACTCGGTCATCTGTATTCCGCTAATAACATGCCGCAACAATCGAAAACTGCATTTGAAAGCTACCTCAGACTCAAGCCAAATTCACCCGAAGCAGCTATTGTTCAACAATTGCTTTCCGAGATTTAGTATGCAGCACGCAAAAAAGAATACTCTGGTTGTTGTTTTACTCATGACCCTGCTTGCATGCGCGAACACCCCG
>CAZUMV010000264.1:0-3934 GCA_964621435.1 uncultured Thiotrichales bacterium | reverse complement strand
TAGCGTGGTGTGGTTTTCTTCACCAAAGAGACCAATGGTCTGTTCTTTTTCGATGGACCAAAAATCAATCGTAAAGGTCAAGTTATCAAGCGGCGACAAGACCAATCCAATAGAGGTGTTATCTGATTCTTCTGGTTGCAAATCTGCGCTCCCTTGCGCCGTACGTTGGATGCCATTGCGACAATCGAGAATGTCCATCGGGTCACCGGTTGTCTCCAAAACGAATTCGCAGGCAAAGTCGGTGCGAGTGTTACTCCGCGCGACGATTTCTTCATTGATGGTAATCAGGTTTGGTGCTCGAAAGGCTTGCGACCATGAGCCACGCACTAGAACCTGATCGATTGGCTGCCAGCCAAAGGCAATTTTGCCTACTGTGGTATCACCGACGTCGGAGAAGTCCTCATAGCGTAGCGCTAATTGTAGGTCTAGCGTTTCGTGTAACGGCACTTGCAACTCGCCAAACAAAGAAATAACGTCTCGATCACCGCTGTTATCGGCAGTTGGGCTTGAATTTACAACGTCAGAAACGAAAGGGAAAGTATCACCGTCGTTGTCCGTAAATTGGATGGTACCGTCGAGGCGGTCATCGCGATCATCATCAAAAGAATCTTCGCGGTACTCGAAGCCAATCAGTCCACCGATATCACCTGCCCACCCCTCAAATAGATCATTTTTCGACAGCTTGGCATCCAGTAATATAAGCTCCGATTCTGAGTTGCGTGAAACATCTACCAAGGCTTGCTCGATGTTGCTATCGACCACGCGTCCACTAAACGGGTTATAGGCGCTCGGGGTTGGATCCGCTAAGGCTGCCGTTATCAACGTATTGGATACACGGTTGCGTGTGACGTCATCGCGGGTGGCGCGTGACAAGGTTAGTGCTGATTCCCAGTCCCATTCGCCCCACTGGCCCCGAAACCCTTGTAGGATTCGCCAAGTGTCTGCTTCATTGTCTACGATTCGGGGTACCTCGGTAAAGCGATAATTGTCGATCAAAACGTCTACTCCGCCGACGGGTACATCAGTGCCGATAACACTATCCGGCAGGCGGTTGGGTGAGCCCACCGGACCTAGAGGGTTGTAGTAGTTCTCTGCGGCCAAAACCAGTCTGACTGCAGACAATGGCGCGGATGCATGGCGTATCAAATTGGTATCAGACTGATAATAAGAAAGTTCAGTAAAGCTCTCGAGCCCGCTGTCGAACTCATGATTGATGAACATAAATAGATTGGTCCGCTTCAGGTCAGATACCAGATCTCTGTTCTCATTGAGATTGAAACGTTCGGGACCATTGCCGTCTTCGTCACCGCAAACTTGGGCATTAATGTCAAAAGTACAGCGCGCATCACCGGCTGGGAATACTTCAAATTCACCGTTAGAATCGGTAATGTCGTTCGTCACTAGACTTGCTGGCGCACCGGAAATAATATCGAATTGTCCAAAAATATTATTGATGCTGGTATTGCGAAATGACGTGCTACCTGCAAATGGCGAGTCCGCCGGAATGCGGTCACGAAAGTCTGCATTGGCCCAGCGTTCATCATCTTGCGAATTAACTCGGTCCCGGGTGAAGTAGTCGGCGAAAACACTGATGTTGGTGGCGCCGCCATTAAACGCTTTACCCCATTCGATAGCAACGCCTTGATCATCGCGTGGCAGATTATCGTAGTCCGCATATCGAAGTCTGACGTTAAGTCCTTCAAAGTCATTTTTAAGTACTGTATTGACAACGCCCGCGACCGCGTCTGCGCCGTATATCGCGGATGCTCCGTCGCGAAGGATCTCGACCCGCTCAATCCCGAAAACAGGGATTACATTTGAATTGGGCGAGTTAACAGGTACAAAACTGCCGCCAACTTCTTCGGTTTGGAAGCTGGCTTCATTAACTAACCGACGACCGTTAAGCAAGACTAGGGTGTTGCCCGTGCCGACATTACGCAGATTAAATGCGCCAACATCACCGCGCGCAGAGTTAACGCCACCGCTGATGTTTTCTGCTTCGTTAACAAAGTTTTGACCATTCTCAGGAATTAAATCGAATAGTTCGTCGCCGGAGTCCACCCCGAAAATTTCGATGTCTTGTGCACTCACAATGGATACTGCTAGTGCATCAGATATGTTGGCGCCTTTAATTTGGCTGCCTGTGACGACAATTTCTTCGAGACTCTCGTCGGCTGCGGTTGCAATGCCGCAGGTCATCAATATCGTTATAACAACCGTTGAGATAAAGTCATGTTTGGCTAAACCTAACCGGTAACGTGAACGTCGTTGCATGGTGAAATCCCCTGATAGTTTTTTTACTTACGCTGCGGCATGTTGCGCATGCGACCACTTTTTATATTCGTCGTCGAGCCGTGAACACTTGAAACACGTTTTGATTCGACCTAACAAAGATAGACATCCAGAGCGTTCGTGACAAATAGCTTGTCTGTGCAAGCCTATAACCGTAGGCTATATACTATCATAATGCGATACAGAGGCGTCGCCGATGAGGTTGCGGCAAATAGAAGTTTTTCACGCTGTTTTTACCACCGGCTCGGTTAGTAAGGCCGCCGAGTTGCTGCATGTATCACAACCTTCGGTTTCTAAAGTGTTACGCCATACCGAGGATGTATTAGGTTTTCCGTTATTCGAACGCAAGGGCGGTAAGCTAACCCCAACGCGCGAAGCGATTCAGCTCAATCGTGGTGCTGACAAAGTTCAACAGCAGGTTAATCAGTTCACTAGGCAAATTAATGCCATCAACAAGTCGCGTGAAGAGCAACTGCAGTTGGCAGCGACTCCGGGACTTGGTTTATTGGTGGCGCCGCGCGCAGTGGCTGAATTTAGGCGTCGTTATCCGAGCACGCCAGTGGCCATAAATACTTTGCACTATACGGAAATGATCACTCGGCTCAAGGCTAACGAGATCGATCTAGCGCTTGCATACGAGCCAAATCCGCAAGCTGATATTGTTTCGATACCGATTGCCTCAGCCAATTTTATCTGTGTAGTTCCAGATCAGCATGCGCTTTCGGGCAAGCACATGATTGATGCTCAGGCATTGGCAGCCTATGAATTAGTTAGCCTGCATGCTACCGACCCGCTGGGCAAGCTGCTTAATGCCTACCTGGAGAAAATCGGCGTCCAAGCAACCTCTATGAGTGTCACTGCGAATACCTACTACAGCGCAGCGCAATTAGCATTACAAGGGGTAGGCGTGGCGGTGGTTGATGAGATAACTGCGGCCTCACTTGATATTGCAACGGAAAACCTAGTGCGATTTAAAAAGCCATTAGCGTTTTCGATAAACGTGTTGCATCAGCGCGACCGGGCGCGCTCACGCTACGACAACACCCTAATCGAACTTTTCGAACACGAACTTAAACATAACCTCGGTCTATAGCTCCCCCTCATTTAACTATTTGAAGGTATTCGGCGCCGCGGGTTACCTTACAATTTCATGTTTAGGAGGGATTGCCTTGCGTATTGTTGTTATCGGCGCCGGTGTGGTCGGCGTAACGACGGCATGGTTACTCGCCGAGAGTGGTCACGAAGTCGAGCTGATCGATAAACATAAAAAAGTGGCGCAAGGCGCTTCGTATGCCAACGCCGGCCAGCTTTCCTATCAGTTCGCCGCGCCGGTGGGGTCAATGCAAGTGCTCGGTAAACTACCTTGTATTATCAGCGGCAGAGATCTAGGCTTCCGTATTCGTCCAACATTGTCGCCTTCTTTCTTGGCGTGGTCAGGCCGTTTTCTATTTCATTGTCTTCCAAAATCAAACGCTAGAAATAGTGCAGCTTTGAAAAAACTAACCCGCGCTTCAAAACGCATTATCGAAAACATTAATAATAGTTCGCAAATAGAATTTGGTTTTCGTGAGGCGGGGAAGTTAGAGATTTTTGCCAACGCGAAAAGCTTCAAACGCGCAACAGCCGCAGACCAATCAGATGG
>CAZUMV010000263.1:0-3943 GCA_964621435.1 uncultured Thiotrichales bacterium | reverse complement strand
AGAGCGTTGCAAAACACCAGATAACGATCCAGATAATGCCGGTCTCCATTCCTGCGGCGGATGATAGTTTTCTCATGTGCATTTTGTTTTTTTGATTTTTTCGAAAGGGGTCCATTGGGGGTAAAGTCGAGTTTATCCTAATGATATCAAATTCAATAACAAATGAATGAGGTCGGAATATATGGCGGCGGTGGTCTGCCGGACCACGAATCCGGTCTGTACAGCAATGCAAATGATATCCAGAAACTTTCGATTGGTGACGTTGCATTGCTCAAAGGTGAGAGCTGGATTGGTAATGAAGGGGTATGCCTTGTGCACCGTTCACCAGCAGTGCCTTACGGAACCAACAGGCTGCTCGTGACGCTTGATATGAGTGATTCACGATTAGGTTTTGGATGAACGGGCAAAATCTCTGGCAACAATCTCTCGAAGGATTTTAAGATCTACATCGTCAAGTTTGTTGATATAGAGACAAGCAACTGACTTTTTATGCTTACCCAATTTATCGTAAAGTCCTTTGGCGCCTTTGAATTTATCACCGACATAAAAAGTCATGTTGGCTTTGCGTGGCGAAAAACCAGCTGTTGGCATGATGCCCTCGCGGCCGCTTTCGTAACTATAATGACTTGTTCCAAAGCCAACAATCGAAGGTCCCCACATAACCGGTTTAAGACCGGTGAGTTCTTTGTACATTTTTAGAACGGTCAGCGCATCAGCCTGACGGCGAGGATTCTCGACCGCAGCAATGAAGTCACCAACAGAGGCTGAAGTGGGTTTGGTTTTATTGTCGCTCATCTTCGCTCCTTGTTAACGACGAATGATGGGGTCACAACATTTATTTTATTATTTTTCATGACGTAGAGGTAGTCTCAGGCAAAAACTCTGGTTATTAAGAGCTCGGTTTGAGATTATGTGGCGATGCGAAAGCTTGTCATAGTTTACGGTGCATGTCTGGCGGTATTGACGTTTGCATTGACCTGGCTGGACTACAAGTTCTGGATGCGCGATATAGGGTTGGAAATCTATGGGGTAGGGATAGCCATTATTTTTGTCGGGCTGGGTATCTGGATTGAACGTCAACGCCGTCCGTATAAATCCATGGCTTCATCCGACCAGATAGATAAGCGCTTAGAGGTGGACGGGCTTACATCGCGGGAAAAACAGGTTTTAGAGCAACTTACCAAAGGCAGAGGGAACAAGGAGATAGCGCGGACGTTAGATCTGTCTCCGGACACGGTTAAAACCCACTTATCCAACCTGTATAGAAAAATGGGTGTTAAAAATAGAACCCAGGCAGTTGCCAAACTGGCTGGATTGCCACAAGAAACGTTGCCAGATAAGGGAAAAGAGCCAAGTCACCCATCTGGGTGATTGATTTTATTGCGCTCAAAAGTCATTTTGGGCGTTGATTAAGGGAGAGAGATTATGAATACAATCAAAACAGGTTCTTTTTGGAATATCGCCATTACCCACGGCTTGCTTGCGGGGACGCTCATCATTTGTATGATGATTGCTGGATTCCAACTCACCGGGTTCAATAGCAGCGCTAGTTCTCAGGCATTTGGTTTTCTGCTAATGTTTTTAGCGCTGTCTCTGATTTACTTTGGTATCAGACGTTTTCGTGCCCAGCAAACAAACGAACTCATAAAATTCTCGAAAGCTTTTTTGCTCGGGCTGGCAATGTCGTTGTTCGCGGGTATTGCTTATGTGTTGATCTGGGAAGTGTATACCGCCGTTACCAATAATGCTTTTATTGTTGCGTACACCGATCATCTGGTTGAGTTGGAGCAAGCGAAAGGTGTCGGTAAAGAAGCGCTGGAAGCATTTATAGCCAAGATGGAAACAACGAAGATCAATTACGCCAAACCGTGGTATCGGATGGGCATCACCTTCGCGGAAATATTCCCAATGGGAGTTCTTGTGTCGCTGGTTTCAGCATTGATATTGCATCGCCCGAAGTTCTGGGCGAAAACAAAAACGGCAGAGCAAAAATAAGAAAAGAGGGCGCTCCCTGATCGCTTTGCTTTCAATATTGGCTACCCAAATAAACCTAAATCTCTTTCATTGAAATTTGAAAGGTTTGGAAAAATCAGGTCAAGGTCATTTTCGGCAACACCAAACCATCTGGCTATGCTGGCGCCATACTGATCAACCGAGCTGTCGGGTATGATGCGCCCACGCCCAGAATCCTGCGGGCCATCGATCACCATAGTGGGCATATTGCCGTGAATGTTCTGTCCCGCTACGGCACCACCCATAATAAGTTGGTGACTGCCCCAGCCGTGATCGCTGCCATCGCCATTACTGGTTAATGTTCGCCCGAAGTCTGATGCGGTAAAGGTCGTGACGCTGTCGTGGCACCCAATCGCTTGCATTTCAGTATTAAAGCTATTCATGGCGCTGCTTAGTGTTGCGAGTAACCCAGGATGGTTCTCATTTTGATTGTCGTGCGTATCCCAACCGCCGAAACCGACATAGAAGATTTGACGCTTCATGGCCAGTTCGTTCCGTGCGGCTATTAAATGGGCAACCGCTTTAAGCGAGTCCGCTAATTTATTATCGTCAAAACTGCTGACTGGCGCAGCAGTATTTCCCAATGCTGTATCCAGAGTTTCTGAAAATAAAATGCTGCGTTCCATCGTCTCTGAATAGGCGTTGCCAAAGAGATTAACGCCATCGTTTTGATACAAAGATGCCAGTGCTGCACTGCGGTTGGAAGATCCTGATCCATTGAAGGAGACTGCACCATTGGCGGTGGTATTGAAAGCGCGTCCACTTTCGCCAACTTGCAAAAGATTTGCACCGCTCAATGAGATATTCATCGGCAATAGCGCGCCGTTATTGATACTCGCAAATCGATCTGCCAGACGCCCAGCCCAGCCGATATTCTGGGCCTCGAAAGCTTCAACACTTTGCCAAAAGTCTTGCTGGCTATTGTGTGAAAAAAGATTCGGTGGCAATTTAACGGTGTTGTTATCGATGTCGATTGGCGTTGTCGGTTCAACCAATGCGCCAACGTTAGCGGCAACTGCTAAATCACCAGCGTTAAACATACTTTGTATCTCTGGCATTGCCGGATGAACGCCGTAGTCAGCACCATCACTCACTAGTGGGTTAATACCAAGCAGTGCATTTTTATCTACCGCGAGATTTTGTCTTGCCTGTGCATATTCATTATATTCGGTAGTGCTACTGGGTATGACCATGTTGAAAGAATCATTGCCACCAAGTAAAAATATACAGACTAGCGCACGGTAGTCTTCATCATCAGCTGCCAATAATGGGCTTGCTGCCATACTGGCCAGTGTGCCGAAGGCTGCTTGGCTGGCAAAAGGGGCGCCAATGAGCTGCTGTAAAAAACGACGTCTATTGGTAAGTTTTTTAGTCATTTCGTTATATCTCTTTAACGTTGGATTGAAAATTCAGGCGTTGCGCTGATTAGGTATATTGCTTCAGAAGCTCGGGTGAAGCCGTCATCATTGTTATTAAGATTGCCGATGTAGTCGACAATAGATTGACGTGCCTGAGCGTTAATATCAGTTCCAATTAGCTTGGTGATGAGGTGGTCTACCAATACTTGTGGTTCGCCTGCGAGCGATTTCTCTTCATCAATATCCAGAATAATCTGGTTTTTGCTCTGAGTTTCAAGATCTCCACGAGACGGCGATGACTGCGCTATTAAGCGGAGTTCGTTGTGAATGTTCACTGCTGTTGATTCATCCAGGATCTGGAACTCTGGCGATACCAGGTTGCTGTTGCGAATTTCTCCAGGTTGGCTGTATCCAGGTTGGAAAAAACTAAATACTGATGGTGGTGCCAGATGCTCTTGTCCGAGTGAAGCGGCAGTTTTAGCGAATCGAAATCTTCCAGGTACTACACCTTGCGCCTTGAATGCGCGGAATATGTTGGTGAACTTTAAAAGTGGCTCTTTCAATTTTCCAAA
>CAZUMV010000262.1:0-3970 GCA_964621435.1 uncultured Thiotrichales bacterium | reverse complement strand
AAACTGACCAATAATCCGCATCCGGTGCAACGCCTTCTACAATTAAAGCCTCATTCTGCTCTACCGCTATCCATGTGCCATGGTATTGATTATCGTCCGTTGGGTAAAATATGCCGCCGAAGTCTGGATTGTAAGCTTTTGGAGGCGTGCCGCTATTGGGTTTGGTTTGCAACATCTCCGCCAGTGCTAAAGTGCCCGCGGACGCCTCATTAAAAAACGTGGTTGCTGCTCTCAATGATGCAGCAACGTCGGCATCAGTCTGGCGGGTGTAGTTGGGTGGATTCAAATTCCGGATTTTTACGGTCGCCGGAGTTTTGGATGTCCGGTCATGAAAATATTGCCTAACCATGACCATATGGGTGTCTGCTTCAAGTTGCATCCAGTTCGCGCCATCGCTCTCAGCTTTACCGGCACCGAGCCTAATCCGAAAATTCCCATCACCGTCAAACCTAATATTCTGACCGGTAAGATTTGCCGCCGCACGATTCCAGCCATTTAACGCGCGCCCATACAACATTACCCCAAAATACTCAGCGTCATTACGATTACCGCTTATCTCGTAAACAGCATCCGGAGAAATTTCGGCCGATAGATAAATTGCGTCTGGACTATCACCCATAGCTTTTCGGTGGTCACCCATCCAGTCGGTAAATTGCGGATGTGCTCTACTTCCCTTGGAGTACTTCATTTCTAACGACAATGACAACAAGTCAGACAAAAAATCGATACCCTCCACCTGATCAACCGGTTCACTGGACGCTGCAAGAACCCGAGCGCCAGCGGCCTGAAAACTCACGCCAAGTTCCTGCCACGCAGCGGCAGCTTCACTACCCTTAGCCCAATCCCCGGCTGGTACTGAAATAGTTGTACTCGATCTAAATGAACCCAATACATATGCCGCCGCGACCAGCGAACCAATCGCAAATACAATAATTAATTTTTTTGTGTTAATCATGTTATCGATATCCGGCTGTCACACACTCTGGATTCTACTAAGCGCGTTTTTCATGGCATTCCATAAAGTATGGCGAGGGACACTTAAAGGATCAAGTCTGACTCATGTATTCTTATAAGCAAAGAGTCAATCAAGCTCTCCCACTCTACGGGGAACTTTGCGCTGGTAACTTTGTCTTTAAGAGATACGGAAACACGTATGACTAAAAAAAAATAATACGGAGATCTTCATGCAATTCCTAACAACCCCAACAAAAATATTACTCTTCGCCGCGGCTGTCCTGGTTACCACAAACAATGCGACGGCAGCATCACTATGTTCACACTTCCAACAACCTTGTCTGGAGTCCAACGGCAACCTTGTACTAGGTGACCAGGACAGAGCCAGCAAGATCGCGGAAATAATGGATCAAAGCGCCGAAACCTATGAACGATATTTTTCAATGAAACCTGCCAAGGTTGCAATCGTTAATGGCGGCACTATCGCCCCAAAGTTACATGAAAAGTTAACCACGCTAGGGTTTGAAACCATCTTGCCATGGATAAAGCAGTCGGACCGAGACAATTTGGCAATCGCCAGCGTCAGGCGTCAGGTTGAAGAACAGACCCAAGGAATGCCAGATGCTCTTCGAGAGTCAATTATTGCCCAGGCAATTGCTCAGTTAGATACATCAGGTGACGCCGGCGCGAGCACAAACATTGACCATACAGAGGCAGGCGCTCTGACGCACGAACTTGGGCATTTGTGGTTTATGAAGCAATTCACTTCGGCAACTGAAAGCGCTGAAAACAACGCCGAGCATGGGTATGGCGGATGGGCGCCTGATTGGCTAGATGAAACCGCAGCAGTGTTAATGGAGAACACCCAACTTACCAAGTCCCGGCAAGAGTCTTTCGCAAAAACGTCGAATGCGGACCTCATCCCGCTAAATGACTTCCTGACAATGGAACATCCAGTCTACAGAGCCGCGTTGGCTCTTGCTGAAAAGTCCTCAAATGATTCTGAGGGTGCTGAATCAGGCGCAGCAAAAGCAATCATATTAACCGGTGACGAGGCAGATGAGTTTCTAGCTTCGGCAGGTGGTGACCCCACACAATTTTACCAACAGGTTCGAGCGTTCGCGGATTTCATGATTGAACAATACGAAGACAAACAAGTCTTCGAAAAAATTGCCCGGCATCTTTCTAATGGTGAAACTTTTGAAGACTGGTTGTCCAAGACACCTGATAATGGACAACCAAAAACGCTGAAACAGTTGGATACCCTATGGCAGGCATGGATACCATCTCAACAGCAAGCGACATAAAAATAGAGCCCTGCTTGATATCAAGCAGGGCTCGGTTGTAAACGCTACTGTAGTTTTCTTTTCTAGCCCGGCCTATATTTGTGTCTTGGATAATCAATAATATTGAGAGCCGGCTTGGTAAGTTCACTGGGTGCATTGCTCGCGATCCACTTTACTGATTTAGAATCTGCGATCAATATTCGACTAGCCACTTCGATTTTGCTTCTTTTAGCTTAATCTTTTCCAGATCTGCGAGCGCTTTTAGGCGTGTTATCGCTTGCTTTACGTTCATTGTCTTGCAGCATTTATCTGACTGTTTGAACAACATAATACCGCACCAAGTTTACCTGTTGGCTATTTGGTACCCTCCCCGTTTAATACCCTCTCTTGAGCTTTTTAACTCTGCCATACTCTTAATTACGACAATTGTCTTTATTTTTATTTACAAAACGACAATTGTCGTGTTAGGGTCGTTGCATGAACATAAATAAAAGACCATCCGATGCCGAAACCGCCATTTTACGGGTGCTTTGGCAACATCAACCCTGCAGCGTTAAGGCCGTTCACGAAATTTTGAGCGCTACCAAAGACGTGGGTTACACAACCACGCTTAAACAAATGCAGCGCATGCTGGACAAAGGTCTAGTGGCGCGTCAGCAGGGCAAAGGCAAGTCTTACGACTACAACGCAGCGGTTACTGAAACCGACACCAAAGCACATTTGTTTGATCGTTTCGTTGAAACAGCCTTTGGCGATTCAGTATCCGATCTGGTTATGCATGCCCTGGGTAGCGCGGATACCAGCGAAGATGAGTTGCGGAAAATCAAGGATCTTATAAAAAAACTAGAGGCCGATAATGAAGACTAGTACCAGAGGATTACGCTAATGAATCTCTATACATTCGGATTTTTACCGACCCATTTACTAGACAGTTTAGGCTGGGCAGTTTTGCATTTTCTTTGGCAAGGATTGATCGCCATGCTGTTGGTTATGGTTTTCCGTTTGTGCACTCAAGACCGGTCAGCGGCGTTACGTTACAACTTTGAGTTATTCTGTCTCGTCGGGTGCTTTATCGCATTCCTCTTGACCTTTCGAAGTTATTACGTAACCGGTGGTGAACCCTTCATCTTGGCTACAGGGTCGCCGGTAACACCATTAATTGGTGATCGTGTTGCGGGTCTTGGTACAGCAGAACCAGCAGGATTGATGGCGACAGCGGCCGCCTCTTTCGATATTGGACGGCTAACAATGCTATTT
The DNA here is from genome assembly GCA_964621435.1 of uncultured Thiotrichales bacterium. Taxonomy (GTDB): domain Bacteria; phylum Pseudomonadota; class Gammaproteobacteria; order CAZUMV01; family CAZUMV01; genus CALIRD01. Next base: position 473 of record CAZUMV010000262.1, on the reverse strand, counting down.
GGCCTATTCTGGTGCATCGGGGTATTACTAATGGGGACCCGCTACGCCGGCGCTTACTTTATTACCCAAAAATTGCGATACCACGGCTTGCAAGAAGTACCAGCGAACTGGGCCGATCGTATCGACACCCTGGCGTTACAGGTTGGAATTAAACGCACCGTCAGCTTACATATTTCTCGATTTGTTAATAGCCCAATAACGATCGGCTTTATCAAACCAATCGTGTTGGTGCCTGCAAGTTTTTTAAGTAGCTTGCCGCCAGCACAAATTGAAGCCGTATTGCTGCACGAATTAGGCCATATCCGTCGCTATGACTATCTTCTCAATTTACTTCAAAGCACGATAAAAACAGTGCTGTTCTTTCACCCTGCTATTCATATCATCTGCAATCAGATTGATACGGATCGCGAACAGGCATGTGACGATTTGGCAGTCGATCAAAACAGTGACCCAAAGTCTCTGGCGATGGGCTT
>CAZUMV010000261.1:0-3980 GCA_964621435.1 uncultured Thiotrichales bacterium | reverse complement strand
AAACGCGCCGGATTATTCAAAGAAGTCAAAGACCGACTCGAGGAACCAGGAACAGGACTTTCGGGTGGCCAACAACAGCGACTTTGTATTGCCAGAACAATAGCTGTAAGCCCTGAAGTCATACTAATGGACGAACCTGCCAGCGCGCTGGACCCAATCGCGACCGCTATCATCGAAGAGCTGATCGATGAATTACGCGAAAAATATACAATTGCAATTGTTACCCACTCTATGCAACAAGCTGCCCGGATTTCCCAGCGCACTGCTTATTTTCACTTGGGCAGACTGGTAGAAATGGGTGAAACAGAAAAAATCTTTACCAACCCGGACCACAAACTCACCGAAAACTATATTACCGGTCGTTTCGGATAAGCAATGGGCGAGGAGAAACCAATGGATTCAAAAATCGAAATTAGTGATCACATTTCACACCGCTACAATGACGAACTGGAAGATCTTCGTAATCAGGTCATGGAAATGGGCGGCCTGGTCGAGTTGCAATTGAAGGAAGGACTAAAAGCACTCCGGAAATCTGATCTGAAATTGGCCGAAAAAGTAGCCTCGTCAGATGATGCGGTTAACGCCATGGAAATCGCTATTGATAAACGCTGCACTCAAATTCTGGTGCGACGCCAACCAGCCGCCAGCGACTTACGCTTGGTGCTGGCTATTATCAAAACCATCAATGATCTGGAACGTGTTGGTGACGAAGCAGAGAAACTTGGCCGCTATGCCATCCACTTGCATAAAAAGAATTCTAATATCGGCGAATTTACCGAGATCAAACATCTTGGCAAACACGTGCGACAGATGCTGGCCAAAACGCTGGATGCATTCATGCGCATGGACGTGCAATCAGCGATCGCAACGATTCAGAGCGATGACGAGATCAACGAAGAATTTGACGCGATCATGCGCCAACTGATCACTAAAATGATGGAAGACCCAAGAGAAATCAAAGAAACTTTGCGAGTATTGTGGGCCGCGAGAGCACTAGAACGCATCGGTGATCACGCCAAGAATATTTGCGAATATGTCGTTTACCTAGTTAAAGGTGAGGACGTAAGGCATACCAATCTTACTGCGCTGCTCGAAGAGAACCCCGAGCTTACCGATGAATAGCTCAAGGCTTTAAAACCCAACAACTTGCGCATAAAAAAAGCCTCGCTTAGCGAGGCTTTTTTATAACCACTTAAAGCGTTAACCCGCTTGCTTAAGTTTTTCCTCAAGGGCATCAACTTCGCCATGCAATGCAGCTGGAGTACGGTCAGCGAACTTAGCATAGTATTCCCGTATAGAGGGCAATTCAGACAACCAGCCATCAACGTCCACCGACAACAAAGTTTCTGTCTCGACCTCGTCTAAACCCAAACCATCAAAATCCAGATCTTCCGCACGTGGCAAGTTGCCTATAGGAGTTTCCACTGCGCCAACATTACCGTCACAACGATCAAAAATCCATTTCAGAACCCGACTGTTTTCGCCAAACCCGGGCCATATGAATTTGCCGTAAGCATCTTTCCTAAACCAGTTGGTGTAATAAATCTTTGGCATTTTGGCGCCCTTCTTCTCACCAAGACTTAACCAGTGACTCCAATAATCAGCCATGTTGTAGCCACAAAATGGCAACATCGCCATCGGGTCACGGCGCAGGTCACCGATCTTGCCATCAGCGGCGGCAGTTTTTTCACTGCCAATGATTGATGCTAGAAAAGTACCATGCTGCCAATCTCGAGACTCATTCACCAATGGCACAACCGTCGCTCGGCGTCCGCCAACTAAGATGGCGCTAATTGGCACACCATTAGGATCTTCCCATTCATCCGCAATCACTGGACATTGGCTAGCAATCGCGGTGAAGCGTGCGTTGGGATGTGCCGCCGGACGACCACAGTCTGGATCCCAATCTAGACCGGTCCAATCGATTAAGTGATCGGGCGCTTTGTCGGTCATTTCTTCCCACCAAACGTCACCATCACCAGTCTTGGCAACGTTGGTAAAAACTGCGTTCTCCGTTAAAGAAAGCATGGCATTCGCATTGGAGTCCATACTAGTGCCAGGTGCAACACCAAAAAACCCATGTTCGGGATTAATCGCGTAAAGCTGGCCGTCTTCACCAAACTTCATCCAACAAATATCATCGCCAATGGTTTCTATTTTCCAACCGGGAATGGTTGGTGTCAGCATAGCGAGGTTGGTTTTGCCACAAGCACTTGGAAAGGCACCACACACATACTTGGCTTCGCCTTCGGGATTGGTAAGTTTAAGAATAAGCATGTGCTCAGCCATCCAACCTTCATCGCGCGCCATCGCCGAAGCGATCCGTAATGCCAGGCATTTCTTACCGAGCAAGGCGTTACCGCCATAGCCAGAACCAAACGACCAAATCTCGTACGACTCAGGAAAGTGGACAATATTTCTATTCTCCAAGTTGCAAGGCCACGATACATCTTGTTGACCAGCCTCCAAGGGAACACCTACAGAGTGCACACAAGGAATATACTCGCCATCCGTGCCAAGTACGTCTAGAACGCTCTGACCCACACGGGTCATGGTATGCATGCTGGCGACCACGTACGGAGAGTCTGTAATTTCAATGCCAATTTTGGCAATATGCGAACCGACTGGCCCCATACTAAAAGGTATGACATACATGGTCCGACCTTGCATGCAGTTAGTGAACAGGCCGTTTAATTTTGCGCGCATTTCGCCCGGATCCATCCAGTTATTGGTAGGGCCGGCATCAACCTCTTTTTCGCTACAAATAAAAGTGAAGTCTTCGACACGCGCCACATCCCCAACATCTGAACGAACTAAATAACTATTCGGGCGTTTTTGTTCGTTGAGTTTTTCCGCAGCGCCGGCGTTTATCAAAACGCCCATCATCTGATCAAACTCTGATGATGTGCCATCACACCAATAAATATCATCCGGATTTGTTAATGCAGCAATTTCTTGAACCCAGTTTTTCAGCTGCTCGTGCTTGGTGGTTGATGCCATTCTAATACTCCGCGCTAGTCCATATAGACGTCAACTTTCACGTCTTTATAATTATGAGGCGCGGTATCTTATAGGTAAAACTAATAGTTTTCAGGGAAAATCACGCAGAAAATTTAAACTTTACCAAAATAAAAAATAGGTAAACAATTTTGTCTGACAAGTGCAGATTCGATTTTGTTTTTTATTCTAAACCGTTGGTAAGAAGCGAAGTTTTTGGCGCTAATGATAGTAATCGTTTGAATAAATTTTGCTCGCGGCAGATGCCCTAGCGCTGTTCATCTGGCAGCGGCACTTTCATCAATACCGCGGCACCGGCGATAAAAAACACTAGCAAGACCAACAACCCTATTCTGTGTGAATCGGTCCAGACAGTGACCGTTCCCATTAACAGTGGCCCTAAGAATACCGCCGACTTGCCCATAATATTGTAGAAACCAAAAAATTCGGCGGCTCTATCTTTGGGTATCAAGCGCGTGTACATCGCTCTAGATAATGACTGCACACCGCCTTGTACCAAGCCAATCAAGGTAGCGATATAGAAAAACCCGCGCTCTGATTGTATTAACGAACCCCAAATCACAACGATCACATAAACACTAATACCAACCAACAACATTGGCCGGGTACCAAACTTGCCGCCGAGCCAACCAAATGCCAACGTTGCTGGAAAGGCGATGAATTGCGTCATGAGCAACGCGGTTAATAAAGATGAGGTATCAAACTCCAACGCCTTGCCATAGTCCACCGCCATACGGATGATGGTATCAACACCATCAATATATAAAAAATACGCCAACAGAAATATTACGACACTTTTGTGCTGACCAATTGTTTTAGCGGTGCTGATCACCGATGCAAAACTCGACTTGATCGAGCCGAAAAAGGTGAGTTGCTGCGCACCCGCTTGCGCCGCTGGTTCTTTGACCCACAGTAATACCGGCAGGCTGAATACCGCCCACCAAATCGCGACTAATATAAAA
>CAZUMV010000260.1:0-3981 GCA_964621435.1 uncultured Thiotrichales bacterium | reverse complement strand
CGGTTTTCTACGCTACCACCATATTCGTCTTCCCGAATATTGGTCAGTGGGGACAGGAAGCTTGCGAACAAGTAACCGTGTGCACAGTGGAATTCAAGCATGTCGAAGCCGGCTGCATCGGCACGTTTTGCCGCCTCTACAAATTCATCTTGAATCTTGTCCATGCGAGCCCGATCAAGTTGTTCGGGAATCGCCGAGGTGCCGTCGATATATGGAATAGGGGAGGCCGAATAGATTGGCCAGTTATCACTGTCTTTGGGCAGGTCCATGCCTTGATCCGGTGTTTTGGTCGAACCTTTGCGACCGGCATGACCCAGTTGCATACAAATTTTCGACGCGGTGTTCTGGTGTATGAAGTTAACCAGCTTCTGCCACTCATTTTGCTGCTCGTCATTCCAGATCCCGGTGCAGGCATCAGTAATTCTGGCATCTGGAGACGGGCAGGTCATTTCGGTAACTATGAGTCCGGTGCCACCCATGGCGCGACTGCTGTAGTGGGAAAAATGCCATGCTTGTGGCATGCCATCTATAGCGCAGTATTGCGCCATCGGCGCCATCACTACCCGGTTGGGTAGGTGCATATCACGTAGCTGAAACTTGGTAAACATCGGGGTGGGGCGATCTTCGCTAAGGTCGACGCCGGTTTCTCTTTGATAACGCTGGTAGAAATCATCTTCGGCGCGGGTCAGAAATTTAGGGTCGCGTAGTTTGAGGTTATCCCAATCAATAGATTTAGCGCGCGACATGCAGGAAAAAGCGAATGCGGTATCATCTTTGCGCCAGTGCATGGGCATGTTTTCGAACCACTTTAACGAGACCTGTGCGTTGTGCTGCGTGATTTCAACTGGGGTGCGTCGTTCGGTTTCATATTCAGCAAACACCTCGTCGAGGTTTTTCTGATGGGTAACAACCGCATTGGAAAGCGCAATGGCACATTCCATCGCGAGCTTGGTGCCAGAGCCGATTGACCAATGCGCGGTGGCTTTGCAATCACCGAGCAATACCATGTTTTTGTGGTGCCAATTGGCGCAAGAAATGGTCGGAAAGTTGCGCCACAATGAACGGTTGGTGATAAAGGGGTGACCTTTAAGTTCACCTTTAAATATTTCGCTCAGGGCGGCGGCGTTGTCAGCTTCACTTAGTTTGTCAAAGCCACTTGCTTGCCAGCACTCCGGGGTGGTTTCTACGACCCAGGTAGAATGTCCTTCTTCATATTGATAAGTGTGCGCGCAAATTTCACCGTGTTCTGTTTTCTTAAAGAAAAACGTGAATGCATCTAATGGCGTTTCTGCACCAAGCCAGGTGAACTTGTTGCGGGTTTCGACAATGCTGACGCCAAATTCGTTTTTGTATTTATCCCGAATCGGGCTATTGATACCGCCGGCATCAACAATCAGGTCAGAATCAGAAAATTGTTCTTCGAGTTGGTCGTTTTCAATGCGGACTCCAAAGTTAAGCTTGACGCCAACGGCTTTGCAGCGTTGCTGCAGCATCAATAGTAACGTCATGCGGTTGCAGCCAGCAAAGCCATTACCCCCGATAACGTTTCGATGACCATTACGTTCAACCACCATGTCGGTCCAGTAGGCGAAGCTATCTCGTATCAAATCGTAAGATTCGGGATCAGCGCTAAGAAATTCATCTAAAGTTTCATCAGAAAAAACTACGCCGAAACCAAAAGTGTCATCGGCTTGATTCTGCTCAAAGACTTCAACGTCAAATTCAGGGCAGCGTTTTTTTGTCAGCAGGGCAAAGTACAAGCCACCGGGTCCGCCACCTACAACTGAAATTTTCATTGCGATCCTCTCTTGTCGGTCTCTTATCCGTCTCTATGCAAAGGCCTGAATGCCGGTGATCGCACGACCCATAATGAGCGCATGAATATCGTGCGTGCCCTCATAGGTGTTAACGGTTTCAAGGTTCATGACGTGTCGAATCACATGAAACTCATCAGCGATGCCATTGCCGCCATGCATATCTCGCGCCATACGGGCAATGTCCAGCGCTTTTCCGCAGTTGTTGCGTTTGATCAAAGATATGCTCGGAATGCCAAGTTTGCCTTCATCCTTCAGTCTGCCAGCTTGAAGCGCTGCGAGCAGTCCGAGCGAGATTTCAGTTTGCATGTCTGCAAGTTTTTTCTGCACCAACTGAGTAGCCGCTAGCGGTTTATTAAACTGTTCTCGATCAAGCGTATATTGGCGCGCGGCATGCCAACAAAATTCTGCGGCACCCATTGCACCCCAGGCTATACCATAGCGGGCATTGTTTAAACAGCCGAAGGGTCCGGCGAGGCCCTTGATTTCAGGGAAACGATTTTCTTCCGGAACGAAAACGCCGTCCATGACAATTTCACCAGTAATTGATGCGCGTAAAGAAAACTTACCTTCAATTTTTGGCGCGCTCAGTCCAGGCATATCCTTTTCCAAGATAAAACCGCGAATGTCGCCTTCGTCATCTTTTGCCCACACTACAAATACATCTGCGATAGGGGAGTTGGTGATCCACATTTTAGCGCCGGATAATTTGTAACCACCATCAACACTTTTTGCCCGGGTCTGCATGCCCGCTGGATCTGATCCCGCATTCGGCTCGGTCAGGCCGAAACAACCAACCCATTCGCCCGTGGCAAGTTTGGGTAGGTACTTTTCTTTTTGTGCGTCACTGCCGTAAGCATTGATTGGATGCATGACCAAAGACGATTGCACTGACATGGCTGAGCGGTAGCCGGAATCAACGCGTTCTACTTCCCGGGCGATCAAGCCATAGGAAACATAGTTAGTGCCGGCACAACCATAACCATTGATAGTCGAGCCAAGTAAGCCTTGCTCACCTAACTCGGTCATGATGTTGCGGTCGAAGCTATCATTTCGGTTGGCTTCTAATACGCGCGGCATCAGCTCGCCCTGGCAGTAGGCGCGGGCGCTATCCATGATCAGACGTTCTTCTTCGCTGAGCGCGTCTTCAATACAGAGTGGGTCTTCCCACTTATAAGGAGGTAAAGGCATATTCAATTTCTCTCGTTTGGTATTACAGCGGTTGTTTCTATTTCAATTTTGGCATCATCTTCGACCAACGCAACGACCTGCACACAAGCCATGCATGGAAAAACTTTACCTAAGGTTTGTCGCCACACTTTGCCGACTTCTGCGAGGTTGTTTGTGTATTCCTCTTTGTCAGTAATATACCAAGTCATGCGCACGATGTGCTCGGGCGTTGCATCGGCTTCATCCAGGATCGCGACGGTGTTTTCCAATGCCTGCCGGAGTTGACCAATCAGGCTTTTTTCGACAAACTTTTCTTCTTCGTTCCAGCCCACGACACCAGCGGTGTAAACACTGGTCCCGGTAGCAGCAATGCCATTGGCATAGCCTTTCGGTCGCGGCCATCCTTCAGGTTGTAATAATTTGCGCATAGTTATCTACTTGTTGTGATTTTCTAAATGTTGTCTGGCAATGACGATCTTCTGAACTTCAGAAGCGCCCTCATAAATTCGTAAGGCGCGTATCTCCCGGTAAAGTTCTTCCACTTTGACGCCTCGCGTCACACCGAGGCCGCCAAGTAGTTGCACTGCTTTATCAATAACCAGTTGCGCTTGATCGGTGGCGAATAGTTTGGCCATGGCAGCTTCACGCGTAACGCGAGTGCCTTTGACGTCTTTGGTCCAGGCCGAGCGATAGATCAATAGTGCCGAGGCATCCACATCGAGCGCCATTTCGGCGAGCTTTTCCTGAGCGATGGGTTGCTCGGCCAAGGTTGAATTGAACATCGTGCGTTGCTGGGCGCGGTCGGTCGCGTCATCCAGGGCGCGTCGCGCGAAGCCAAGCGCAGCGGCGCCGACGGTCGAACGGAAAATATCCAAATTACCGAGCGCAATGCCCATGCCTTTGCCTGGCTCACCGATCATGTTTTCGGCAGAGATCGCTAGGTTGTCGAAACCAATGGTGGCTAAGGGGTGCGGTGCGATGACATCGATACGATCTT
>CAZUMV010000259.1:0-4005 GCA_964621435.1 uncultured Thiotrichales bacterium | reverse complement strand
AATCAAGGCGATCGTGACCACGCCTATCTTTACAATGATTACAAAGAGGCAATTGCTGAATATCACGAGCTTGGATACGACGTCATCGTGCTGGACTATAAAGACGGCCAAAACTGGATCCAGAATAATGCTCTGGCAGTGCGAGAGTTTTTGGTGAATGAGTTGCCTCGCTGGAAGAAGCGTCGTGCTGATACTAAAACCGTAGTGATGGGCCGCAGTATGGGTAGCCCGTTATTGCGCTACGCCCTGCGCTCGGCTGAAATCGCCGGTGAAGATCACCAGGTTGATTTGTATCTATCACATGACGGCCCACACTATGGCTCTAGTGTGCCTGCAGGCGCTTTGCACTTGCTGGACTGGGCTAATGTTGGCGGTATCCTGAATTGGTTGGGGCCGATTAAAGCCAGCAAGACCCCGGGCGCCGAGCAATTGCTGCGACGTGTCCCGGATGAAAACGATCGTTTGATAAATCCGCAAGAATTTCTAACCTGGTTAGCAGAAGTCAACGCCGCGGATTTCGGTCTCCCGAAAAATGCCCGCAATGTTGCCTTGGCTAACGGTAGTGGCACCGGGTCACTCCAAACTGGAAGTGAGCGCTGGACTGATTTGGGTAACACCAATCCGAACTACGGGTTAATGCGCGTGAATGCGCCACTGGTAACCTTGTTGGGTTGGGTGCCCGTGGTTGGAAACTTTATTGCTGACCTTAAGATTGACGTTAACACCAATCATAGAGGTACCGTTTTTAGAGCAGAAAAGAAAAGAACTATGCTGGGCTTTATTACCATTACCACAGTAACAACGAGAACTGTGGGTGACGAAGCCAATTTTGTTGATATCGCTCCTGGCGGAAACCTGGATAAATTCAGTTTTGGCTTGTTGAGCAATGAGAGTTTGCTTGGCAAGGTCAACCATGTGCCGACCAATAGTTCACTCATGTATAAAGGCATGGACGATATCTTTGATATTCCAGCGTTTGATGCCGACCTGTTGGTTAACACACCATTCGATGAAGTCTTTTTTGATCAATGTAACTCAACGCACACTGAGTTCACTGAAAACCTGCAAGGTGTGGTTAAGCAAGAGTTGTTAGCCCTTAAGACAGGTGTTGCGCCAGCGCTTATTCAGCGCCCACAACAGCGCTGTGGTGATAAAGAAACTGAGAACCTGTGCTTCTTACCAGCCAGACTACATGACGCGCAGGGCAATTCTAAATTGAGCATCGTTCGCCACGACGGCGAATACTGTCAGGTCGCGCCGGTACCGGAAGGTCGTACCGGCTTTGCCCACAACGATGGTTTGTATCTTGAGACCGCCGTGAGTTGCCCGGCTGGGTCTTTCGTCACAGCTACCGGTTGTGGGTTTACCCGACTACCGGCTGACCATCTCTATGCTTACACTGACAATAGTGACTTGATCATAATTGCGCAGTCCGAGGCAAACACTTATTGCCCGGACAACACCCGCTTCAAAGCACGTGCCGGCATGATGCTGCGCTGCGAACTGCAAATGCCTACCGGTTTCAACGGACGCGATCTACGTCTGGATGGTGCAGGTAATTTTGAATACAAAATTGATCTGCAAGAACTCTGCCCGGAAGGCCGAAAATTCCAGGCGATTCAGGGTGCCAAAGTTTGCGTGGTTGGCACGATTCCGGAAAACACCCGTGGCTTGATCCATAACGGTCATTTCGTCTATGACGAATTCACCGGCAGATAAGAATTTTAATTAAGTAAAAATTTGGGAAAAAATAAATGAGACGAACTAAATTTGTAGTAGTAAGTTGTTTGGCGTTGGTATTTACCGCGGTGGCAGGGCTTGCTGCCGCGGCGAATCCTTCACCGGAGCCAATGCTTAAAGTGGCGGCGGAGCAACAACAGGCAATCACCAGCTTGCCTACAACAGTAGCGCCAGTATTGCTTCCGACCAGAACACCAGTACAGCCTGTTGTTATAGAAACGGACGACGTAGAGCTGGCGACCCAGCAACTGTTCGCACAAATCCCTACGGCGGTAGCGCCAACCGGTATTTTGCTTGAAAGAGATGCAACTGATTCTGTTGCAGCGATTAGAAAGCTAGATGGTAGCAGCCAGGCACCGGCAACTACCTACGAAGATTTTAATGTTATTGCTAGTGAATTGGTTGCTCAAAACGATATCGCTGATCTGGAAATTTTGGCCCAAGAAAACCGACGTTTGGCCAGAGAGCAAAGCGTAGTACCGATCAATGTCATGTTAATTAACTACGACACCTTTGGTGACAACGCCAGTAGTCGCGTAACACTAGACCAAAATCAGCAGCTAAAGCTAACCACTGCAGTTGCAGATGCAACCACCAACGAGGTTATGTTTGCAGTAGGTATTGATTCACCATCTTTGTCGTACCTTGATGGTGGCTTTATTTTACCATCTGCAGGTTTTATCTCTAACATGGTAAATCCGGCGGCAGTTACGAATATCACTATTTCGATAGCTGGAAGCGCGCCGCAAACTATTTCGTTTGATCGACCGTTCACGATCGCTAATGACTTCATTGGCATGGAAAGTCTTACCGCAACAATTACCCTGAAGGCAGCTGGCACAACGTGGGTTGGTGCCGCAGTACGCGACTATGACAAACCGACCGCAGAAGCAGTCCGGAATGTTTATTCTGTCAAAAAGATGCGCGGTCCAATTTCAAGTCGCACTGCAAATAGCCGCTCTAATCCTGGTGATTTTTCGGAAGCCAAGTGTGAAATACCTTGCTACGACCTCGATACAGTAGAACAGCAAATAGACTTTGCTGCGCCAACAGGGGAGTCGGTTGAAAAGGGTGAGATTTACCCGCGTGCCTATCCTCGCAAGGAATTAGCAGCGGGCAAGTTGCTTGGGCCAACGGTAGTATTTGTAGACGGTTTTGATATTGAAGGAAATCGGGACCACAAGAAGTTGTACAAGAAAAGTCCGGACATGTATCCCATGTTTCACGAAGCTGGCTATGACGTCATCATGCTCGACTATGAAGACGGTACCAACTGGATTCAAGCCAACGCATTTGCAGTACGTGAATTTTTGACTAATCATTTGCCACACTATGTTGACCCGGCCCACCTGGACCAAACCGTTGTGGTTGGCAGAAGTATGGGCGGACTAGTATCGCGATTTGCGTTGCGAACTGCCGAGCTTGATGGAGAAGAACATAACGCAAAGTTGTTTTTCTCCCTGGATACACCGCACTTGGGTGCGAATGCACCGGCTGGTGTTTACCATGCTCTGGATTGGGCCAATCGCAAAGGGTTGTTTAGTTGGTACGGACCGGTAAAGGCGCTTAGTTCGCCGGCTGCTGCTCAGCAACTACGCAGATTGCCTAATAGCAATGATGAGCTGGTCGCGCCTGCGCAACATATTGAGTTTATGAACCTGATGGCAGAACTTGGTGTTCCGCAATCGACTAGAAATATAGCATTGTCGAATGGCAGCGGCAGCGGCTCAACGCAAACGGGCCGGGATCGCTGGACCGACTTGGGAGAAACTAATCCTTCTCATCCTATAATGAGAGTTAACGCGCCATTTGGTGCGATCGCAAACCTTTTTGTTGCATGGACTAGTAGCTTCGGTAAAACCGTTAAAGAAGGCCTTACAGACATTAAGCTGGAAGTTGACACTAACCATACCGGTCGCGTATTTTCCGCCGAGAAGAAACGCTACATATTGGGTTTCATTACCATCACAACAACCGAAGAACACTATGTTGGCGCTGAAGCGAACTATGTTGATATAGCGCCTGGTGGCAATATTTCAAAATTCTCGCGTAAGATTTTAAGCAGAGTAGAGCCAATTGAGGCGCCGGGATTTGTGCCGACTATTAGTGGTCTTATGTATGGTGATCCGGCAGACATATTTGCGATTCCAGCCTTTGATGAAGAGTTATTGAACAAGACACCGTTTGATGATGTCTTTGCTGATCAGTGTAATACCGAACATGCCACCTTCACTGACAATATGGCGGGTGTCGTCACGCAGGAAT
>CAZUMV010000258.1:0-4049 GCA_964621435.1 uncultured Thiotrichales bacterium | reverse complement strand
TAGAAGTGCGTGATGAACTCAAACAACAATGTACGAGTTTACCCGCTTTTAGTACGGCAATTGAAGCAGGTGCCAGCTATGCGGGACTTGAGCAAACAGACAGCTTGCAACGCATTAGTGGCGTCAATAATTATCGGGTTGATGGCGTTGTGCGGCGAGCTGCGGCACTCCAGCGAACATCCGAAGCAGAAGAGAGCAGCGCGCGGATGAATTCTGCAGAATTGTCACGCCAGGGTTTATCGGCCGGTGCCGAGATCAATATTCGTCAAGGTATGCACAGTGCAACGGTGGATGTCGAGCTGGATGAAAATGTCCCTGACGGCTGTGTGTATCTTCCGGTCGCGACAGAGGTCAGCGCACAATTGGGCGCGAGCTTCGGTGCAGTAGAGGTTCGGGGAGCTTAGTGGTGTTACCGGAATTTCTAAATAACTACTGGATGCTGCTGCCTGACTGGATGCGTCTAACGGTATGGACTGGCATTAAAATCGGCATGATTCTGTTACCGATTATTATTTCTGTCGCCTACTTAACCTATTTTGAACGTAAGGTTATTGCCTTTCTTCATCAACGCAAAGGTCCGAACCGGGTTGGTATTTGGGGGTTAGGGCAGCCATGGGCTGATGTTTTCAAAATGCTGACTAAAGAGATTGTCGTTCCGAGTCAATCTAACCGTTATTTGTTTTTAATTGCGCCGGTTCTGGCTTTCGCGCCGGCTGTTGCGGCGTGGGCGGTGGTGCCATTTTCGCCGACCATGACTTTGGCCAATATCAACGCCGGCTTGTTGTATCTACTGGCTATGACCTCGCTCGGTGTCTACGGAGTATTGATTGCTGGTTGGGCTTCGAACTCCAAATATGCGATTTTGGGTGCGATGCGTTCGGCAGCACAAATTATTGCGTATGAAATTGCCATGGGTTTTGCGCTCGTCGGTGTGTTAATGGTGTCCAATAGTCTGAACGTGGGCGACATCGTCACCGCGCAAGCGGGTGGTATTGGCGACTGGTTTATGTGGCCATTGTTTGGCTTGTTTGTGGTGTACTTTATTTCCGGTGTGGCGGAGACTAACCGCGCACCGTTTGATGTAGCGGAAGGCGAGTCCGAGATTGTTGCCGGTTTCCATGTGGAATACGGTGGTTTTGGTTTCGCAGTATTTTTTCTGGCGGAATACGCCAACATGATTTTGATCTCGGCACTGACCGCGATTATGTTCATGGGTGGCTGGATGTCACCGTTTGATGGCTGGACCTGGTTTCAGGAAAACATATTCGATATTCCTGTGTTGGGTGCCTTAATGAATAATGGCTTTCATTGGTTCGCAATAAAGACCGCATTTTTCTTGTATTGCTTTTTGTGGTTCCGCGCGACCTTTCCGCGTTATCGCTATGACCAGATCATGCGTCTTGGTTGGAAAATATTGATTCCGGTGACTTTGGTCTGGATTTTTGCGGAAGGTGTCGCGATTGGACTTGGATGGAGGCCGTGGTTGTAGCATTGCTGCAAACGGAGAACTAGATGAGCACAATAAAAAATTTCGCCAAAGCTTTTAGCTTGATTGAATTACTGCGTGGATTGATGCTAACCGCAAAGTATATGTGGAAGCCGAAGTTTACGATTCAGTTTCCCGAAGAAACAACGCCACAGTCACCCCGATTCAGAGGCTTGCATGCGCAGCGACGTTATCCTAATGGCGAAGAGCGTTGCATCGCCTGTAAATTATGTGAGGCGGTTTGTCCGGCACTGGCAATAACTATTGAGTCCGAAGAACGCGGCGACGGTACCCGCCGAACGACGCGTTATGATATTGACCTCTTTAAGTGCATTTACTGCGGTTTTTGTGAAGAGGCTTGTCCGGTAGACGCGATCGTGGAAACTCGAATTTTTGATTACCACTTTGAAGAGCGTGGCGAGCAGATTATGACCAAAGATAAGTTGCTGGCGATTGGTGATAAGTACGAGCCGGAAATTGCAGCGGACCGCGCGGCTGACGCGCCTTATCGCTAGGGGATTACAATGACCTTTCATGCCTTTTTGTTTTATTTGTTCTCGGCTATAACAGTCGCTGCCGCAGTCAATATGATCACTGTTAGAAACCCGGTGCATGCGGCCTTATCGTTGGTATTGGTGTTTGTTTCGAGTGCTGGTATCTGGTTGCTATTGCAGGCCGAGTTTCTTGGTATTGTGCTGGTGTTGGTTTATGTCGGTGCAGTCATGGTGATGTTCCTGTTTGTAGTCATGATGCTTGATATCAATATTGAAGAAATCAGCGCTGGCTTTGTTAAATACCTGCCGTGGGGCATAGGCGTAGCGGTAATTATGGCAGTAGAAATGATTGTAGTACTCCGAAGCGGAGAGTTCCTGCAAGTAGGTATCACGCCGAAGCCCGAGGGCTATAGCAACACAAAAGAATTAGGTAGTGTCTTGTATACCGAATATGCGTATTCGTTTGAAATCGCGGCAGTGATTCTGTTGGTGGCGATTGTTGCGGCTATCGCATTAACCTTCCGACGCCGCGCCGGTACTAAATACTTGAATCCAGCGGACCAGATCAAAGTTAAAGCAAAAGATCGATTACGCGTGGTTGATATGAAAAACGAGCGCAAGTCATGATCGGCTTAACTCACTATCTGGTGCTCAGTGCGATATTGTTTTCGCTGAGTATTGCCGGAATTTTTCTGAACCGGAAAAATATCATCATTGTATTGATGTCAATCGAACTCATGCTCTTGGCAGTGAATATTAACTTCATCGCTTTTTCTGCTTATGGCGGAGATTTAGGTGGACAGGTTTTTGTATTTTTTATCCTTACCGTGGCGGCTGCAGAAGCGGCAATCGGGTTGGCGATACTGGTTACAGTTTTCCGTAATAAGGGCACCATAGATGTTGAAGAACTTAACGAGTTAGAAGGTTAACTATGAGCTTGCCAGGCATTTTATTAGCAATACCTTTAGCGTCGCTCGCTGGTGCAATCCTCGCCGGGTTCTTTGGTAAGCGACTCGGTGAAGTAGGTAGCCATACGGTAACGATCGTTGGCGTCGCTATTTCGTTTTTGTTGTCGGCTTATGTATTTAAAGTATTCGCGATCGACGGTCATGATATCTATAACGCGGCCGTCTATACCTGGATGGTCAGCGACGGCGTCCGCTTTGAGGTGGGTTTCCTAATCGATAACCTGACCGCGATGATGATGGTAGTAGTCACTTTCGTTTCTTTGATGGTGCATATCTATACCATTGGCTATATGCATGGAGATCCTGGCTATCAGCGTTTCTTTGCCTATATCTCGTTGTTTACTTTTTCCATGTTAATGCTGGTTATGGCCAACAACTTCATGCAGCTATTTTTTGGTTGGGAAGCGGTAGGCTTGGTGTCGTACTTGTTGATTGGATTCTGGTGGAAAAAGCCAACAGCTGTGTTTGCCAACATGAAGGCATTTTTGGTTAATAGAATAGGCGATTTTGGTTTCCTGCTCGGGATTGCTGCGGTACTGATGTATACCGGCTCTCTAGACTACAAAGAAGTTTTTGCCGCAGCCCCGGCTTTGACCGAGGCGAAGATGAGTATTTTGCCTGGCAGTGAATGGTCGGTTATGACCGTTATTTGTATCTTGCTATTTATAGGTGCCATGGGTAAGTCGGCGCAGTTTCCATTACATGTCTGGTTGCCGGATTCGATGGAAGGCCCAACACCAATTTCCGCATTGATACATGCCGCGACTATGGTAACCGCCGGCATCTTCATGGTGACCAGAATGTCACCGCTGTTTGAATTAAGTACCACAGCATTAAGTTTCGTGCTGGTCATTGGGGCACTAACGGCCTTCTTTATGGGCTTGATTGGTATGGTGCAAAATGACATCAAGCGGGTGGTGGCCTACTCAACCTTGTCACAGCTCGGTTATATGACGGCGGCCCTGGGCGCCTCTGCTTATTCCGCTGCGGTATTCCACCTCATGACCCACGCCTTTTTCAAAGCCTTATTATTCCTAGCGGCGGGCTCGGTGATTATCGCTATGCACCATGAGCAGGATATGCGCAAAATGGGTGGCCTCA
>CAZUMV010000257.1:0-4060 GCA_964621435.1 uncultured Thiotrichales bacterium | reverse complement strand
CATCATCGTACTGCCCATCGTGCCAGAAAGAACCTGTCCTCCTAGCATCAAAACCAATAACGCCCAAAACGTAGTATCCGTGGTAATTTCGAAATACACTGTCCACCATGGCAATGCAGCAAGCAGCAGGAGAAGGATGACGATTGCTGGCCCCATGGTGAATTGGATCGACCGGCGCGCAAGATGAAGTAAAGCAGATTTATTCATCGCAGCAGACGCCCGCGAAATTTTAGGAGCATACATCCAGACAACAATTGATGCTGCCAAGGTCATAACGTTGGTTATCCGCTTGATGATCGCATAAAGTCCAACAGCCGCAGGAGATAGAACGGTGCCCGCCAGAACAATATCGAGTTGACCCGTCATTGTTTTAAGAAAGACGGTACCCCAATAAGCTCTTAGCTCCTGAAAGGGTACAACCTCACTGTTAGGCCCACCAACGGGGATCCATGCTTTAGCTAGATGCCAACTAAGCATCGCCAATTCACCCAGAAGCAACAGTAGGCTGGAGCTTACCAAAAGGTGAATAACCGAAATATCGCCACTCAACCATCCTAAGCCTATCGACAGGAGGAGTACTGTGGGCACCGCCAGCTCTGACAATAGCATTGCTTCGCTACTAGATCGCGTAGTTCGCACATAAGCAGCAAGTGAGACGAGTATCGTCCAAAAAAACGAAAACATTGAGACTGCAGCACCTTGCCCAGCAAGGAGTGGATAAAATGGTACACCAAGAGCCGCCAGACTTTCGAAAATCGTTCCGGCTAAGACACAAATCAAAAGAGGGCCAGCAACGAAAAAGAGCGCGGCGCTGCGAATACTATGCCATGCACGCCCATGAATTTGCCGGTACGGAATATCTTTTAACAGGTAGGATTGCGCGCCAAGGCCGCTGCCAGCCTGCAACAGGCGAGCAATTGCATATGCTATCGCAAAACGCCCAAAGGCGTCCTTATCTAAAACTTGGCTTGCCACCGCAATGATTATTAGTTGGGATACTGCCGTCAGTCCTCGGATTGAGGCGATTCCAATAAATGAAAAAAAAGTGCGTCGTGCACTCTCAGGCTTCGCGCCGCTCATGCTGCTTGAGGCGCGAAATCGAGAGCCCTTTGAAACAATTGGCGATTGGCTTCAACCACTTCTGAATCCCGCAACCATTCTAGCGCTGCCGTGCGAGCACCAGTACGCCAAGTTTCAAACTCGAGGTCGTCCATCCCTGCGAGTTTTTCGATCGCCGCAGTAAACTTTTCCAAATTTTCCAGCGGTAAATCGAAACCGGCCTTGCGCGATTCAAGATCGAGCCAAGGAGTTTGGTCGCTGATTAATACGGGAACACTCGCCGCTAACGCTTCGAGGATTGAGTGTCCAAAATTCTCCCCAAAGGTTGGCATCATGAAAGCGTGGGCGCGGGTAAGAGCGCGGGGAACTTCTGACCGTTCAATTGCTCCACGGTGAGTGACTGTGACATTGGTGGGAAGTTTCGCGATTGCAGCTTGGCATTCAGCCCAGTATTCATCGCTCTCAATCGGTCCGTAAAGTTCGTAGACGATCTGACTCTTGCAGGTTTGCAAGGCTTGGATCCCGAGAAGGATATTCTTGATCGGAGCAATTCGTGCGACCAGTGCCAGAGTTAATTCGCCCTGTTTTTTGGGAATTCGATCCTCTTCAGAAACATCTAGAATATCAAGCGGGCTGAGGTCAGGCGCGGTCAATATCCGATCAATCGGTGGGTTAATAACGCGGACAATATCGTTGTGCTCGTGCTCACATGACGCCTGCCAAACGACGCGTCGATGAAAGCCAAGATATTTCCCCAAGAATAATACAACTTTTTTCTTCGTCGCTGAGAATTTCAATGCGCTTTGTGCAAATTCACCGCGTGGAGCGACAATCAGGGGCGCATCACCAGCATATCCTATTCGATGCAACAGTCGGACAATCACACTGAATATTGGACTGACATAACTGTTTACGTAAATCACATCCCAATCTTGCGAGTGCAAAATTTGAGCAAATAAGCGCAGGTAGGCTCTACGTGGGCGGCAATAGTGGATATGGCAATCTTCGTAATGTATCCACTGATCAAGCGGTAAATCAAACGAGGTCTCTGAGCCTAAATCGCGATCACGGCAAACCACCCAGAAGTCAAATTCATTACCCAAGTTTTCTATCAGATTGGTCATCGACCGTACTGAACCGCCTGCAGTGACCGCTGGGCGGAAGTGCCGACCGAACATTAGGATTTTGGGTTTGGTCGTCAAAACATACGCCTCATCGGACTTTGGTCGCGATTAAATGCGTGGCTTTTTTCGGAAGGTAAAGCCTCGATCATCATCACACACATAATCAAAGCCTAGCTCATCCATAGTTTCTCGGTAACGATCGCCAGTAATAGCAAGTGAAATGTATGTATCAGTTTTGTCTGCGAGCATAGATTTCATACCACCCAGAATTTCAATTTCTGCGCCATTAGTCGTGATTGACACTACCTTTGGCGTTTGAAGCCCGTGCTCAGCCAGTACAGCATCAACGGTCGTCACGGGTACGGGAATTTCACGATACCCCCGGCGCTTCATTTCCTCTGGTGTTGCTTCGCAAAGATCAACCAAAACCGCCGAAGCCGGATGCTCTTTACTCTCATAAAATTTAAGCGTCGTTTCCGCAGACCAGCCACCCTTATTCACGACCAGTACATTGTCGGAATAACCATTGCGATCAGCGAAGGCCTGCATTTTCTCACAATTCTCCGAATCGGGCTCCATCACGACCAGCTTTCCACCGCCCGAAATGAGCTGCATAATATAAGCGGAGCGCGACCGACCCACCGCTAGCAAATCTGCCGGAGCGCCAATCTGGATGACAACATCTCCTGGCTGAATCAATGAATAGGGACGGCGCTTCCGACGGGAAGACAGTCCGCGCGCATAGACAAATTTCTCGGGCAGCGCTCGCAATATCGCCGCAGCTGGTTTGGTCATCAAGCGCCACAGGCGTTCAGGTAATAGTAGCTTGGTTGATAGAATTATATCGCGATCATTGACTGGTTGAGCGGTCACTGGGTTACATTCCTTTAAATGTGGCGGCCAATCTTACGATACATGGTGGCCTCGTCTGTCACTGTTAAACTCCAAGAGCGAAGTTACCTAGATGATTGGACGAATTTGGTTGAAAATCGGGCTGTCCATCTCAAAGCAATGGCTCTGATTATCTTCACCGAGAATCTGCGAAACAACCACGCCGGTTGCTAGCACAATCGCATGTAGACATAATTAGATCTCGTCAATTTCCTCAGCGTCGCATCTAAACAAAACGATTGCGCTAGGTAGCCAGAAAACACATAGCCCCGGATACCCTATCCGGCTCGTTCAACTCGATCCAACTGACACTTACCCGTGGATTTGTAAAGTATGGAAAATTCAAAAGGTCTTCCAACCAACATTGTCGGCCATAAGCTGGTCTTAAATCAGATTTAGGACCACCATAGATCAGTTCGAACTGAAGGTTTTATGATAGGTTGAGATATTATACTGCATCGAAGCTCCTATGAGATACTAAGCATAAAACTATCTGCAAAACGGGAAAGTAGCGGCGTTGCATGAACAGCAAACGGATATCTTATGACATTTGATCCTTTGATCGCCGAAATCCGATTTGGAACTGGCTTATCGCCGATTCTCGAGCCGTCTTTAAGTGCGAATGCAATGTTGAATCGGCTCCTTGGGCCCGACACGGCAGCAAGAAACTATCCAGTGCGCCGTTGGACATCGCACCTGCCAGTTTTAACCGCCTTTCGTGATCTCCGACGCAATATTAGACAAAAGGTTTTATCCAATGAGGATGGCCGCATAGCTGACCGAGCCTTGCGTGAAGACGCAAAGACGAAAGCTCTTCTTGAATTGCGATCTCATATCGCGCGTCATGCGACAAGTGACGATGGGTTTCGTGAACGCCTCGTACAGTTCTGGGCAGACCATTTCACCGCATTTGGCAAGACGGGCATGATGCGGTTCACTGGTTTGGGTTATGTCGAAGAAGCTATTCGCCCCCATATTGCTGGGAA
>CAZUMV010000256.1:0-4117 GCA_964621435.1 uncultured Thiotrichales bacterium | reverse complement strand
GCCGCATAATTAAATAAGTGAAGAATCGGGGGGTGATTGCCAAAACTGAGATAATTAACGTGCGGTCCAGCCGCCGTCGACTCGCAGACTTGTGCCGGTAACCAATTGTGAGGCATCGCTTGCCAAGTAGACAACAGCGTTCGCCACGTCTTCAACCTCTCCAATTTTTCCCATTGGAATCATATCCATTACAAAGTTCTTAAATTGCTTATCTGCAAGCATTGGCTCTGTCAATGGGGTGCGTATAAATGTTGGAGCGACTGCATTCACGCGAATTCCCGATTCCGCAATTTCTACAGCGAGTGCTTTGGTAAAACCCTCCACCGCATGTTTAGTGGTGCAATACATGGTTCGCCCCGGCGAACCAATGTGCCCCATTTGTGATGACATGTTGATAATGCTTCCCCCTTGATCCCGAGCAAGCATGTTGCGAACAACGGCCTGAGTGATTTTTATCAGACTGCGGACATTCATATTCAATATTAAATCGAGCGTTTGGTCTGTTACGTCGACCAGTGGCTCGACCTTATTGGTTCCAAGGTTGTTGACTAATATGTCTAAATTGCTCATTTCTGAGATCGTTTGTAGGCATTCTTCAGATAGGGCATCGGCGCCAATCGGGGTGAGTAGATCACCGCACTCTGTTTTCAGCGAATCAAGGTCAGATTGAGTTCTTGCGATGGCAATAGTTTTGGCGCCACACGCGGTCATTGCGACGGCGCAAGCGCGTCCGATACCTTTGCCAGCACCGGTCACCAGCGCGTTTTTGCCGCGCAATAAGTCGTTACGGTAGGGTGAAGAATACTCAGAAGGCGCCATATTAAGCCAATTTCAGGGGTGTAATAGCTAAATTATAGTGGAGATTGCGCCGCACATCGAATAGTTTTGCATTCGAAGTCATTTTCGTCTAGCCTTCCAAAATCTGGCTACTTCAGACTAATATTTATAGGATTGAGCATGATACGAAAACTTAAAGAAGGCATCAGTATAGAGGACGCCGCAACCAACGATACCCAGGTTCGACAGATCGTAGAGGATATTCTGGCGGATATCGAAAAACGTGGTGAAAGTGCGGTACTCGAGTATGCGAAAAAATTCGATAATTGGACCGATCCAGAAATTCGACTTAGCCGTGAAAAAATTGATTCCTGCTACCAGCGCCTCGATGACCAGGTAATCTCGGACATCAAATATGCGCAGGAACAGGTCAGGAACTTCGCACAAATACAAAAGGACGCATTGGCCGATGTTGAAGTTGAAACTCAACCAGGGGTTATTCTCGGCCATAAAAATATTCCGGTTAATAGTGTTGGTTGCTATGTGCCTGGCGGCAAGTATCCGTTGGTTGCTTCGGCCCACATGAGCGTGGTCACTGCCAAGGTTGCTGGAGTCCAGCGTGTCATAGCTTGTGCGCCACCGTTCGAAGGTGAACCAAATCCCGCCATTGTCGTCGCTATGGATTTGGCGGGTGCTGATGAAATCTGTTGTATGGGTGGGGTGCAGGCGATAGGAGCAATGGCATTGGGTACCGAAAATATTGCCAGTGTTGATATGTTGGTCGGGCCCGGCAACGCGTTTGTGGCAGAAGCCAAACGCCAATTGTTTGGCCGGGTAGGCATTGACTTGTTTGCTGGGCCAACAGAGACATTGGTTATTGCGGATGAGACGGTTGATGGGGAATTGTGTGCCACGGATCTACTCGGACAAGCGGAACACGGGCCAAATTCACCTGCGATTTTGCTGACAAACTCAGAAATCCTGGCTGCTGATACCGTTGAGCAAATTGAAGAACAACTAAAAACTCTGGAGACTGCGGAAATAGCCGGTCAAGCCTGGCGCGATTATGGTCAGGTGATTGTTTGTGATACTTATGACGAGATGGTTGAAGTTGCTGATGACATTGCTTCAGAGCACGTGCAGGTAATGACCAGAGACCCGCAGTATTTCCTCGATAATATGACCAACTATGGAGCTCTGTTTCTTGGTCCGGAGACCAATGTCTCGTACGGCGACAAGGTGGTTGGTACTAACCATACCTTGCCGACGAATAAAGCTGCCCGTTATACTGGTGGCCTATGGGTTGGCAAATTTTTGAAGACTTGTACTTTTCAGCGTCTTACCGAGGAAGCATCTTTACGGATTGGTGAGTACTGTTCTCGGTTGTGTGCCATTGAAGGTTTTGCGGGCCACAAGGCGCAAGCCGATATACGAGTAGCAAGATATGGAGAAAAGTTTGGCAAAACCACCAAAGCAAGCTAGTGAACGTAGAGCTGGCAAGCGGGCAACATCCTACGATGTTGCCAAGTTGGCGGGCGTGTCTCAATCTGCGGTATCGAGGTGTTTCAAGCCCGGTGCCAGCGTGTCGGAAAAGACCCGTGCAAAGATAAAGAAAGCGGCTGACGAACTAGGGTATCAGCCTAATGCAATTGCGCGAGGGCTTATCACTCGACGCTCTAATATTGTCGCCGTTATTATCAGTGATCTGACCAATTTGAATTATCCAGAAGTGCTTTCGCACTTGAGCCGCGGTTTTGAAGAACGCAATGTGCGCATCTTGCTGTTTACCCTTGGCGAACAAAGCGATGTAGATGGAATCCTAGATCAGGTCTGGCAGTATCAGGTTGATGGCATTATTGCTGCCGCCGAGTTTTCGTCGGCGCAAATAGCGGCTTGTAATACCAGAGAGATACCAGTTGTTTTTTACAACCGCGTATACACTGACAACACAGTATCGTCGGTCTGCTGTGACCATACCCAAGGTGAACAACGTCTGGTCGAAGGATTGCTGAATGACGGCCGACAATCGTTCGTGGTAATGAATGGCCCCAGCTATTCAGCGGTGAGTACGGCGCGCGCCAAAGGCGCTATCGGGCGTCTTAATGAAGCGTCGGTAAATGTGGTGCAGGTAGAAGGTGATTACGGCTATGAACATGCCTGCGATTTAGTGCATGAAATTATGGATTCAGATACCTTTGTTCCGGATGCGTTTGTTTGCGCCAATGACACCATGGCTATGGGGGTTATCGACACTTTGCGGCACGAATATTCTATTGACATTCCCAAGCAGATTGCGGTGGTGGGTTTTGATGGCGTGCAGACGGGTGCGTGGATGAGTTACGACCTGACGACCGTAGAGCAGCCAGTGGAAAGGATGGTTGAGGCAGCAGTCAACATGCTTATAGAGCGTGTTGAAGACCCGGATATTCCAGCTGAAAAGCGACTGTTTTCTGGCAAACTTAAGTTAGGTACCAGCGCTTTATTCGAGTAATCAAGGCTCAGTTTGCAGATTGTATTTTTCGTTTTAATTACGTTGGCCAGCTTTCTGTTTGCCGTACCTAGAAAGGTCTAAATCATGACTATAAATCCTCACCAAAATTTTCGTCACCGTCTGCATGCCGGCGAACGTCTCGTGGGCACGTTTGTCAAGACCCCGTCAATGATGGTGGCGGAGGTGTTGGCACAAACTAACCTCGATTGCGTCTGTGTTGATGCCGAGCATTCCCCTTTTGGTCGGCGCGATATTGATTCGAATATTGCTGCCTATCGTGCGGGCGAGATGCCGTCATTGGTTCGGGTTCCATCAGCAGCGCCTGAGCAAATTCTCAACGCCTTAGATTGTGGCGCAACCGGTGTGGTAGTCCCGCATGTGGATACCGCTAAGAAAGCGGAAGATTGTGCTCGTCATTTGAAGTTTGGGGATGGCGGGCGGGGATATGCGGGTTCAACCAGAGCAGCCGGATATGGTAGCAATAACATAAGCGCAAACCTTGAGATAAATAGAAGTGAGAACGTGGTTATCGCGCAGATCGAGGATCTGGATGCGGTTTCAAATATTGAATCTATTGTGCAGGTCGAAGGAATCGACTGCTTTTTTATTGGCACCATGGATTTGACTGTTGCACTGGGAGCTAAAAGCGCAAAAGACGAACGCGTCATCACCGCAATGAAGAAGATATGCACTGCTGCTCGCGATGCTAATCGCCCCGTGGGGATCTTTGTGCCTGACTTGGAAGATGTGCCAGAGTGGGTGGAGCGGGGCGTCAACCTATTTTTGTTAGCATCCGACCACACGTTTCTCAAACAAGGCGCGTCGGCTCTGATGAAGAAGGTAGGGCGA
>CAZUMV010000255.1:0-4125 GCA_964621435.1 uncultured Thiotrichales bacterium | reverse complement strand
TACAGGCGCCGGTTTGTTTATTCCAGACCAGCGTAGTTTCTCTTTGGTTGGTTATACCTATGCCATTGATCGCGCTCCATCGGGCTTGTGATTTTCCCTGAGCTTCAATGACGGTATTCAATACCGATTGCCAGATTTCCTCCGGATCATGTTCAACCCAGCCAGGTTCGGGATACAGTTGAGAGAACTCCTGTTGTGCCGTGCTTAAGGTTTGCAGTGAATGATCGAATATAATTGCGCGGCTGCTGGTAGTGCCCTGATCGATGGCCAGAATAAATTTATCGCTCATAAACATGAACCTCGTTTGTTGTATGCAAAATATAAAGATGGATTCATATCAATTTTACCTAATATAGTTGCCGCGGGTATCTTTACTTGAATGGCGCGCGGGATAAAAGATTTCCGGTAACCGCATAACTATTGTCGAAGCTTAGTTGCTCAACGGATTTTTGCAGATGTCATAAGTGATAAAGTTAGCGCAAGTCATGCGAGTGCATGCCCAGCGCACTGCACTTGAGTACTTGACCGTGTTCATACCAGTCGCTCAGTACAATCCGTTCTGCTGGTTTGCTGTTTATTTCCAGCTGATGAGCCGCCGGTCTATGCGTATGGCCGTGAATCAGCAAATCAACATTATGTTCCTGCATGACTTTTATAACTTCATCAGGATTAACATCGGTAATCATTTCATCTTTTAGTGCGGTATGACTCGCGCTTTCTTCACGTATGCCGCGCGCCTGAGCGAGGCGTGCTTCCAGAGGGTGGGTTAGAAATTCATTTTGTACCGCTGGCGACCGGACCTGTTGGCGAAATTTCTGGTACTCGACGTCATCTATGCATAGCGTGTCACCATGCATAACTAACGTTGGGCGCCCGTACAAATCAATAACGGTGTGTTCATCAATCAGGCGCAAGCCAAACTTCTCTGCGAACGCATTGCCAAGCAAAAAATCACGATTCCCATGTAAAAAATACACCGGAGTTTTGTTAGCTAAAGTTTTTAATGCGTCAAGACAATCTTCCAGGCCATCAACTGGGTGGTCGTCGCCAACCCAAACTTCAAATAAATCACCCAGAATGTACAAGGCATCTATTTGTTGGCATTCTTCGCTTAAAAATTTTTCAAAGATAGCAACAATCTCCGGCCGCACCTTTTCGAGGTGCAGGTCGGAGATGAAGAAAGTTTCTTTGTTGCCGGCGTTCACAGATTTTTATTCTGAAACGCTAACCTTGTCGATAATAATGGGTTCAACCGGTACGTCACCGTGGCCACCGCTAGTACTGGTTTTGACCTTTTCAATTTTTTCGACCACGTCCATACCGTCAATCACTTTCCCGAATACAGCATAGCCATAGCCTTGAGCAGTTTCTGCGGTAAAGTTTAGAAAGTCGTTATCTTTTGCGTTAATGAAAAATTGCGCGGTAGCGGACATAGGGTCACTGGTGCGGGCCATGGCAATTGTGCCTTTGTCATTTTTGAGGCCATTGTTGGATTCAATTGCAATCGGGTCGTTAGTTTCTTTTTCCTGCATGTCAAAGGTAAAGCCACCACCTTGAATCATAAAAGCAGGAATAACACGGTGAAAAATAGTACCGGCATAGTAGTTTGATTTAGCATACTCAAGAAAGTTGGCGACCGTTATTGGTGCTTGCTCAGGGTATAGCTCAATTACAATTGTGCCTTCCGTGGTTTCAAGTGTAACAGTAGGGTTTGATGCTTCGCTCATGACAGGGGTTCCAGTTATTAAGGTGAGAACCAGTGCTAATGCACAGGTGGTAATAATTTTCTTCATTGGTTTGCTCCAGTTTAATTTTAAGATGATTATTTTTGCTTCATCTTTGCCCATGAGTCACGCAGACTCACAATGCGGTTGAAAACGATCCCGTCTTCTTCCGGGTCTCTATAAAAATATCCTTCTCGTTCAAATTGATACCTCGGGTTTTCGACCGCATCTACCAGCGAGGGTTCGATCCAGGCGTCATTGTAAGTGATCAAAGACTCGGGATTAAGGTGTTCCTTCCAGTCTTTTACTGATTTATCACTTGCCGGAGAAGGGTGGTTAAACAAACGATCATATACGCGGATTTTGGCATTGGCGCCGCCATTGGTAGAAACCCAGTGGATAACGCCTTTGACTTTTCGCCCTTCAGGATTTTTGCCCAAGGTGTCAGGATCATGTGAGCACAGTAGTTCGGTAATATTACCATCGGCATCTTTAATCACTTCATCGCAGCGAATGACATAGCTATTCCGCAAACGAACTTCGCCACCCGTGACCAGGCGCTTGAAGTGTTTGTTCGGTTTAACTTCCAGAAAATCCGCACGATCAATAACGAGTTCTCGCGAGAAAGGCATTTGCCGGGTGCCAAGGTCTGCATGTTTGGGGTGGTTTGGCCCGGTCAGCATTTCCACGCTGTCTTCCGGGTAGGTGGTAAGCGTCACTTTAAGCGGATTCAAAACTGCCATACGCCGAAAGGCAGTATTCTCAAGTTCTTCTCGAACCACCGCTTCCAGGTTGGCCATTTCCGATGAGGTGTCGACTTTGGTAATGCCGGCCCGACGCCAGAATTCATTCAATGCAGTAGGTGTATAGCCGCGTTTGCGTACACCGGCAATGGTTGGCATACGCGGGTCGTCCCAACCATCGACATGGCCGGCTTCAATAAGCTCGGCGAGTTTGCGTTTACTGGTCACCGTGTACTGCAAATTACCGCGGGCAAATTCAATTTGCTGTGGGTGGCAGTCGATTGAAATGTTGTCTAGTATCCAGTCATAAAAAGGGCGGTGGTCTTCAAATTCCAGTGTGCACAAAGAATGCGTAACACCTTCAATGGCATCCGAGATCGGATGGGTGTAGTCGTACATCGGATACAAACACCAGCTATCCCCGGTTTGATGATGGATCAGGCCGCGCCGAATCCGGTACAGGATCGGATCGCGCATATTGATATTGGGTGAGGCCATATCGATTTTAGCGCGCAATACGCGCGAGCCATCTTCGAATTCGCCAGCACGCATTTTCGCCAGAAGTTCGAGATTTTCCTCGACACTCCGATCTCGATACGGGCTGTTTTTGCCCGGTTCTTTAAGCGTGCCTCTAAAGGTGCGGGTTTCTTCCGGGCTAAGGTCGCAGACATACGCGAGATCTTTTTGCACCAACTCCACAGCATAGTCATAAAGCTGTTCAAAATAGTCGGAAGCGAAGCGTAGATCGCTCCATTTGTAACCCAGCCATTCAATATCTTTTTGAATAGCATCGACAAATTCGGGGCTTTCTTTTGAAGGGTTGGTGTCGTCAAAGCGCAAGTTACAACGACCGTCGTAATCTTCGGCAACACCAAAATTCAGGCCGATCGATTTAGCATGACCAATATGGAGATAACCATTCGGTTCCGGTGGAAATCGGGTAATAATTTCAGTGTGCTTTTTGCTCGCTAAATCGTCGTCAATAACGTGGCGAATGAAATTAGTAGGCTTTTTATCGTCCATGCTGCTGTGGATCTTTAAGTAACGCGTATTGTACCTGTCAAAAACCCATAGATGAACGCTTATTTGTGCTTGGAATGGGCTAATTAATGGCCAATGGAGGGTAATGTTCGTCACCAGCGCGAAATGCCAGTGAGACATGGTTCAAAACAGACATATTAGTATGGCAGGATTGTTGACTCTATATACCCAAAGGGCTAACATTTCCGCCTTCCTTGATCCTCGGTAGCTCAGTTGGTAGAGCGGGTGACTGTTAATCACTAGGTCGGCGGTTCGAGCCCGTCCCGAGGAGCCATCTTTATCTCCATGGATGGAGTGGCAAGAATCGTTGGTGACGGGTTGTGTCATATTTGTGCCATAGAAAATCAATTCTACCCAAGTGATTTACAATCACTACGTCAAACCCCCAAAAAAACGCTCGGTCTTGTTCGGAGAATGCGAAGCTATTTTTGAGGTGAAGTAGACTCAACGTTTAGATAATATCGTGTGGCCTTTCGCTCACCCCTTCGAACAAGCGCGCCTTTTTTGACGAGATCCGACAAGTCTCTGGTAGTTGTGGCTGGCGGCGCGTTTTATGGCCGATCATTTGGCTGGCGATATTGGGCGACTTAAGAGCAGGTCGCTGTCGTCCGGGCCGC
>CAZUMV010000254.1:0-4145 GCA_964621435.1 uncultured Thiotrichales bacterium | reverse complement strand
TGGGACCAAACTAAAGGCTCTTCCCAATCACTACTGACATGTTTATAAAAATCAATGTACTGCTGCTTCTTTACGTTACGCTTTGGCTTGGTCCATAAAGCGGTCGCACTATTAACAGCCTCCCATTCTGGCGCCTTGGGCTCTTCCCCTTCTTCGACCGGAGGTGTATTAAGCATTTTGATTGGCAAGGTAATGTGGTCAGAATACTTGTTGATAATGCTACGTAAGCGCATATCGTTTAAAAACTCACCTTCATCATCACGCAGGTGCAATACAACTTCGGTACCGCGTCGAGAATATTCAATTTCGTTAATGGTAAAGCTCTCTTCACCCTTGGATTCCCAGTGCACGCCCGCATTCTTTTTCGCACCAGCATAACGGGTATAGATTTCCACTTTCTCTGCAACAATAAAGCTTGAGTAAAATCCTACACCGAATTGCCCGATAAGATTCGAGTCTTTGGCCTTGTCACCGGTCATGGACTGCAAGAACTCTGCTGTACCCGACTTGGCAATGGTACCAATGTTATTCTTCAAGTCTTCTTCGGTCATACCAATGCCGTTGTCACGCACGGTAACGGTTTTGGCTTCGGCATCGAACTCAACCTCTACCCGAAGCTCGGTATCATCCTTTAGCAAAGACTTTTTACTAATCGCTTCGAAGCGTAATTTATCGCAGGCATCCGATGCATTGGAAATCAGCTCGCGCAGAAAAATTTCCTTATTCGAGTACAAAGAATGAATCATCAGCTGCAGTAGCTGACTTACTTCGGTTTTGAACTTCAGGGTTTTCTTTCGATTTCCAGCCATTTCGTCACTCCACGTATTTTTTCTTATCTTGTATTAGTTGGGTTATTTCGCAGGCTTTCAAGAGTATCAGCCTACTTTACAATCAAAAACCCGGACAAAAAAAAGGGCGACATGGTCGCCCCTCTTTGGGTACCTCGCCAGAGGCCCTATTCTTCTTCGTTTTTCGCGGCCGGCTTGCCACCGTCCAATTCATCTTGCCATTTCTGCAAATCTTCCCAGCGATCATCTCTCGCCATTTCCGCTTGCGCTGGCCAGGTTTCGGGATCGTGAGCCGAGAAATTGCCTTCCGCTGCTTCCAGTATTTCGCTAATAGCAGCAGGAGTCTTATCTGCGAGCTCACCAAATGTCATTACGCCACCTGCCATTAATGCTTCAGCGATTTTTGGCCCAATGCCTTCAACAGCAGTAAGATCGTCGCTAGAAACCGCTAACGCCTCGGCTGCCGCTTGATCCGCTGCATCATTGAGTTGCGCAGCTGACATTCCGGACAACTTCTCCGTAATACGCGCCTTGCGACCCGTACGCCCACGTAGATAATAAAGTTTTGCGCGTCGTACCGAACCGCGGCGCTTAACCTTAATGCTACCGATCATTGGACTATGGGTCTGGAACACTCGCTCAACACCTTCGCCGTGCGAAATCTTTCGAACCGTGAAAGAAGAATTTAATCCACGTTTTCTGACTGCGATAATAACGCCTTCGAATGCCTGTAAACGCTCACGCTCGCCCTCTTTCACGCGCACATCAACGACGACTGTGTCACCTGGTGCGAATGCTGGCACATCACTGCGTAACTGCTCTGCTTCCAATTGATCTATTATGTTTGACATATTATTTCCCGTATCTCTTTGTCAGTATCCTGACATCTAAATTTTATTGTCTATCTTGATCAGATCCGGACGACGCTTACGCGTTCGATCCAGCGCCTGATCGGCGCGCCACTTAGCGATTTTCTGATGATCTCCGCTAAGTAAAACAGACGGCACGCTCTGCTTACCTATTTTTTCAGGTCTCGTATAGTGTGGACAATCCAACAAACCATCACTAAATGAATCCTGTTGCGCTGACTCACTATGCCCCAACGCGCCTGGTATCAGTCTGGTCGCCGCATCAATTATTGCCATGGCTGGAATTTCCCCGCCGCTAACCACAAAATCGCCCAACGACCATTCTTCGTCTACATACGTTTCAATAAAACGTTCGTCGATACCTTCATAACGACCGCAGACCAAAATTACACTCTTTGCCTGGTTACTGAGCTCGGCAATAACCGCTTGCTCAATTACCCGGCCCTGTGGACTCATACAGACTACTTTGGCGTAAGCTCCGGAAGTATCCGCCCGAATCGCATCCAAAGTGGCAGCCAAAGGCTCGTACATCATAACCATACCCGGCCCACCGCCGTAAGGTCTGTCATCAACCGTATTGTGACGGTCAGTGGTAAAATCCCGCGGATTCCAGAGTTTGAGTTCGATCAAACCTTGCGCGGATGCCCGCTGTACCACGCCCCACTTAGTCACCGTTTCAACCAACTCGGGAAAAAGCGTCACCACATCAAATCTCAGGGTCATACAATCACCCTAAATATACTCATTAACCCAGTCTACGGTTATCTGACCATTTTCCAGATCGACCACCTTGATAATCTCCGGGCGGGCGAAAGGAATCATACAATCCTCATCCGTAACCAAAACATCATTGGCGCCGGTCTCGATCATCCGCACCACTTTGCCGAGCGCTTGCCCGGCGGTTGTCACAACCTCCAAGCCAATCAATTGCGCCCAGTAGAATTCATTTTCCGGCAATTGCGCGAGTTGGTCGGCTGCAATTGCTATTTCGACTCCCATTAAGGAGGCCGCTTTATCCCGGTCTTGGCAACCTTCTAGCTGGGCTATGATGCCTTTGCCATGCGCTTTAGCCGAAACAACTTTGGTTTTTTTCCACTGCTGCTCCAAACGAAGTAGCCAGTGTTTATAAACCAGAATATTTTCTTTTGGTTGCGTATAAGAAAACACTTTTACCCAACCCTTTACCCCATACACCCCCGACAATGTGCCAACCAAAATGGGATCGGCCGCTCCGGACATAAAGGACTAAGCTGCGGCTTCTGCTTTAGCTTGCTTCATTAGTAGTTGAACCCGCTCACTTGGCTGTGCGCCTTTGGCAATCCAGGCATCTACTTTGTCAGTGTCTAACTTGAGACGAACCTCTTGACCACGTGCTTTCGGGTTGAAATAACCCAGACGCTCGATATAACCACTATCACGACGTTTACGTGAATCGGTCACTACAATGTTGTAAAAGGGGCTCTTCTTGGCGCCGCCTCGTGCCATGCGAATAACAACCATGCGCTAATTCCTGCAAATCTTTGTTTGATTAGGCCATTTTTCGGGTATTTTCGAGCCGAAATGGCAGGCGCACGATTGTACCGGAGTTTGCATAAAAGTGAAGCATTTTTGACCCAAAACCGAGCCAAATAGCTGATTTATGGGGTTTATTGTCTTTTTCGGCTCTAAAAGGGTCGACCGCCGCCTTTTGGCAACTGCCCTTGCATGGCCCGCATCATCTTTTTCATGCCGCCACCCTTCATTTTTCCCATCATTTTCTTCATTTGTAAATGCTGTTTCAGGAGCTTGTTAACGGCCTGGACCTGTGTACCACTGCCATTCGCGATGCGACGTTTTCTAGAGCCCTTTATGATCGCCGGAAACTTTCGTTCCTGTGGTGTCATGGAGTTAATAATGGCGACCATTTGATCGAATTTTTTATCATCAACCTGATTTTTTACATGTTCAGGCAAAGCCATCCCGCCTGGCAATTTATCCAATAAGCCAGCCATGCCACCCATTTGTTTCATCTGGCTCATTTGATCGCGCAAATCATCCATATCAAAGGCGTGACCTTTCTTGATCTTTTTAACTAATTTGTCGGCTTTTTTCTTATCGACTTTTTCCTGTGCATCTTCAACCAGACTTACAATGTCACCCATTCCGAGAATTCGAGACGCAATACGCTCAGGATGAAACAACTCAAGCCCGTCCATTTTTTCACCAACACCAATAAATTTTATTGGCTTGCCGGTGATATGGCGTACTGATAACGCTGCACCACCGCGTGCATCACCATCCGTTTTAGTAAGTACCACACCGGTTAGAGGCAACGCTTGATCGAATGCCTGCGCCGTATTGGCAGCGTCTTGTCCCGTCATACTATCGACTACAAACAGGGTTTCGCGCGGATCAATGGCCTTATGTACCGCTTTGATCTCGGCCATCATTTCGGCATCAATCGCTAAACGTCCTGCGGTATCAACCAACAAAACGTCCATTTGCTCTT
>CAZUMV010000253.1:0-4148 GCA_964621435.1 uncultured Thiotrichales bacterium | reverse complement strand
GTTCTGGTATTGCGGTAGAGCGCGCAGCCTCAGCTGGTCTGGATCTCAATGATCGGCGCTTGCAACAGACCCTTAGTCTTACTGAAGAGATCATAAGCTTCCCCCGCCACTTGTCGCAGCATGTCGGTGGCTTTGTCATTACCCGGGGTAGGCTTGATGAACTTTGCCCGGTAGAGAATGCCGCCATGGATGATCGTACTATTATAGAGTGGGACAAAGATGATATTGATGTCATTGGCATGCTCAAAATAGATGTTTTGGCTCTGGGTATGTTGACTTGTATTCGCAAAGCATTTGAGCAATTACGCAGTTGGAAAGGGTTGGATTATTCATTAGCTAAAATACCGCAGGAAGATACGAAGGTTTATGACATGTTGTGCGTGGCGGACACAGTAGGAGTGTTTCAGGTAGAGAGCAGGGCGCAGATGAATTTTCTACCACGTATGCGTCCACGTACTTTTTATGATTTGGTAATTGAGGTGGCCATTATCCGCCCGGGGCCGATTCAGGGCGATATGATTCACCCTTATTTAAAACGCCGTCGAGGTGAAGAACCGGTGGTGTTTCCTTCAAAAGATCTTGAAAGCGTACTCGGCAAGACTTTAGGTGTGCCGCTGTTTCAAGAACAGGTTATGCAAATTGCGGTGGTTGCTGCCGGCTTTAGCGGCACTGAAGCCGATCAGCTACGGCGCGCACTGGCTAGCTTTCGAGGCCCGGGTACGGTCGAGTCTTTCAAAGATAGATTTATTCAAGGCTGTCTCGAACGCGGTTATGAATTACAATTTGCACAGAACTGCTTTAAGCAACTATTAGGGTTTTCCGGTTATGGATTTCCTGAAAGCCACTCCGCTAGTTTTGCATTATTGGTGTATGCCTCATCTTGGCTTAAATGTCATCACCCGGAAATTTTTTGTTGTGCCTTACTTAATTCCCAGCCAATGGGTTTTTATGCGCCAGCACAAATCGTCAGAGATGCGCGCGAACATAAGGTAACAGTGTTACCGGTTTGTGTTGAATGGAGTTATTGGGATGCCGTATTAGAGCCTGCTGGTGATGGCACTTTTTCTGTGCGTCTTGGCTTCAGGCAAATCAAGGGATTTAAAGAAGAAGATGGTCATTGGTTAGCAGCTGCTCGTGGTAACGGATATGGTTCTATTGATGCTATCTGGAGGCGATCGGGCATTAATAGAAGCGCTTTATCCCGTTTGGCTGGTGCAGATGCTTTTGCTGCTTACGGACTTAACCGGCGCGAGGCTTTATGGCAAGTAAAAGGACTAGGTGGTGATAAGCCACTGCCATTATTTGAGCAAGACGGCGAAGGCTTGCCAAACATTGATAGTGGCTTGCCGCAGATGTCTGCACCCGAAGAAGTGTTTGAGGATTATGTCGCGACCCGTTTGAGTTTGCGACAACACCCGATCGCTTTATTAAAAGAAAGTATTGGTAAAACCACTAATGCTGCTAAGGTGCAAAATTTGCCAGATGGTCAATGGCTCTGTGTTTCTGGTTTGGTTATTACCCGCCAAAGGCCTGGTACGGCTAGCGGCGTGATTTTTCTAAGCGTAGAAGATGATACCGGAGTAGCGAACATTGTTGTTTGGCCAAAAACTTTTCTCAAGTTCAGAAAAAGCGTTATGGCTGGTAGGTTACTTAAAATAAAAGGCAAGCTGCAGCGAGAAGGTATTGTTACGCATATTATTTCTGCGCATATAGAAGATTTATCTTATCTACTTGATACTCTGGGAGACTCACAGTCGAGTGGTTTTAGTATTGAGCCGAGCTATGATAATGCCGATGAAGTTAAGCGACCAGTACCAGCACGCGGTAAAGAAGGTCCTGTGAGTAAAGCCCGCAAACCTTTATCCGATTCTATTACCGAACAATTACAGCAGGCACAACAAGCGCGTTATGGAGTAGGAGCGAGACACCCGAGAGAGCAGGCGAAAAAACTATTTTATAGTCGTGATTTTTACTAAAGCACTCCGCACTGAAGCACTACGCTCTGATATCAGGGTCGATACCATGCCATAGCGATATCTGCTTCGCATGTTCCATCACCGTTTTTTATTCTGCCTAAAAACTCTCCTTCAACTTTGAATTCCATCGACTTATAAAAATCAATCGCTTTTACATTAGACTCTCTGGCAAAGAGTTCTATCCGTGAAATTTTCGGACACTCAGAAGCCACATGTGAAATAAACTTCTCAAACAACAATCTACCGACGCCTTGCGTTTGATAATCGGGATCAATCGCGATAGTTAACTCTGTGAGCACATGGGAAAAGCAAGATACTTCTGGAGAATACGCATGGATTTCGCCGATCAGATGTTCTTCAGCATTCAGTGCAACAAAACCAACCCCATTATGGGTGGTCTTTTCAATAACGTTTTGCAAATATTCGCTAGTTATTTCACTTTCAAGGCGCGCCAAGCCGCCAGGCACTGTCGCTACTCGCTGGTAAAGGTTAGCAATACGAGTTTGATCTGTTGCTACGGTTTTACGGAGTATCATTGATCTCGATACTAGTTTGCGATTGTACCGATCACACCTTCACGACGCGGGTCGACACCACCTACGAGTTCCCCATTGGGATTTTTAAGCACAATACTCAAGCCTGAATTTTCGCCGCGGCTATTGTCTACATTAAAACCAAAAGACTTCAGCTCGTTCACCAACTCATCGGACGCGCGATCTTTTTCCGCGCGCACTTTTTCACCACGCGCAATCACATTTGGCAGGTTGATCGCTTCTTGCGGCGTTAGCCCCCAATCAATAACACCTACCAATGTTTTTGCGACATAAGCAATGATGTTGTTGCCGCCGGGCGATCCGGTCGCCATATAAAATTCACCGTTTTTATCTAACACTATCGTCGGCGACATGGAAGACCGAGGGCGTTTGCCTGGCTCGACTGCGTTGGCAATTTTTGTGCCTGAAGCATCAACCGGTTGCTTTGAAAAATCCGTTAGTTGATTATTCAGAAACATGCCGTGTACCATTCGTGTCGAACCGAAAATACTCTCTACTGTGGCGGTCATCGAAACCACATCGCCTTGTTGATCAACAATGACGAAGTGTGACGTACCGGGGGTGTCCTCGGTAGCGTCGATACCATAATTTGTGCTCGCAGCTTGTGCTTGCTCAAAATCCCATGGATTGCCGTGTATTGCTTTGACCGGTGCTGTATCGATTGAAATTGATTGCGCACGCTGTTTGACATAATCCGGATTCAACATGCCCTGTAACGGCACATTGACATAGGCGGTGTCTGCGACAAAATGGTCCCGGTCTGCATATGCGAGTTGTTGCGCTTGCGCAAACAATGACCAATTAACTGGATTGTTCGAGCCACCGGCAGCGAATGCCGGACCGCTCTCAAGTAAGCTCATGATTTGTGCGACCGCCACCCAGGATGAGGCTGGTGGTGGCCCACAAAGAACGAGCTCTCGATAGTCATGGCACATGGCAGAACTTTTTGTTGGGCGGTAGCTTTCGATATCATTTTTAGTCATACCGCTGGCTCGGGGGCTGCGCTGTACCATCTCGACAATTTCTTCAGCAATTGCACCGGTGTAAAAGCTATCTGGATCGCGCGCGATGATATCTAACACTGCTGCGTAATCAGGGTTCTTTAGCATATGCCCGATGGGAAAAGGTTCACCGGCGTCATCATAGAAATAATTGAACGCATCTAGCGGCCCTTCATCGATGGTTTTAGGAATAAAGCGCTTAAATCGGGTGGTCATGCCATGTAGCCGGCGGGAGATTGCAAAACCATCGCTGGCGAGTGTTTTTGCTTGTCCAAATAAACTGGACCAGGGTAGTTGCCCGTGATCTTCATGGGCGAGTTGTAGCATAGCGATAATGCCGGGCACGCCCGTAGAGATGCCGCTATTTTTCGCATCTATATAACCTAGGCGCTCACCATTTTCATCGAGGAACATATCCCCAGTAGCACTGGCTGGCGCGGTTTCTCGGCCGTTATAGGCGGTAACTTCCTTTGTTTGGGCATCGTAGTGCACCATAAAGGCACCACCCGCCAAACCGGAGCTTTGTGGCTCTACTAGACTGAGGACTGCTTCAACAGCGATCGCTGCATCAACCGCAGAACCGCCAGCGCGTAAGACTTGCAACCCAGTTTCTGTTG
>CAZUMV010000252.1:0-4274 GCA_964621435.1 uncultured Thiotrichales bacterium | reverse complement strand
TTTCTGTGCGGGTAAACTCGTTACCAATGATGGCCTGACTACCTCCAGCCGTTTGCGTAAAACCGTTGTAGGTCCCGGCCGCTGTGATTTGGAACTGCTCTGCTCGATCAGTATCTTCAGTAAAAAAGTAAGCGCCAGCGATATAGTTAAAATTGCCATCGAGATTTGAGGTCCAACGAAATTCCTGCGAAAAGGTATCGATCTCTTCTTCAATTCTGTCAAACACTTCATCAAAAGGTAAGCCAATCGCACCCAAGCCAACACCAACCGAAGCCATAGACCAATCTGCTTCCGCGTGCCGCAAACCAGTAATAGTGGTAAACGTTCCAGAGTCACACTGGAAGTCACCATTTAGACTAATACCATATGCCTCACGCCTTGAAAAACCATCGGATGGCGATGCATTTTGACGCGGACCAGTAATACCATTAGCGGCACCTATAGCCTCAAGCGGCGCATTGTCGAAGAAAGGCGTTCGACCGAGATCGCTGCGGTCATCTTCCATGGTATCAAGTGACAGCAACCAATCAGCACCATGCCCACCAAAAGCAAATTGCGCACGAATCGAGGTCTGGTCTTCATCTTGAAGCTCGGTCCCAAGCAATACGTTATCAACGAAGCCATCATGCTGACGGTGATTGACGACTAACTTGCCCGCGACGTTGTCGCTTATTGCACCATTAAAAAGCCCCTGGAAGCGCAGAATACCCTCATTGCCAACCGTGACCCCGACTTTTCCGCCTGTTTCACCAGTAGGTTTTGCTGTAACGACACTAATAGCGCCACCAATAGAGTTGCGTCCAAACAACGTGCCTTGCGGTCCCTTCAGAACCTCAATACGCTCTAAATCAAACATATCAAAATTAACACTGGCACCACGACCGATGTAAATTCCATCAAGAAATACGGATACAGACTGGTCCAAACCCGCACCATCATCAGCGGAATTCACGCCACGCATCGAAATATTAGCCTGGCCAGGCGCAAACTCGGTGAAGTTCATACCCGGTACATTTTGCGCGATGCTTGTCGCATCAAAAATATCCGCTTTGTTCAATTCCTCACCACCAAGTGTGGTAATTGAAATCGGTATATCCTGAACATTTTCCTCACGAAATTGTGAGGTAACGATAATTTCTTCCAACTGCGCACTTACCGCGACCGGCCATGCAACAACCGTTGCCAGTGCAGCGAGCAAAACCTTATTCCTTACTTTCATTGGTGGAACCCCCTAATAACCATGTTTATAAAATACTACACGTTCTTCTATATCGAGAGCAATTGTGTATCATGTTGAAGCCAAACTCAAGCTATTTCACATGTTAACTGTCCGGAGAAGTTACCTTAATTCAGAGGGATTTCCGGCTACTTAGAGCGCTTCTAAAGCAGCCGCCAAGGCCAGCAAATTTCGATCCTGGTTCGCCGGCCCATCGATCGCCATGCCAATCGGCAATCCTTTCATTGACCTGCCCGCCGGGATAGTTACGGACGGAATGCCCGCATTGCTGGAAGGATCCACATTTCGAATATAGGTCGGAAATGTAGGCACTTGCGCACCATTCAACTCAACCGTCTCGTCACTCCCTGCGCGTAAACGTGCAGGTAACGGTGTGGTTGGATAGATTACGGCGCTAACATTATGACTGGAAAAGTAATCCGCATACATTTGTTGTAATTTTGGACGTACGACAGAAACCGCCTCATTGTATTGCTCATCAGTAACCGGTCCTCCCATAATCATACCGATCGCGCCTTTTACGTCCGGACTGGTAATACCCGCCTGTAAATCATCCATATTGACACCCTGAACACCTTGCAGATACTCGGGCAATCTTCTCGAAGTCTCATAGAAAACAACAGGGAATCCGATCGCATTTAATTCTTCAACATTTGGCAAGTTCGCCTTAACCAACGTAACACCGGCCGCTTCAAGTTGTGCTAGCGCGCTTGCTGCAACTCTAGCCACATCCGGATCCAGATTTTCATAGAAATATGCTTCCGGCACACCAATACGCACAGTACTTAAGTCTACATCCGGTAGCGTATTCCCGGCACCCGCCATGACGGCATCAAGCGCTGCGACATCGGCAACTGTCCGGGCCATCGGGCCGGCGGTATCGCGGGTATTGGAGATCATGACCAATCCATCGTTCGGATAACGTCCAGTGCTCGGCCGGAAACCGACTATGCCATTGAGCGCAGCGGGAATTCGACTCGAACCACCAGTATCACTTCCCAAACCTGCATCAGCCAAACCCAGGGCAATTGCAACGCCTGTACCACCACTACTTCCACCCGGCAAATAATTGCTATTGATGGCATTTTTTACCGCCCCGAAAGTTGCGTTATTGCTGGTAATACCAAATGCCAGCTCGTGCATATTTGTTTTGCCGATGACCACACCTCCCGCCTGAATCAGACGCTCAATAACGGTCGCATTGGTGGTTGGCACATGTTGGGATAGCGCCGCGGTCCCGGCAGTGGTCGGCAAGCCCGCCACATCAATATTGTCTTTTATCGCGAGCGTCATACCTTGAAGCGCGCTCCCGGACGTATCTGCAGCTTGCACCGCGGCTTGCTCATTCACGTTAATGAACGCGTTGTAGCTGGTGCTGACGCTTATTTTATCTAACTGTGCCTGGAC
The DNA here is from genome assembly GCA_964621435.1 of uncultured Thiotrichales bacterium. GTDB lineage: Bacteria > Pseudomonadota > Gammaproteobacteria > CAZUMV01 > CAZUMV01 > CALIRD01. The sequence continues at coordinate 1,630 of CAZUMV010000252.1, read as the reverse complement.
CGCCTTTGCTCTTGCGGGCCCCCAGGTATCAGCAGTCGATACGCACCCCACGCTAGTTATTAATCCGCCCGTCAGGCACATTAGAAGTATTTTTTTCATTATAGTTTCCTGTTATCAATCACTCGAATAGCCTTACCTTCGGAACGCGGCAACTTACCTGGCTTTGCCACATTAACCTGTACTGAAATACCAATAAAAGTTTTGATTTTTTGCGCCAGCTCGGCAGCTATAGCAGCCGCGTCAGCAGAATTGTCTTTTGCTTCCACCTTTACCTGGACGTTATCCATATTCCCATCACGGTCGATCTGTATCTGATAATGCGGCGATAGTGCGTCAATTGCCAATAATTGCTCTTCTACCTGCGTTGGAAAAACGTTAACGCCACGAATAATTAACATATCGTCGCTACGTCCGGTTATTTTATCCATACGCCGCATCGTTCGGGCACTACCTGGCAACAGCCGGGTCAAATCTCGAGTACGATAACGAATCACCGGCATAGCCTGCTTGGTCAATGTGGTAAAAACCAACTCACCCTCTTCTCCGTCCGGTAGCACCTCGCCCGACACCGGATCAATAATTTCCGGGTAGAAAAAATCCTCCCAGATAGTCGGACCGTCTTTGCTTTCCACGCATTCCTGTGCGACCCCTGGTCCCATGACTTCAGACAAGCCATAAATATCTACTGCATCTATACCCAGCCGCTGCTCCAGCTCCTGACGCATTGAATCGGTCCATGGCTCTGCACCAAAAATTCCGCAACGTAGTTTTAGTGATTTTGGATCAATCCCTTGCCGGTCTATCTCGTCGGCAATATTCAACATATAGGACGGTGTCACCATGATAATGTCTGATTCAAAATCCCGCAGTAGTTGCACCTGCTTTTCAGTTTGCCCACCAGACATGGGTATCACGGTGCAACCCAGGCGTTCAGCGCCGTAGTGCGCACCCAGACCGCCAGTAAATAAACCATAACCATAGGCAACCTGAACTTTGTCTTCCGGCCTGCCGCCCGCTGCATAAATGGAGCGGGCTACAACCCGGGCCCAGTCTTCTATATCTGATTGCGTGTAACCAACCACAGTGGGCTTACCGGTTGTTCCGCTAGACGCATGCACGCGCACCACATCTTTTTCCGGAACGCAGAACATGCCGAATGGATAGTTGTCACGTAAATCAGACTTTACCGTGAACGGGAATTTTGCCAAATCCGACAACGTTGTCAGGTCGTCCGGACTTATGTCATGCTCGGAAAACTTTTTTTGGTAAACGGGTGAATTTTCCTGAACGTGTTTCAGGGTCTCTTTCAGACGTGCTAGTTGCAATGCCTGCAACTCATCAAGACTGGCATTTTCAATGCTATCCAGACCGGTAGCGTTCATAGATTATACTTCCTGAAAAGGTTTTCTAATTATACTAAAAACAATACACAAATTTGACTAACTATTCAATTCTTGTATCATATTGAGCACCGACTACACCCGCTAAAAAACAGGCTAAACATGAGTATACAAAGTTTCGTGAACAATGAGTGGGTCAGTGGCGCTGATCAAGGCGCTGAGCTTTTCAATGCGGTCAATTCCAAGCTGATCGGCACTGCATCGACCACTGGGATCGACTTTGCCGAGGT
>CAZUMV010000251.1:0-4287 GCA_964621435.1 uncultured Thiotrichales bacterium | reverse complement strand
GCGCTGAAATTACATCATGGTTAATTCAGACCAAGGTGTTTGAAATGGAAGAATTTAGCTTATCGGCAATCGTCTGGTGGCTGGGTCCATTACTTGGTGCGGTCTTGATTGGTGGGCTCGGTATGCTGGCTTGTCGACGGGTGGTTACACAATCGCCAGTATCCATTTTTCGTGAACTCGCTTCATAAAAACTTTCTTAACCATTGATTATTAATAGTTTTTGATTCTTGAAGTAAATTCTCATTAGAAAATTCGCTATTGCACGCATCAGGATTTTCTCTTAAACTCTAATGAGAACTTTTAGAGAACAAAAATGTTAACCAGACGCGAACAAGAAACCTACCGGTTTATTAACAGTTATCTGTTAAAACACCAAAAGGCACCGTTGCTGAGTGAGATCGCGCAAGGTTTAGGCATTCAATCTAAAGGCGTTATTCATCGTTACCTAACTGCTCTGGAAGAGCATGGCTATATCCGGCGTTATGCCAAGCACCGGGGTATTGAGTTGCTTGATGCGCCTAACCCCGGAGAGTTACCTTTGCTTGGCAGCATTGCGGCCGGCAGGCCTATTGAGGCTATAGAGAACAGGGAGTCGGTTAACTTTGCACAATTATTGGGTGCTGCGAATCGTTATGCATTAAAGGTGCAAGGCGACTCTATGATTAATGCAGGTATCCATAGTGGTGACTTCGTAGTTATTGAGCATGCTGATAGCGCTCTTGAAAATCAGATTGTAGTGGCTTTAATCGACGCGAAAGAAGTAACACTTAAGCGTATTACTTATCCGCAAAATGGCTTGGTGCGACTAACGCCCGAGAATGATTCTATGCAAGCCCGGGATTACCCGATAGATCAAATTGAAATTCAAGGTGTGCTGGTGGCGCAGTTGAGAACTTATACTTAATCAATAGAAATCGTAATGAAGCCAATATCTGATGTATTAAATAATTCAGATTTGCAAAGCCTGGATAGCTTCGGTTTTAAAAACCATGGGAGCGTTGTGTTGGCTGAACAAATCCAGCTTTCCAAGGGAAAAATACATGAGGCCCAGGGAGATTCAGCCGATATGTTTGCGGTATTGGTGGCTGCGCATTTACAGGGACCAGTAATCTGGATTGGTCTGGACCGTGATATTAGGTCGCTGGCGCCAACAGCATTACAAACCTTTCTTGATCCAGCTAGATTTATCATGATCGAGGCCATAAACAGAATGGAGATATTGTGGGCTGCAGAGCAGGCTATGCGTACTAACGGTGTTGTCTCGGTAATTGTTGAGTTAAAAAATGATTTGGATTTGAATGAAAGTAGGCGCTTACAGATTGCAGCAGAACAAAGTGGCTGTCTTGGCGTTATTTTAATTGGCGGTAAAGCGCTAACTTCCGCTGCAGAGACGCGTTGGCAATGTTGCGCATGTCCTAATAATGAAAATGCCTGGTTATGGCGGTTAAGTAAAAACAAAAAGGGGGAATTGTCTACTTGGCGGGTAACCTGGGCTGGAGATAAGAATGCATCGGGTGTTATCAATTTGGTTGCCGCAGTTACCACTTAACCGGCTAGAGCGCGCTGGTGATCTTCGGCTCCAGAAAGTATTTGCTATCACGGCGGAAATTAAAAATGCCTGGCGTATTACTCATTTAAATGCCGCGGCCTATGCAGCTGGTTTGAGTATCGGGATGTCGGTGCCGGATGCGCGCGCTATTGCGCCAGAGTTGTTGACTGAAGCAGGAAACCCGATGCGTGATGAAAATCTTTTACGCGCATTATGGCGTTGGGCGGATGCCTTATCACCTTGGGTATCGGTTTCTTCGCCGGATGGTTTGTTGCTGGATATTACCGGTTGTGCGCATTTATTTGGTGGTGAAGAGAAGATGGCTGAACATGCCCGGAGTCGTTTGGCAGATATGCAGATAGACTCTAGAATTGCGATAGCTGATACCAAGGGTGCGGCGTGGGCGTTATCACGTTTTGGGCGCGCAAGTATTACTTTGGCGCCTTGTGGAGGCACTGCGCATGCTCTGGAAGGTGTTTCTCTGGCAGGACTAAACCTTGCCCCTGCAACGTTAAATGATTTACGTCGTTCCGGACTGAATACATTTGAGCAATTGTATGTAATTAAGTCATCTGAGTTAGCAAGACGTTTTGGTCTGGAGTTGACCAGTGCTCTGGCAAAAACTTTGGGGCATGCAATTGATCCTGTTTTACCCAGATCGGCAGATCAAATTTATGCTGCACGTATGACTTTGCCGGAACCGATTGGTTTGCTTTCGGACCTGCAGGAGGTTTTGCAGCGGTTGGCTGAATCTGTTTGTAATCGACTTAAAAAAAGATCGTGTGGCGCAAGACGTTTTTACTTAACGGTTCGTTGTGTTGATACTGGTGATCATAGCCTGATTGTCGGCTTCGCCAAACCCTGTGCGATATCAGGCGCTGTTATTCAGCAATACCTGCAGCCACTAGATAAATTAAAAATTGAATTTGGTGCTGATTGGTTTCGTCTGGAGGCTAAAAAAATTGAGCCGGTACAACCGCAGCAGCAAAGTTTTGTAGGAGAGTCGGAGAGCAGTGATTACACCGCGGAGGTGATTTCTACATTAGGAAATCGGCTTGGTTTTGATCGGGTTTGGCAATTTGTGGCTTTGGATAGTTATTTGCCAGAGCAGGAATTTTGCGCCGTAGAGGCTATGGACCGAAATGACCAGCCAGTCTGGTACCAGGCGCCGCGTAAGCGACCATTGCGGCTTTATCAGTCACCAGAGATCCTGCATATTTTAACTCCAGGAAGGCCGCCACAATTATTCCAATGGCGGCGGCAGGTCTATAAGACTTTACAGGCAATTGGCCCTGAACGACTTACTCCGGAATGGTGGCAGAATAAAAAATCACCATTAAGAGATTATTGGCGGGTGCAAACAGAGACCGGTTTGCGTCTGTGGTTGCTTAACTATCCGGGGCGTAAAAAATCTGAATGGTTTGTGGCGGGAAGATTTCCATGAGTTACGCGGAGTTATTTGTTAAGAGTAATTTCAGTTTTCTAACTGGCGCTTCACATGCTGAAGAATTGATTTTTCAGGCCAATGAATTAGGGTTGGATGCAATTGCGATCACTGATAAAAACACCTTCGCGGGTGTAGTGCGCGGCCATGCTGCGGCCAAAGAATTAGGTGTTAGTTATGTTATTGGTGTTGAGCTGGTATTCAGAGATGATTTGAGCGTTCTGGCGTACCCTAAATCGCGCCAGGGTTATGCCAATCTCTGCCGTTTGTTGACTGTGGGAAAACGGCGCGCCACGAAAGGGGAGTGTCATCTTGATCTTGCTGATTTACTAGAGTGGGGTGATGAATGTGTTTTGGTGATTGCACGCGGAGGAAGAGCCAAAGCAGGGCGGACGTTAGCTGAAAAATTCCCCGGGCATGTCTATATCGGCATGGCGCCTTATTATGATGGTGAGGACGAAAGTCGTTTTGCTGATTGCGCCAGGCAAGCTAGCAAACTCGACCTTCCTCTTGTTGCGCTTGGTAATGTTTTAATGCATCACGGACAGCGACGCCGACTCGCTGACATTCTTTCCTGTATTCGTGAAAAAACCAGCATTGATAAACTAGGTAGATTGGCTCAGCCAAATTCAGAACGAAGACTCAAGTCAGAATTTGAAATTAGGAGAGTATTTAAAAAATATCCTGAAGCACTACAAAATAGCATGAGCATTGCCGCCAGCTGTGAATTTTCGCTTGAACAATTGCAGTATGAATACCCGGATGAAGTCACCGATGGTTTGCTGCCCGATGAGCGTTTACGACAGCTGACGGAAGCAGGTCTAAAAAACCGTTATCCGGACGGCTGCTCGCTTAAAGTCCGGGCCATGGTAGAAAAAGAATTGACGTTAATCAGCGAGCTGAATTATGCCCGTTATTTTCTAACCGTACACGATATTGTTGCTTTTGCGCGAAGCAAAAGCATTCTATGCCAGGGTCGGGGTTCTGCGGCAAATTCGGTGGTTTGTTATGCCCTTGGCATTACCGAAGCTTCTCCGGAGATTATTTCTATGGTCTTTGAGCGTTTCATTTCGGCGGCGCGTAATGAGCCGCCTGATATAGATGTAGACTTTGAACATGAGCGACGCGAAGAAGTCATCCAACATATTTATCAAAAGTATGGCCGTCATCGAGCAGGAATTTGTTCAACTGTCATTCATTTTAGAAGTCGTGCTGCTATTCGTGAAGTGGGTAAAGCCATGGGCTTGTCTGAGGACATTATCGCCGCTTTGTCCAGTCAAGTCTGGGGTACGTC
>CAZUMV010000250.1:0-4300 GCA_964621435.1 uncultured Thiotrichales bacterium | reverse complement strand
AAATTTACGAATTAGGTAAAAAAACTCTGGGAATAGCGCTTTTTGCGTAATTATGGGGGTAATCGGGAAAAGCTTACTATGCTATAAATAACTTTTAATCGTGTTGGAGGTCAGCATGCGAATCGAATCGGCGCAGCAGATTGATATTGAAGGCAATCCTTTTGAAACCGCAAATTTACTGGCTCCGGAAATAGTTTCGGCTGCTAATAATTACGCTTTTGCAATTTATCAGAACAGCAAACTGCCGTTACGGGTGTTCGAAGCGGCGCGAATTGCAACAGCGGTTGTTAATGGCTGTCTGGTCTGCAAAAACTGGCGCGTCGCGAGAGATCTGGAGGGTATGGGCGTGGATGGTGGCGTCGCCGAGAATGGTGAAGCACCTGACGAAATATTTTATACGGCATTATTGGCGGAGGACACCAGCGGGCTGGATCATCGCGAACAACTGGCGGTTGAGTACGCGCGGGGAATGGGGAAGAATCCGCAGAGTATTGCAGCCGATGAGCGGTTTTGGAAAGAATTTAAATCGGAGTTTTCCAATCTAGAGATTACTGACCTTAGCTATTGTATAGCGGCATGGATGGGTCTGGGTCGAGTGGCACATGTACTTGGCATAGACAAAGCCTGTATGGCGTAAATATATTCTGGCTGCTTGAATATTCAAAGCGGTAGTCGTATGCCTTGGCGCGCAATGTTGTAACCCAGTCCTTCAACATGTTTACTCTCCACACTATTCGGGTCTAGTAGAGGGTTGGTATGGTTCATGTGAATAAACCAGACTTTTTTGCGCTGCACGACGGGCATGTTTTCCAACAGCTCGATCGTTTCTACAACAAACGGGTGCGGGATTTTTGACATATCCCTTCCCGGCAGTTCGCCGTTAGCATAAAAAGTAGCGTCGACGAGCGCGTAGTCAACCGTGTCAATTAATACATCAAGATTCTGGTCCCAAACAGACCACTTGTTTATATCGGGAATGAATATTGCTGACTTCTGCGGTCCAATGATTCGATAGCCTACAGTTTCGGAAAACTCGTCACGATGCGGCACCAAGAACGGTTCAACCGATGCTCCCGGTAAATTCACTTCCTCATTCGCAGTCAGATCTTTCAGCGCAATGTTTTTGAAGTCGATCAATTGACTCCATGGGCCGTTGTTTTTCAGAAAGTGCTGCATTTTCGGCATGGCATAAACCGGTACATCATTCGCACCCATGGATTCGTGACCGAGAAACATCAGGCCCGCGTAATGGCCGATGTGTGCGTGGGTCAGAAAAATGCCGGATAACTCGAATTGCGACGATGGTGCTTCCACTTCCAGCTGATACAGCTGTCGCGGGAAGTTTGGCGTCGCTTCAAATATATATTTGCGTTTTGCTGCCGGATCAATCAATGCTAACGACGTCGCATCCAGCGATAACGCCGGGTTTTCCCAGGCTGCCAAACAAAGCGGTTGATAGCATCCTGCTTGTGGTAAACCAGCATCTTGGGTAACGCCAAGAATAAATAAATAGGGCGTAGACATTTTAGTTGGCATGGGCGACGTGGAAGCACACGCGATCAGCATGGTGATCCACATAAAGTAGACCAGCAAATTTTTAATTGAGAATAGTGCGGTTATCGAGTGTGTCATGGCTGCTATGTTTTTTGTGAGTGCGGGGATGTCGAGGTTTCGGTCTTGCCGACTATTTGAATGCAGATGCCAATAAGGATAACTGCACCCCCGACTAATGTGTAAACGTTCGGAGTCTCACCAACGCCCAGCCACACCCATATAGGGCTTAGCACGATTTCCAGCAGGGCTAACAATGATACCTGCGCGGTTGGCACGTTTTTAGCACCGTAGGTGACCAGTAATAGTCCGAAACCGACCTGAAAGATCCCGAGAAAAATACAAAGTATAAGGTCTCGTTTGGAAATCGAAAAGTCGTCAATAAAAGGTGCTATTGCTAACATCAGAAACAACGCTGCTAGCGCCGTTATGCTAAAAACATCGCTACCAGGTTTTGAGCGAATCGTAATCAACGTAGCGGAATACCCAACAACCATCACGAACGCCAGCCCAATCCCGAGAACACCGCGTGGGTCGAGACCTTTACTAAAGATAATGCTAATTCCCAATATCGCAACCGCGATAGCGATCCAGGTTTTTCGGCCAGTGGTTTCTTTGAGTATCAGCCAACCGAGAATGGCACTCGTCAACGGCGTTAAAGAGCCAATAAAGTAGACGTTGGCGACCGACGTATAATGTATGGCGAAAACGATGGCCAGCGACGCCACTGCCAAAAACGAGCTTGCCAAATATCCGTGCCAACTTGTCGGGAAATACTGTTTTACAGATTGCCGAGGATTCTTGAGAAACATGAATCCGGCAATGAATACAAATTGTGACGCAGCGCGGTAAAAAACAACTTGTTCGCCGCTGGCCTGCTCCATTAACCGCACGCCAATACCCAATAGGCTGAGGCAGGCGCCACCCAAAATGATCATCCAAACCGAGCGTTGGTAAGTGTTAGGCATTCATTTCCGGTGAGTGTATTTTAGTCTGATGAGTGCCGCAATGATACGAGCTGATCGCTTGGCGTGCCACTGTTTTTCTTGGAAGACGATTAGTTTGCATCCGTCAATACCATACATTTGATATAAAAAGCTCTACAATCAAATTTTGATCAATCAACTTAATTTAGGAATCGCACTTTTATGGTAATCGTCCACCACTTAAACAATTCAAGATCGCAACGTATTCTATGGATGCTAGAGGAGATCGGTGTCCCATACGAAATCAAACTTTATCAGCGCGACCAGAAATCAAATCTTGCGCCGGCGGCACTAAAAGAAATACATCCACTAGGAAAATCACCGCTAGTATCCGACAGCGGTTTAACGGTGGCGGAATCTGGCAACATCATCGATTACCTGTCAAGGCAGTACGCAACTGAACTGATTCCCGCGGTCGATTCCCCTGAGTACCGTGACTACAGCTATTGGCTGCACTACGCTGAAGGTACGCTAATGCCAAACCTGGTAATGAAACTCATCTTTGATAAAGTTAAAACCAGCCCAATGCCATTTTTTGCCAAGCCAATTGCCAAAGCGATAGCCGGCAATGTGATGTCATCTTATGTGCAGCCGAATATTAGCGCCAACCTGCAATTCGTTGAATCCCGTTTGCAAGACCGCAGCTGGTTTTGTGGTGAGCAACTAACGGGTGCAGATTTTCAAATGAGTTTCCCGTTGGAAGCGGTTGTCGCCAGAGGTGGTGCTGAAGAATTTCCAAACATTAAAGCGTATGTCGAAAAATTTCAGGCGCGGCCAGCCTATCAAGCCGCGTTAGCGAAAGGTGGTGCTTACGATTTTGCCAAACAAGATGACTAGGTATATTAAGATCAAGCCTTTTTTAATTTCAAATACATCTCTCTTGACTGGGGCTTCATAGCTTTACTCGTATCATTGCGCGGGATTGGCTGGTCGATGATAAGTGTGTCGGATGGCATTTTATATTTCGCTAGATGTTCGCCGGCGAATTCAAGAATATCGTCTAGGCTGGCGCTTTCACCTTGGCGTAGCCTAACCAGTGCGATCAGTTTTTCTCCAAGTCGCTCATCAGGAATACCAAAAGTAACTGCTTCGTGCACGGCAGGTTGTTGTAGTAATACACGTTCGACCTCTGCGCAGTAAATGTTCTCGCCACCGCTGATGATCATGTCGGTTTGTCTATCTACGATATATAGTCGACCGTCCTTATCCAGATATCCCACGTCGCCGGTGTGATACCAGCCGCCGCGTAAACATTTGGCGTTAGCCTCATCCTGATTGTAGTAGCCTTGCATTATGGTTGCGCCGCGCAAACAAATTTCGCCGACCTCATCGATGCTGAGTTTATTGTCTTGGTCATCCATAATGACAATTTCTGTGGTGGCGACTTTCTGTCCGGCGCTAGTCGGGTTGTTTAATAAGTCTTCGCCAATGGTGAGAGTGACGGCGCCGTTGGCTTCCGTCATTCCGTAACCGGTGCCCAGTACAACTTGCGGGAAAGCTGCAGAAACCGCTTTTAGCATAGTCTGAGAAATGGACTGACCAGCAACCGATACTGAGGTTAGGGTAGATAAGTCATAGTCCTCACGGTTCGGTACCTGTAACAAATCCCAGTGCATAGAAGGAACGCCAGGAAACGCAGTGACTTTTTCGGCTTGCATGGTCTCAAGCGCTTGAACGGCATCCCATTTTTTCAGCATCACGATTTTACCGCCGTCGACCAGGCTTTGAATCATGATCGACAGACAACCGCTGACATGAAATAA
>CAZUMV010000249.1:0-4309 GCA_964621435.1 uncultured Thiotrichales bacterium | reverse complement strand
AAAACCGCTGATATCGGTACATGCATTGATTGCAAAGCGTCGCAATACTTGCGTCGCAATGTGATTTGATCGCAGCATACTTTCGATGCAGGCCTCAACATCTTCGCCATTTGCTAAAGCTTGTCCGTGCGCCGCGAAAATCACGCCTGTGCCAAGTGATTTTGTTAAAATCAAAACGTCACCTGATTTTGCTCCGGTTTTTCGCCAGATCTCGGCTGGGTTTAGGAAACTATTGATAGTGAATCCTAATATAGGGTCGTTGGTTTCCGCAGTATGGCCACCAATAACACGTGCCCCGCTTTCTGTTAATGCACTTTTTATCCCGAGATTGGTTTGTGCCAGCGTATTTGACTGTATCCTGCCGGAGGCTGGCACCACGCCAAGGATGGTCTGTATCGAGTCCGGGATGCCGCCCATGGCATAACAGTCGTTAAGGGCATGATTCAGGGTAACCTGAGCATTAATATACGGGTTATCAATAAGTGCCCGAAAAAAATCGATGCTCTGTATCAGAACTTTATCTTCCGGTACTGTTATGGTCGCTGCATCATCCGTGAAATTCTGTTGACTACCGGCGCCGAATGCACGTAGAGATTGTTCTAAAGTGCCTTTTTCGATTTTTGCAGCGCAGCCATTGCAACGCATCTCTTCATCTATCGGTAGTGCTGATTCAATTGCTTGGTTTTGCATCGCCCGAAAATCATTAAACCGCGTCACAAATTTTTCATCAATATATCTCTTTAAACGCGACACCCAGGATCCGGTTAGTGTAAACCACCCTTTTGCTGCCAATGCCGATTGGTGTTCGATAGAAATTAATTTCAGAAATCGTTTTTGCGGATGATAAGTTTTTAATTCACCTTCACGGAGAGCCCGGAGACAGTTTTTCGCCAATACCTCACCTTGACGCACGGCGTAAACCCCGGCTCGCTCAAGCTTCTTGCTGGCCAGCTCAGCAACATCACCGGCCGCAAATATTCCCGGATGCGAAGTACTCTGGAGCTGCGAATCCACTTTAATGAAACCACTAGCGGTTGTTTCGAGATCGCAGTCCTTCAGCCATTGTGGCGGCACGCCGCCGGTGCACAATACAGTCAAGTCAGATTCAATTCGTTTGCCGTTTTCTGCTTCTAACCAGGCGTCATTAGTCTTCACTATTGTAAAGTTGTTGTGAATGCTGACGCCTTTGCTCTGTAATTCTGATGCGAGCCGGCGTCGCGCAAGAGGAGTCAATGTGGTTAGCAACTGTGCTCCTTTGTGGCACAACTGATATTCCAAATCGGTACGCGTTTTATAGCGTTGCATAAGAGAAAAGGTCACCTCAACGGCAGCGACACCACCACCTACGATACTGATTTTCGCGCCCTCTCCACATTGCTCTAATTGTGATTCAAAGTTAGCAATAAAATCTTCTACGGGTTTTATTGCCAATACGTTGGCAGGTCTATTAAGGCCATTATCGTGTGGGAGTGAACCTGTGTTTATGCTTAAAACGTCATAGTAGATGTCGCCGAATCGCGTGCACTTTAGCAGGCGGTTTTTGGTATCTATTGACTCGAAACGATCATGTATAAAAGTGATTCCGCAAGCCTTACAGAGGCGTGCCAAATCTATGTGACTTTGCGCTTTATCATATTGGCCCGCGATCCAGCCAGGCAGCATGCCCGAGTATCCGGCCATGATCTGATCCGATATTAATATCACTGCAACATCCGCAAAAGGACGTTGCGCAAACGCCGTCATTACTTGAACATTGGCGTGCCCGCCGCCAACCAAAACCAGTTGTTTTTTTATCAGAGGAGCTTGCATGTTTTGCAGTATGAGTGTGAGGAGAAATTTAATTGAAGGTTTGGCGAATGGTCGGGACGGTAGGATTTGAACCTACGACCCCCACAACCCCATTGTGGTGCGCTACCAAACTGCGCTACGCCCCGCATTCGGCCAGATACACCGAAGGATTACTTGAGTAACTTCAGTAGATCTTCTAAATCTTTGCGCATGTTCTGGATAACCTGCTGGTCATCTTGTTGCACGACGCTGGGAGCAGAATCGGTCTGGCCTCCTAATTGAGCTCTGGCGCCGCCGATCGTATAGCCTTGCTCGTATAGTAAGTGTCTGATTTGCCTGATTAAAAGTACTTCTTTACGCTGATAGTAGCGTCTATTACCACGACGCTTAACCGGCTTGAGCATGGGGAATTCCTGTTCCCAGTAACGTAAAACATGGGGTTTTACCCCACACAGTTCACTCACTTCGCCGATGGTGAAATAGCGTTTTGCTGGAATAGCTGGCAGTTCACTATTATTCCCGGCTTCCAACATACCCTTCAACCCTCGATTTTAGTTTGTGACCCGGTCTAAAGGTAACGACTCGTCGAGCTGAAATAGGAATTTCTTCACCGGTTTTTGGATTCCTTCCAGGGCGTTGGTTTTTGTCTCTAAGTACAAAATTACCGAATCCCGATAGCTTAACGTTCTCTCCATTTTCTAACGCACGCGATATTTCATCAAAAAACTGTTCGACCAAATCTTTGGCTTCGCGTTTATTTAAGCCTAACTCCTCAAAAAGGCGTTCGGCCATTGCTGCTTTGGTTAGTGCCATGTTTGACTAATACTTTTTCGTTATTCTCTGATTGAAGCGTCTAGTTTGTCCTTCAAGACGGAGATGACTTTGTCTACGACGCGCTCGATATCCTGTTCTTCTAGAGTGCGCGAAAAGCCCTGCAAAATCAACCCCAACGTAATGCTTTTTAAACCTTTTTTTACGCCTTCGCCAGTGTAGAGATCGAAAATATGTGCACTGCGTAGTATTTCGTTGTCAGATGTTTTTACCAAATCTATAATTTTTTCTGCCGATATTTCTTCTGCAACCAGAACAGACAGGTCTCTACGTACCGATGGAAATTTCGACAACATCTCAAATTTCGACACACGACCAACTAGTAAAGGGTCCAGATCCAGTTCCGCGACAAGTACGCTTTGTTTAAAGCCAAATTGCTTGCTCACGGCCGGATGCAGCGCGCCAAGAAATCCGATCTCTCTATTTTCGATAGATATTGAAGCGGACTGACCGGGGTGCAACATTCTATTCTCGGAGTGTCGCCAAAGGTAGCTGTTTTGGTTGCCTCCAGCCCCTAACAATTGTTCTACAGCGCCTTTTAAATCAAAGAAGTCAGATGCAACCGAGGGTTGATCCCAATGTTCTTGTTCTCGCGAGCCAGTCAATACCAAAGCCAGCTTTCGAGTCTGTTTTAGACCGTCTTTTAGCTGTTGAAACACCAAGCCTGTTTCAAATAAAGCGATTTCACTCTGTTGTCGATGCAGATTATAAAGACAGGTATTAAGTAACCCCCCTATTAACGAGGTTCGCATTACAGCCAGATCTGCCGATATCGGATTGACAAGTTTTACTGGTTCAAAGCCGGTTGCCAGGGCACTTTCCGTTTTTTCGTCTACAAAGCTATATGTAATCGCTTCGGAATAGCCTTCAGCCAATAGTGCTTCCCTTAGCCGATCAATCGGCACCACGGCCTCCTCGTTTGCGGAAATCGCTCGTTGCCAACTGTTAGTCTTCAACGGAATGTTGTCATAACCATATAAGCGCGCTACCTCTTCAATGAGATCAACGGGAATACGCAGATCAAATCGCCATGCGGGCGGTGTTACCCTACAGTGCTCGCCGTGACTAGATAGCTTGCAACCAAGTCGTAATAGCATGCTATCGATTGCCGCTGGCTCGATGATCACCCCGAGTCGCTGCTCTACATCAGCATAGGCAAGGACGATTTCAAGACCAGCATCGATAGCGCCGATAGAACCGGTCTGTACTGTTGGGCCGAGTTGCCCGCCACATACCTCAAGAATTAATTCGGAAGCGCGCTCAATGGCGCGATCTGAATGCATATAATCGACGCCACGCTCAAAACGCATCGAGGCATCAGTATGTAAGCCATACTGACGTGCTTTGCCAGCCATCGTCTCTGGAGTAAAGTAAGCTGCCTCTAGAAAGAGGTTCTTGGTTTCTGTGGTTACTGCGGTAGATAAGCCCCCCATTATCCCAGCCAATGCTATCGCACCAGATTGATCCGCGATCGCTAAAGTGTCAGACGTTAACTTAATATCTTGGCCGTCGAGGAGCGTGAGTTTTTCATCCGCATGGGCCATTCTTGCTACGATTCCACCGTCAAGCTTATCGGCATCAAAAGCATGCATCGGCTGCCCCAGCTCCAACATGACATAGTTTCCGATATCAACAATTGCACTTAAACTGCGGATACCGCAACGTCGCAGCCGCTCCTTCATCCAGATTG
>CAZUMV010000248.1:0-4311 GCA_964621435.1 uncultured Thiotrichales bacterium | reverse complement strand
TGGTAACGAACTAAGTAAACTAAGTGCTGGTATTAACAGCAACCATTTTTGATCTTTGTTGCTTAACCGGTCTGTCAGCCAGCCACCAAGTAAAGACCCGAACAGCCCGGTGATGACGCCGAGCATGCCAATCATAATGCCGGCTTGCATAAGCGAAAGCTCGTGCACCCGCATCAGGAACGGTATCGCCCAAAAGCCGATGCCGTAACCTGCCATGCCAGCGATAGCCATACCAGCCATGGCCCAGCGCAACGCGCTTAGCCTCTTCACGTTTTGCCAGAATTCGCTAATGCCTCCTGCGAAGCTTGTGTGGTCTTGATCGTTAGACTTGGCTTGGTCAAAAGCGCCGCGCTCAGGCTCCTTGATAGTAAAGCGAATGATGAGCGCAAGTAATACGCCCGGTGCGCCAATGACGATAAACGCCTGGCGCCAGCCATAGGTTTGGGCTATCCATGCCCCTAGCACCATCGCAAGCAAGGTGCCGATAAAGCTTCCGCTGGAGAATATGGCCATCGCGGTCGCGCGGTTTTTCGCCGGGAAATAATCTGCAACCAGCGATTGTGAGGGTGGTACACCACCAGCTTCGCCGACCGCTACGCCGATCCGTATCATGAGCAATTGCATATAGCTACCAGCGTAACCGCACAAGACGGTCATCACGCTCCAGATACCCGCAGCCCATGCGAGTATATTTCGGCGTACGCTGCGATCAGCGTAACTCGCCAAAGGTAATGCGAGCGTGGCATAAAAGACCGCGAAAGACATGCCCAGGAAGCCCATCATAGTATCGCTTGCGCCGAACTCGTTTTTAATAGGCTCAATCAGTATCGAGAGTAGGGTGCGATCCAGATAATTAAAGACATACGCCAGGGTTAGGACGAATAGCGCGTAATAGGAGTGGCGTTTGCTAACCGACATATTTTACGCGTTAGTTTTCTTGAAGATCGCAGCGCCGGTCGGCACGCCGGCGCCGGCGGTGACCAGTGCGCAATCAGCCGAATCGATCTGATTCACGGAAGTGCCGCGCATTTGCCGGACCACTTCTGCAATACCGTTTAGCCCATGAATATATGCCTCGCCAATTTGCCCGCCATTGGTGTTCACCGGCAATTTACCATCGCGCGCTATGTGTCCGTCTTTAACGAAGTCTTTGCCTTCACCACGAGGACAAAAACCAAAGGTTTCCAGCTGCGGTAAAATCGCGGGCGAGAAATGATCATATAAACACGCGACATCAATATCATCAGGGCTAACACCAGCCACTCCGTATAAGTCATCAACCAGCGCTTCAAACTCGGGAAAGTGTGCAATATCATCACCGTAAAACGGGGTTACCTGGCGCGAACTTGGTACCGCGCACTGACGGACGCTGGCAATTTCAATTGCTGTATTGTCCAGATCTCTGGCGCGTTCAGCTGTGGTGAGCACAAAAGCGACCGCGCCGTCGCTTTCCTGACAGCAATCATCTTTACGCAACGGGTCGGCGATCAATTTGGAATTTTGATGATCTTCCAGCGTAATCGGACGTTCAAAGTAAAACGCCTCGGGGTTGGTTGCGGCAAAATCACGGAGGCCAACGACAATTCTGCCAAAGTCTTCAGAGGTGGCACCGTATTGATGCATGTAGCGTCGCGCCGACATTGCAATCCAGCTCGCCGGGGTCATGAAGCCGGAAGGGAAGTAGTGGCTGAAATGAATCATATCCGGGTTAAGCGCATTCATGCTCATGATTTCGCCACCGCCAAAACGCAAGCCGGATCGCTCGTTCATGGCGCGGTAGATCACTATGTTCTCTGCTTGACCGCTGAGAAGAGCGCTGTAGGCGTGCGCAAAAGGCCCGACCGCGCCACCACCACCGTATTCGGTTCTTGCGAAAAATTTAAGCTCTTTGCCGCCGAGCATGCGGTGCACTTCAATTTCCCAGTTATTGTCCATGCTGAAGGTCGCCATGCCATCAATGTCAGCACCGGAGATGCCGGAATCCTTAACTGCGGCCAGCGCCGCCTCTACCGCCAGTTGCATTTCGCTGCGGCCCGAGTTTTTCGAAAACTCGGTCGCGCCAATACCAACAATGACCGGTTGCCGGGCAGCAATCATGTTGCGTCTCCTGCAAAGATAATCTGAGCCGTTCCGCTAACATGATTACCCATACCGTTTTTGCCTTTAAACGAAATTTCAATCAAGTCATTCTCGTTAGCAATAATCTCGCCGCTTAACACCATAGTGTCGCCCGGAAAATTAGGCGCGCCTAATTTGAGTTGGATGCGTTTAATGCGACAGTCTTTACCTGCCCAGTCAGTCAGGTAACGCCCGACAAGACCGTTGGTGGTTAGTATGTTCATAAAAATATCGGGCGTGCCCGCGGCTTGCGCAGCTGCTTTGTCGTGATGCACGTTTTCAAAATCTTGCGAAGCGATGGCGCCGGAAACAATTTGACGTGGCGTTATGGGAATATCCAGGGTGGGCAATTCGGTACCGACTGCAGTGTTGGGCATAGTCATTTGACCACCCTGAACACTGGTAATGTCATACCATCCTGCACTTCCTGTAGCGTGGCTTTTACACGTGCGCCAATTTCAATATCGTCCGGTTTGGTGCCTGTAAGTTGCGACGCAATGCGTACGCCTTCATCCAGATTAACCAACACAATCGCGTTAGGATAATCGAAAGGCGGAATTTCGGGATAGTGCATCACCGTATAACTATAAATGCGGCCTTCGCATTTCGATTCAATCGTGTCCCACTCCAAACTCTGGCACGCCTCGCACATCGGTTGCGGAGGGTGCCGGGTACGCTGACAATTGGTGCAGCGTTGGATCAGTAGTTTGCCATCCCGTAAACCTTGCCAAAAATGTTTGGAATCGTGGTTTTCCACCGGCCGGATACGTTCGATTTTTTGAATGCCTCCAGCATTGCTTCCAGCGCCCGGTGCTTGTTCTGGTGGAGCGTATTTGAAGTAGGTGACAGAGGCTTCGCCAATCAACTGTTCCGATACCTGTTCGTTTTGCCGATAGTATTGCGTTTGCTCGGTAACGAAATAACCTTCGCCCAAGCCGGTCGTTTTCTTATCGGTAATATTGACGATCTCGGTATAGCTTTGCACCAGATCACCTTCCTCAAGATAGTGATGATAAGTTTGGTCATAGCTAACAGCCACCGTAGCCGAATAGCCAATATCATCAAACGCGCCCATAACGGCATAAACGTTTTGCTCGGTCGAACCGGGTGCGTATTTGCCGTGAACATCACGCATGGTCCAGCTTTGCAGCATGGTTGGCGGGGCGACAACGGTGTCGTCTGCCTGATACAAAGGATTGTCGTCGCCCATCGCCGCACACCACTGCCAGACTTGTGTGCGGCTCACAGTATTCCATGCGATATATGGCCCAAGTCTTTGATTGGTATATTTTTCGCGAATCTCTTCGAGTGTTGGGTCAAGGCTCGACATCGGCTCTGTTACCTCTTTAGAATTGTGCCGGTTATCATGTATTTATGGGTACCGGTATTGTACAGCCTCCGAATTATGCATTATCATTGCAAAATACACTTTCAAGGTCAATACAGGCACGTTGATGGACACTCGCTATACCAAAGAACAGCAAGAACTGCGACTCGAGCTCCGTGAGTATTTTCGCAAGATAATGACACCTGAAGTCAGAGCTCAGGTTATCGGCACCGAAGGTGGGCCGGTGTTTCGCGACATCATCGAACGGCTGGGTAGTGATGGTGTCTTAACGCTCGGGTGGCCCGAAGAATATGGTGGGAAGAATTACACGGCTTTAGAACAGCTCATTCTGTTTGAAGAAGCGTGGCAATTTCATACGCCGTTCCCATTGGTGACTATCAATACCGTTGGCCCTGCGATGATGCAATTTGGCACTGACGAGCAAAAAGATTTTTTCTTGCCGAAGATCGCAGCTGGTAAATGTATTTTTGCCATTGGTTATACTGAGGCAGGCTCCGGTACCGACTTAGCCTCTTTAAGTTTGCCTGCAGTCAGAGATGGTGATGACTTTGTTGTTAACGGCAGCAAGATTTACACCAGCTCCGGACATGACTGCGAATATGTGTGGCTGGCAACCCGAACCAATAAAGACGTCAAGCGGCCGTCAGATGGTATTACCTTGATGATCGTCGATGCCAACGATCCAGGCTATAGTTTTTCAGCCATTAATACGGTCGCAGAAGTCGAAACCAATCTGACCTATTACGACAATATTCGCGTGCCCATGAACCGCGTGATGGGTGACGTTGACGGTGGCTGGAAAATTATTACCTCGCAGTTGAATCATGAAAGGGTGGCGCTGGCCG
>CAZUMV010000247.1:0-4370 GCA_964621435.1 uncultured Thiotrichales bacterium | reverse complement strand
GTATATTGCTGCTAAGTTTTATTTCTGGTTTATTCAGGGCCATTCAGCTGCAAAGGTCGTACGCCTACCATCACCTTGGTTTCAAAAGGGGTTGGTGCAGCAGTACCGAGGCCGCGAATACCGCGGATATTGAGCTCTTCGTTAGGCGCAGTGGTTGCAATCAGGTTAAGCGCGGTTAACACATCATCCATTTGCACGTCGCCGATCGAGGTAATCACGTCATTGGCTCGCAGTCCGGCCGCAAATGCCGGGCCATCTTCATTGACGGTATTAAGCTGTACGCCGATCGCCCGACCGCTTTGGTCCTGTATTGTTGGTCCATCAACACTGACGCCCAGCCAGCCACGGATGACCTGACCGTTTTCGATGATTTGCTTCATCACGTCTTTGGCGAGATTTACCGGAATCGCAAAACCAATGCCCAAAGAGGAGTCGACCCCGTAAATTGCAGTATTAATACCGACCAGTTGCCCAAATGCGTTGATCAGCGCGCCGCCGGAATTCCCTGGATTGATTGCGGCGTCCGTCTGGATAAAATCTTCATAGGTGTTCAGTCCTAACTGGTTTCTACCGGTCGCACTAATAATCCCTTGAGTAACAGTTTGGCCGATGTTAAATGGATTGCCTATTGCCAAAACCACGTCGCCGACTTCTAGGTCACCAGAATCACCAGTCACAATACTACTCAACGCCATACCACTATCAATTTTCAATACTGCGATATCCGTATCTGGGTCAGAACCCAGAGCTTTGGCGTCATAGGTGTTGCCGTTGGCAAGGCTGACGCGAATATCATCTGCACCCGCGATCACGTGGCTACTGGTAAGAATGTAACCTTTGGAATCTACAATAACGCCAGAGCCCAGATTCTGCGCTTGATCCAATTCCGGTCGGCCAGCGATGCCACGCTGCCTTTGAAAGTACTCGCTCCAATTACGTGGTTGGCTTTCGCGAATGACGACCTTGCTGGTGGTGATATTGACTACTGCCGGTGCCGCATTGCCAACGGCGCCCGCATAACTGACGCGGCCACCGTAGATTTTCGGGGTTTCACTGCTCTTTACTTCGACCACGTTTTGGCCGCCACCGACCAGATCCGGACGTACAAATACAGCTACCAGAGCCATCGCCAGGCCCAGCGCAATCATCTGGAAAATAAATAGAGCGTGTTTACCCACAGCTACGGTTCCATTAAAAAGTTGTTATTATCCCGTAATGAGCACATTAACAGAGATCGTACATTATACAGATACCTTGCTGCAGAGTAGTAGTTTCAAGGATTATTGCCCCAATGGCTTGCAAGTTGAGGGAACGCAGGAAGTTAACAAGATCATAAGCGGGGTGACCGCTTCACAGGCGTTATTGGACATGGCAGTCGAGAAAAACGCCGATATGGTCCTGGTTCACCATGGCTACTTTTGGAAAAGTGATCCGCCGGCCATAACCGGTATCCGGCGCCGACGAATTGCGACGCTGTTGCAGCATGACATAAACCTGCTGGCCTATCATTTGCCTCTGGATGCCCATCCGGAATTTGGCAATAACGCGGGCTTGGCGAAGCAGTTGGAGCTTATCGTTGATGCGCCGTTGAATGCTGCAGGTATTGGTAATATCGGCCATCTTGCGAGCCCGATGAGCGCGGTCGATTTTGCGGCGCATGTGGATAAGTGCTTGTCTCGCAAACCGCTTCTAATCAACGGTGATGGCCGGAAAATCAAAAATATTGCGTGGTGTACGGGCGCCGCGCAAGATTATATGGAGCAGGCTATTGCGGCGGGTGCAGATGCTTATCTCAGTGGCGAAATTTCCGAGCAAACCGTCCATTTGGCCCGCGAAAGCGGTATTCACTATCTGTCGGCCGGGCATCATGCTACCGAACGCTACGGGGTGCAGCTATTAGGGGCGGAAATAGCGAAAAAATTCGATTTACAGCACGAATTTATGGATATTGACAATCCGATTTAATTTGCCTGTCCCGAGAGCACCAAAACCTGCATTTAGATGATTTTGCACACCACAGTCTTTCCTAATTAGGCTATAATACGCGCCGATCATGCAGGCTGAATCCAATGGGGGCGCTGCGGGTCGATATTTTTATCAAATTTGAAAATTTTTATTTCCAGGAGAGACAATGTCTGCAGGTTCAGATAATCCTACGGTAACGGATGAACACGACGTTGATGTACCGAGAAGGCGGTTTTTATTAGGTGCCACTTCAGTAGTAGGCGCGGCTGGCGCGGTTGCTTTAGGCGCGCAGTTTTTAGGTTCTATGGCGCCGAGCGAGAGAGCTTTGGCCGCCGGCGCACCGGTTGAAGCAGATATTAGCAAGATTGAAGCGGGTGCCCAACTTACGGTTGAATGGCGCGGCAAACCGGTATTTTTGGTCAATCGCACTGATGAAATGCTGGCGACGCTTGGCGCTAATGATAATCAGCTTAAAGATCCGCAATGTAAGAAAGCAGTCCAACCCGACTATGCCCGTAATCAATATCGTGCCCGCGAGCAAAATAAAAACTTGTTGGTGTTAGTTGGAATCTGCACCCATCTTGGTTGTTCACCGGCGTTTGTGCCTAAAATGGATACTGCACTCAAGAGTGGCTGGAATTGTGCCTGCCACGGATCAAATTTTGATATCGCCGGGCGGGTGACTTCCAGCTCTCCAGCCGGTACTAACTTAGTTGTGCCACCGTATGCGTATATTTCGGATTCACTGGTTTTGATCGGTGCGGATGAGGTGGCGGCATGAGCAAGTTGATGACTTGGATCGATGAGCGTTTCCCCGCGACCAAGATGTGGGAAGAGCATGTGTCGAAATACTATGCGCCGAAAAATTTCAATTTCTGGTATTTCTTCGGGTCGTTAGCGCTCGTGGTTTTGGTCTTGCAGATCATTACCGGAATTTTCTTGACCATGCACTATAAACCGGACGCAAATCTGGCCTTCGCCTCCGTCGAATATATTATGCGAGACGTGCCTGGTGGTTGGTTAGTGCGGTATATGCACTCGACCGGTGCATCAGCATTCTTCGTCGTAATTTATCTGCATATGTTTAGAGCGCTTATTTACGGATCATACAAAGGCCCGCGCGAATTACTGTGGATTTTCGGTATGCTCATTTACGTTGCCTTGATGGCCGAAGGCTTTATGGGTTACTTGCTACCTTGGGGGCAAATGTCATTTTGGGGTGCGCAGGTTATTATCAACCTGTTTGGTGCCATACCATTTATAGGTGAAGATTTATCGATCTGGATTCGCGGTGACTATGTTATTTCCGATGCCACGCTCAATCGATTTTTCGCCTTGCATGTTATAGCGATTCCGCTGGCCATCGTCGGCTTGGTGGTCGCTCACATTCTGGCGTTACACGAAGTCGGATCAAACAACCCTGATGGCGTGGAAATCAAGAAGAACAAGGGTCCGGATGGCATTCCTAAAGATGGTATTCCATTCCACCCGTATTACACCGTGCATGATCTCATGGGCCTCTCGGTATTTTTCTTGTTTTTCTTTGGGGTCGTATTTTTCGCTCCGGAGATGGGTGGTTACTTCCTTGAATATGCCAATTTCGTGCCTGCTGACCCGCTTAAGACGCCGGAGCACATCGCGCCTGTGTGGTATTTCACACCGTTCTATACCGTATTGAGGGCGGTGCCACATCCATTTGGTGGTGTATTGGCCATGGGCGGTGCGATTTTTGTATTGTTCTTTTTGCCATGGATTGATAAGAATCCGATTAAATCCTGGCGCTATCGAACCGCATTACACAAGATCAATATTTTGATCTTTGCGGTAGTATTCGTGATTTTAGGGTACTTGGGCGTGAAGCCGGTTTCACCACTTTATTCCGAGCTCGGGTTGCGCTTGACAGAAATGTACTTCTTGTTCTTTGTGGTCTTGTGGTTCTACTCAAGGCCGCGCAGTGCTAATTTCACGTGGATATTATTCGGGGGCTTGATGGTATTAATCATTGTCCTGGACGCATTGCGATTCAGTGGTCTGGTAGACGAGCAGCGTGGTTACGTATTTACTCTCTTGGTATTACCTTTACTTTATCTGGCTTTAACATTGCTGGGTACGATGTTTGCTCCTCGGCTAAATAAAGAAAAACCTGTACCTGAACGGATCACGGTGGCGCACTAATGAACATAAAAACTATTCTAATATTGTTACTTTGCCTGACATTGTCGCCACAGTTCGCGATGGCTGCTAGCGGTAACACCGGGCCTGATGAGAAGCACACAGTTAACCTGGGTGAAAAATCGCTGCAGCGCGGCATGAAGTATTTTGTTAACTACTGCATGGGTTGTCATAGCGCATCTTATAGTCGCTACAATCGGGTCGCTGCTGACTTGAATCTTACTGACGAACAA
>CAZUMV010000246.1:0-4407 GCA_964621435.1 uncultured Thiotrichales bacterium | reverse complement strand
CCTAAAGGGACCTCAAAATTACCCGGGTTATTCACATGCCCGGAAACTGAAAAGAGTTTCTCGCCACCGGAACGCTCAACTCCCATGCCACTGAACCACTCAGCACCTTTGCGAATAATGATCGGAACCGATGATAAAGACTCCGTATTGTTGATTGTCGTCGGCTTGCCGTACAAACCATAGCCGGCGGGGAATGGCGGTTTGAATCGCGGCTGACCTTTTTTACCTTCTAAAGACTCTAGTAATGCAGTTTCTTCGCCACAAATATAGGCTCCCGCACCAAGTGTCGGATACAAATCAAAATCAATGTCTGTACCCTGAATTTTCTTTCCCAACCAACCTTTCTCATAAGCCTCCTTAACCGCTTGTTCAAAGCGCTGACTTGGCTCATCCAGAAATTCGCCACGCATATAGTTGTAACCGACAGTCGCGCCAATGGCATAACCGGCAATCGCCATGCCTTCTACCAAAGCGTGCGGATTAAAACGCAAAATGTCACGGTCTTTACATGTGCCGGGTTCTGACTCGTCAGAATTACAAACGATATATTTTTGCCCGGGTGCATTGCGAGGCATAAAGCTCCACTTTAAGCCGGTCGGGAAACCTGCACCGCCGCGGCCGCGCAAATTAGATGCCTTAAGAATTTCGATAATACCTTCTTGATCCAACTCGCCCTTCAGGACTTTGTTCCAGGCCTCGTAACCACCAAGCTCGACATAGTGCTCATAGCTATATCGCTGGTCATCAAACTTCAATGTATTAAAACAAACTTCGTTAGTCATGATCAGCTCCAAGCTTTTCAAGAAGCTTGTCAATTTTTTCGATGGTTAAATGCTCGTGATAGACATGATCAACTTGCAGCATCGGCGCGCCGCAACAAGCCGCCAGGCATTCCTCCTCTTTTTTCAAAAAGATTTTGCCATCCGACGTAGTCTCGCCCAACCTGATTTTCAAGCGATCTTCGAGATGTGCAACGATTTGATCCGAACCACGCAACATACAAGAGACATTGGTGCACACCGATATCTCATGTTTTCCGACCGGCTCAAGGTTGTACATTGAGTAAAAACTCGCCACTTCATAAACTGCTATTTCGGGCATACCAATATACTCAGCTACAGCGTCCATCATCTCGGGTGATAAATAGTGCTGCGGATCATGATGCTGGACAGCGCGCAGTGCTCCAAGCACTGCCGATTGGCGCTGGTCTGCAGGAAACTTTTCCAGCTCCAGATCTATTTCTTTACACAAGGTCGCACTTAAACGGCTGGCCTTGCTGGTAGTAGCATCAGTCATTAGCGATCAATCTCTCCGAAAACAATATCTTGCGTACCAATAACCGCAACAACATCGGCCAACATATGACCTCGAACCATTTCATCCAGAGCCGACAAATGCGCAAAACCGGGCGCACGAATTTTCAGTCGATAAGGCTTGTTAGCGCCATCCGAAATCAGCAAACAGCCAAATTCTCCTTTGGGATGTTCAATGGCGGTGTAAACTTCTCCGGCCGGAATACAATAGCCTTCTGTAAATAGTTTGAAATGGTGGATAAGTGATTCCATATCACCTTTCATATCAGTACGAGACGGCGGCGCAACCTTATTCCCGCCAACCATAACCGGACCCGGGTTTGCTTTTAACCAGGCGATACATTGGCGAATAATTTCATTGGACTGACGCATCTCTTCGACTCGCACGAGGTAGCGATCATAGCAATCACCGTTGGTACCAACGGGAATTTTGAAGTCCAGTTGGTCATAAACTTCATAGGGTTGTTTGCGTCGCAAATCCCACTCAACACCTGAACCCCGTAACATCGGGCCGGTAAAACCAAGTTGCATAGCGCGCTCCGGAGACACAACCCCGATACCCACCGTGCGTTGTTTCCAAATCCGGTTATCAGTCAGCAGGGTTTCATACTCATCCACACACTTCGGAAACCGCTCGGTAAAATCTTGCAGAAAGTCCAGTAAACTTCCATCACGAACTTTATTCAGGCGCTCAACCTCGGACTTCTTGCGCCACTTGGTCTTGGTATATTTGGGCATACTATCGGGCAGGTCTCTGTAAACGCCGCCGGGTCTATAGTAGGTCGCATGCAGGCGAGCGCCAGACACTGCTTCGTAAGCGTCCATTAAATCCTCGCGCTCACGGAAGGCATATAAGAAGGCTGCCATGGCACCAACATCCAGACCATGTGCGCCGATCCACATCAGATGATTCAAGATGCGGGTAATCTCGTCAAACATCACTCTTATATATTGGGCGCGTTCCGGTGCTTCAATTCCAAGCATCTTTTCAATCGCCAGTACATAGCCGTGCTCGTTACACATCATCGAGACATAATCCAGCCGGTCCATGTAACCAATGCTCTGGTTGTATGGCTTACTCTCGGCGAGCTTTTCGGTACCACGATGGAGTAAACCCACATGCGGATCGGCTCGTTCAATGACTTCACCATCCATTTCCAATATCAGGCGCAAAACCCCATGCGCCGCCGGATGCTGCGGTCCAAAGTTTAAGGTAAAGTTTTTGATCTCAGGCATTAACTCTCTTCCTCAGCCTGCGCTGCAGCGGCATCGGCAGCGGCGCGAGCCTCAGCAACAGCTTCTTCATCGATATAACGATGGTCGTTACGAATAACACGCGGTACCAATACGCGCGGCTCGATAGTAACCGGCTGGTAAATTACACGCTCTTGCTCAGCGTCATAACGCATTTCAACGTGACCGGTCAGCGGGAAGTCTTTGCGGAAAGGATGCCCAACAAAACCATAGTCAGTAAGAATACGACGCAAATCAGGATGACCGTCAAAAGCGATACCAAACAAATCAAAACACTCCCGCTCATACCAATTAGCACTGTTCCATATAGATACAACCGAGGGCACAACCGGAAAATCATTGTTTTCACAAAAGAGTTTTAACGTAACCCGATCGTTATGTTGAATTGACAGCAACTGATATATAACCGCAAAACGATCTTCCATATCGCTGGCCTGATCAGGCGCGTCGGAAAATGTGAAATGACCGGCGGTCGCTGGCTCTACGGCGCGACTAAATCCAGCGCCACTAGCATCTTCTGTTTGCCATTCAGCGACGCCGTACTGCAAATAATCGACCCCCGCCAGATCGACCAACATCTCATAGCCAAACTCATCACGCAGTACGGTAGCGATTTCAATCAAACTGTCCGCATTTACGGTCAACACAACCTGACCTTGCGATACTTCACTAGCGCGCAAGTGTTCTTTGAATCGACCCTGTAAATCAGTCGCTATTGTTGCTGGTTCTCTCATTCCTAGCGCTCGATTATATTTTTTCTTTTTATTTTATTTTGCAGCTGAATAACGCCAAACATCAAAGCCTCCGCAGTCGGTGGACAACCCGGGACATAGATATCTACTGGAACGATACGATCACAACCACGCACAACCGAATAGGAATAATGGTAATAGCCACCACCATTAGCGCAAGAACCCATCGAAATCACCCAACGCGGCTCCGGCATTTGGTCGTAAACCTTACGCAGTGCGGGCGCCATTTTGTTGCACAAAGTTCCCGCCACGATCATTACGTCGGATTGCCTGGGACTAGGCCGAAAAATAACGCCAAAGCGATCCAGATCGTAGCGCGCCGCGCCAGCATGCATCATCTCGACTGCACAACAAGCAAGCCCGAAAGTCATTGGCCACAACGAACCAGTCCTGGCCCACTTCACTAAACCGTCAACGCTGGTGGTAACAAACCCCTGATTCTGAGTTTCGTCTACTCCCACTCTAACGCCCCCTTATTCCACTCATAGATGAATCCAACAATCAAAATACCGAGAAATATCGCCATTGAAACGAGACCATAAATTCCTATTTGATCAAGCACGACCGCCCACGGAAACAAAAAGGCAATTTCCAAATCAAAAATTATGAATAAAATCGCGACCAGATAGAATCGGATATCAAACTTCATCCGCGAGTCTTCAAAGGCCTCAAAACCACATTCGTATGGAGAATCCTTGGCTTCGCCAGGCTGGCGATCACCAATTAGCATACCTAAACCGATCATTACGCCGCCTAAGCCGAGCGCGATGACAATAAACATTAGAATTGGAAAGTATTGTTCGAGCATATATAGTCGTTTTTGGTAAAAAAACACAGCCTGAGTCCGGCGCCTATTCTACCTGAAAAATACTGGGCTGTGGCGAATCCATGCAGCAATATATAGCCGGAAAGTAGTCATTTTAAGGTCGCAATGAATGCCAGCGCCTGACAATGTTCACGAAGCAGGGATTCAAGCGGTTTTTTGTAGCGCAGAGAACACTGCCCAGACAAATGCTTTCCTTTTCAAGCACCCGGAATTAACGGTCCTTTAAAATGTTGGTGCCGATGGCCGGAGTCGAACCGGCACG
>CAZUMV010000245.1:3145-4419 GCA_964621435.1 uncultured Thiotrichales bacterium | reverse complement strand
AAATTTTTACCCGGATTGGCGCCGCGGATGATCTGGCCTCTGGCAGATCGACCTTTATGGTAGAAATGACTGAAGCAGCGAATATTCTACACAATGCGACCAGCAAAAGTTTGGTCCTGATGGATGAAGTAGGACGAGGTACCAGCACTTTTGATGGCCTCTCACTGGCGTGGGCCTGCGCCTCGCAACTGGCAAAACACAATCAATCGATAACCTTGTTTGCGACCCATTACTTTGAATTGACCGCGCTGCCCGGCAAGTATCCGAGTTGTAGCAACGTCCATCTCGACGCAGTTGAGCATGGCGAAGAAATTGTCTTTATGCACAAAGTAAAGGCTGGTGCGGCTAATCAAAGCTACGGTCTACAAGTAGCCAAAATCGCGGGGCTCCCGGCCGCCGTTATTGCCAATGCGCGAAATAAGCTCGCTGAACTTGAAGCACAGTCGCTTGCTAATGGACCAGCACCGCAGTTAGGTTTATTCGCTGATCACACGCCAAACACCGCGCCGGTCAATTCCGGTGTGGACAGTCAAACCCTCAAAAGCGACGCAATTGTCAGTAAACTCGCTGCTATTGAACCCGACGAATTAACACCAAAACAAGCCCTTGAAGCGCTATATAAATTGAGAAAACACCTCGATTAATAATCTCGACTTGCGTCACGCAGGGCCACATTAACGGGTTATTTCTTTATTAAAATTCAGGTACAATGCCGCTCACAAAGTTCGATTTTGGAGATCAATACCCATGACATTTGTTGTCACCGAAAACTGCATTAAATGTAAGCATACCGATTGCGTTGAGGTCTGCCCGGTCGATTGTTTTCACGAGGGACCTAATTTCCTGGTGATTGATCCTGATGAGTGTATCGACTGCACACTGTGCGTACCGGAGTGCCCGATAGATGCAATTTTTGATGAAGAAGATTTACCGGAAGATCAACACCACTTTATCGAACTGAATGCCGAACTGTCAGCCGCATGGCCGGTTATTACGGTACAAAAAGAAGCGCCTGCTGATGCCGAAGATTGGGATGGAAAACCCAATAAGCTTGAACTTCTGGAACGTTAATACAAGAACGCCAATACTGAAACGCTAGATCCAAATCATGCTGAAGCGGATTGATGTTGATCGACACCTGGATCCGCTAAGCGAGCTTGCCAAACATATTTTAAGCAAGCACGCCGACGACCTGCCTGATCTCGGGCAAACAACCGTCATTCTACCCGACCTGGTGCACGGTAAAGAGCTGCGCAAAACACTGTTGGATAATA
>CAZUMV010000245.1:0-3135 GCA_964621435.1 uncultured Thiotrichales bacterium | reverse complement strand
TTAATCCCGCCTCGTATGCTGACGCTGCGGCAATGGGCCTGTGAACAAATCGAAAACCCTCTGCCGCTAATCAATAATCACGGCCGCGAGTTAATGATGGTCGAGGTGCTTAGAGAGCACCCTGAGGTATTCGGTACTGGTATTCATAGTTGGTCTTTGGCAGACGAGCTTTTGGCGTTTTTTGATGAGCTAAACTTGAGCACATTCGATACCCATAATTTTCTTGAACAATTTCAACAAGGCAATAATCTGTTAAGTAATTTTAGTGCCGATGCACAGAAAATCCAGATATTGTGGCAAGCTCGAGACCAGCATCTACAACAAGAAGGCGTAACTGATCGCAACACTCTGTACAGAAACGCTTTGCAAAACATGCTCGAGCAGGAGCAAAAACATACTCATATCTATTTAGTCGGCATGGACTCTTTAACCACGCTGGAACTGCAAACACTAAACGATTGCAGCTGGCTGCATGCCACACAATTCATGAGTAGCGTAACGACTAAGGAAAATACAAACTCTGAATATCCGGTTCTAACCAATTTTCTAGACGCCGCGTTCCAATATGAAGAATCTTCATTGTTAGAACGAGCATCGCAATTTCGCGCGAAGCATCAACACTCTCCGTGCGCCGATATAGCAATGGTCGCAACTGGAAATCGAGAAGAAGAAGCAGCTGTGATTGACCTGCAAATACGGCAGTGGCTAATAGAAGGAAAACAACGGATTTCCGTAGTTACGGAAGACCGACTACTTGCGCGCCGTGTCAGTGCCCTGCTCGATCGGGCTGCGCTGGAAATCCATGATTCCGCCGGCTGGCCGTTATCAACGACCCGATCTGCCGGCACGGTTGAGCATTGGCTGCTGTCAATCGAAAATGACTTTCATTCACTGCACTTGCTAGACTTACTAAAATCTGGTTTCTTGCAACTAACCGATTCACAGTTAAAGTCGTTACTGGTTTTCGAAAAACACATTATTGCCCAGGAAAAAATTTACTTTTCTATTCCCGATTATCTGGAAAGCATTGAACAATACCGGTGCTCGCAAAATGAACGAGAGCATCTTACCGAGATTAGCGCGGTCTTGAAGCGTTTAGATAAAGCCGCCGATCCTCTATTGATTTTATGCGACGGCCGGCAACATGATGCAAAGGAATTCATTCAAGCAACGCGAGCAAGCTTTGAAATACTTGGCTTAGACCGGGTACTCGATGACGATCCCGCCGGCCGTCGTATTCTTCAAGAACTGGAAGACATGCGTCAAGGTCTGGCGCAGCGCGATCTCAAGATTAGCTGGACCGACTTTCGAGGTTGGTTTGGGCGCGCTATGGAAACTCACAATTTCCGCCCGGACTTAAATGCGGGCGGCGTTACAATATCAAATTATCAACAAAGCATACTCGGCAATTTTGATGCCGTTATTATCGCTGGCTGCGATCAAAACGCCCTGCCAAAGAAACCTGCACGTCAGGGTATATTTAATAATGATGTGCGCT
The DNA here is from genome assembly GCA_964621435.1 of uncultured Thiotrichales bacterium. Taxonomy (GTDB): domain Bacteria; phylum Pseudomonadota; class Gammaproteobacteria; order CAZUMV01; family CAZUMV01; genus CALIRD01. Next base: position 1,637 of record CAZUMV010000245.1, on the reverse strand, counting down.
ATGAACTTGGCTTACGAAACTGGAGCAAGAATCGTGACATAATTCAAACCAGATTCAGGCGTTTATTGCAGGCGGCGCCAGAGGTCCTTTTGACCTATACGAGCGAGACTGCGCGCGGTCCGCAATTACCCTCGCCCTGGATTACCGTTCTCGAAAGTTTTCACAAGACCGTATGGAATGAATCTCTGTATCAAACCTGGCAACTACAAACCGTTCGGAAAAAAATCGCCGAGCCGGCAATTGACGATGACTTTCCATTGCCACAAAGAAAACCACAAACGCGCGCCAACATGGCGGAATCCGACCTCCCGAAAAAAATGTCTGCGAGTAAACATCAGACTTTAATAGACTGCCCTTACAAGTTCTTTTCAACTTCGGTTTTAGGAATTAGCGCATGGGAGACCGTTAATGCAGAATTTCGAAAAGTTGATTTTGGTAAACTCGTGCACCGCTGTCTGCAAGAATTTCATAGCAGAGTCCCAATCATAAAAAATCAAAACTCGGCTATTGCCAATTTAAGCAGCATTAGCAAGGAGGTCTTTGAGCCCATTCTGGAACAACAAATAATGAATCATGGGTGGTGGCATACGTGGAACAGCATAATCCCCGAATACATCAACTGGCAATTAAACTGGCAAGAAAAAAATTGGGCTATCAACGCGCTTGAGCAGAGCCATGAAGAAAACGCCACCGGCATGACCAAAATTACCGGCATTCTGGACAGAATTGACGTACAACAAGATCAATCTGCAGTCATTGATTATAAAACTGGCCAAAAGAGCAGCAAAGCCAAAATAATGGCCGGCGAAGATGTGCAACTACTTACCTATGGCATGCTGGTTGACGGTATTACGGACTTGCTATATTTATATGTCGGCAATAAAAAAACTTTCGGGGAGATCAGGATTGCACCTGATGATCTCATTGAGCGCGCGCAAACGCGTTTGGCTGACGTTCTGAAACTCATGAAAAAAGGTGCCGACTTGCCGGCTTGGGGACATGAGGACATTTGCAAACACTGTGACTTTATCGGTCTATGTCGCAAAGGTAGCTGGAACGACGATGAAACATTAGCCGACACCGCACAACAATGAGTAGCTCAGCGTATTCAAGCTATTTGACAAATCTTCTACCGGCAACTCAGGCCCCCAAAGGAGCGCTGTATCTCCAACCCGGCATTGCTCCAGACCCCACTAAACTGCAGTTTACGCCATTGATCAACACTGGAGTCCCTTCGGGAACACCTCTCGGATAACCGTCACCATAACCAACCGAAACACAAGCAATAGTCATATCTTTTGGGCTAATGAAATCACCGCCATATCCAACAGCATCTCCAGCAGCCAGTTCTTTTACCGCAGCCACCGGCGCCGTAAAGGTCATTGCCGGCTGCAATCCAAGATCAGCACCGTTGCCTTGTAACAAGGGCGTAGCGCCGTACAACATAATGCCGGGCCGTACCCAGTCATAGTGCGTTTCCGGCTTTGTCAGAATCGCTGCCGAATTAGCTGCCGAACGCTGTAAAGAGAATTGTCGGGCAACTGTATCAAACACGTTTTGTTGTTGTATTGTTTTGGGGCTGTCGGGATCATCAGCATCACTAAAGTGCGTCATCAATCCGCTGCAATGGGAACCTA
>CAZUMV010000244.1:0-4426 GCA_964621435.1 uncultured Thiotrichales bacterium | reverse complement strand
GTTGTTCAGCACTTTTCGTTTCTTTGAGTCGGCGATCGCGGTTATTCCGCGCTATGCCCTCTTCTTCAAACCGTTGCTCGCTCATTACAATCATCGAGGTGTAGTCAGTAACCAGACCATACTCCACTGCCGTTTGCGCAATTGCGGATCGGTAATCTTCCAGGTCCGTACCCAGGTAGGCGGACTGGTTCTTTAGATCCTGAATCTTCGCATACGCCCACAGTCTTTCGATTTCCGGATTGCTCGTAGACGTTTTCGGAAAATCGAAAGTCGATGAATACGATTTTTTCTCGCCCGAAATTTTCGCCGACAATGTTATCTTGGCCTTTTCATCACCATAGTAATGGCCAAACATCACTATCTGTTGACCGCGATACAAAGTCGTCGCCTGCTCTGGCACCAGGTCTGACGTTTTTAAACCCTGGATCGAAAGGTCAACATCGTGCAGCGCTTCATATTTTACTTTTCCAATCGCACTCACCAATACGCCGATAATGTCATCGCTATTGGAAACGCTCGTGGTAAAGCCCTGAGAAACCCTGGTCATGCTATCCAGCATTGGACGGTTGGCACCGTTACCCATAACCGCAGTGAACAAGCGAACGTCATGTGATGTCATCAGATCAAGAAAATCTTTTCGATGCGTCTTACCGACGTTGGCAACACCATCTGTTACCAGCACAATACTCGCGGTACGGTCACTATCGAGAGCTCTTATCGCCCGCTCTAAACCCGCGTATAAATTTGTGCCACCATCGACATTGGTGCGCTGTAGCTTGGCGCTAACTTCGCGCACTGATATTTCATCCGCGGTCACCCAGTTTTTCGTGATTTCCTCGACCTGATCATCAAACAGAATGATTCGAAACCGATCATTCGTATTTAGTTTTTGTAAAGCCTGCCCGGTCGCATCCAGTAAAGTCTGATACTTGTGCGACATCGAGCCGGACCGATCTAATACAAATACCCAGTCTCGCCCTTCAGTGATTTCTTGTAAGTCGATGCCAGGAGTAACCGTAAGCATAAAAGTACCGCGGCGCTCACCCGGTTCCCGATGGGTCACTAAATCAATCGCACCAGGAAGATTCGGTGCCAAGCGCCAGTAGACCACCAGATCCTGGTTCAAAGTTGAGTGACTGCTATTACTACCTTCGCTTTCTTCGATAGCGAGATCAGCAAAAGCGGCGTCCCGACCATCTTCAGTTCCTTGCTCGGGTACAATCGCAGCCACCGATGTACCGGTCTTGCCGATGTTCACCGACCATGAGTTTTGGTCGATACTACTGATAGTCGCGTGCGGATGTGCTGGTGCGCGCACTGCGTCTACGGCGTATCCAGAACGCAACTTCAGATCGAACGAAAAGCTACCTTGAACGGTACTATCATTTTGCCAAAAAGAATTTTTGAGATCGTCGGTCCCTCCATCTTCAAGAGGATAAACATAACGTCCAATACCACCACTGATATCCGCCGGCTGCATATATACAATACGCGTTTGGGTTTTCTGCTGCGCGCGCACTGGAGACACGCTGGTTTCAAAGCGATAGAACGAAACTTTCTCCGCCATACCGACATCTCTACCCGCAGCTTTTTCCTGTTCATAGAGTTTTTTGGCGCGCTCTTTTTCAACTACTTCTCCGATAACCCATTGGCCGTCAATTAGAACGGAGAATTCCGCCACGGTACCATTTTCCGGAACCGGGAATTCATAGACCGCTTCAACATCCTGTGCCGACGAGTTATAAAAAGTATTTTCAACGGTGGTTATGGCATAGCCGTCTTCGATACTAACGGCGACAGCATGATTCTGAATTTCCAAAGGCGAACTACTGCCCTTGGCAACCATCAGTCCGCTGGCCATAACCGGCGCGCTGAAAAGTGTAATAAGCCCGACTAAAAAGCCGGCTAGTAGTTTTTGATTTAAATGTTTCATAGTGTCCTGTTTCATTTTCATAAGTGCATTAATCGAACACCTATGCTGACGAAACGTACATATTTGCGACACTAAAACCATGATAGTAGAACTATATGGTCGATAAGTATAAATATATTATACTTTTGGGGCTTCGGATAAAATCGAGCTATTAGCGTAGCGCGAGACTAATTTAAATTTACGGGCGCGAACCGCTTATTCTCTACCTATATTCGTAGGTCTATTTGTTGCGGACGTTCCACGCGATATAGTCAAAAATTTTCAGAGCCAAAGGGCTCATAAATATAGACGTGTTAAAAATAAGTGTCTGCGGATTGCTGTTGCCACATGTCATCCTGGGTAAAACCGGTTTCATTAAATAGCGCATCGCCCAGCGCTGCTGGCACCGTACCCGGCTCATATTCGACGACTAACATCTCGCTATCCAGGTCAGTTCGCTCTGCGAGGTCTTCCAGTTCTGCAAAATGTGTCATGTCGTTTATCTCAACCAGCGAAGGCACAGACAAACTCGGCAATGGTGCTACAACTTTCTCCAACGTGGCTGATGACAGCCACGCTGGATTGAGATTTTGTTGATCTTCGCCGCTGGTATCCGCATCTTGAATTGCAAGCTGCTGCGGCACGTTATCAGCGGATTTTGAATTCGCAAAAGTCGCAACAACCCCGACTAAAACCACGGCAAATAACGCGACCGATGCAAACAACAAATACTCTGGCAACCCTGTTTTTAATCTAGACATGCTCGCTCCTATTTCGACTCGATGCCATACAACGGCGTATCGGCCGGCAACGTATGGAAACTATAACGCTCACCCATAAATAATGACGGGACGGCAATAATACTTAAGGCGCCATAAAGCGGGTTAGACAGAGCATTGAAGCCAGCCAACTGCGGCACCGCATCGAACGGACTGACCAACCAGTTTTCTTCGCTGAAACCAATACCCAGAGTACTGGTGACGGATCTCGCGGTTGATTTGTGAATCGCCGCGCTGTGCCAATTAACTTCCCAGTTACTGAAATCCCGAATGGTGCAATGAGAAATCATATTCAGTGCATTCGCGGTAATGATGCCGCCCTGACTATGTGCATAAATCTGTAACGTTTCAGGCCCTTTCTGCAAGCCTTCCGCAAGCTCTCGTGATTCAACCGTTGAACCGGTAATCTTGCCTTGCAAAGATTGCAGCAAATCCTTAACAAATCCACCAGAGGGATTATAGAAAATCGTGAACTCGCCGGCGCCAGTATGCCTACCACCCAGATAGGCGACCCGGTCGACGGTATCTCCCAAAATACCGTTAACGTAAAGTTTTGCCGTGGTAATACTATCCACTTTGGTATGCGTGATTACCTCTCGGCCCTCGTGCGTGACATGTCTTTCTACATGATAAAACCCTCTGGCTGTTTCGTCATCACGTGCAGTAGCATTTGGGTCAAGACTGGAAGAGATGCCCTTAACGATTGACTGCGCAGCGATGGTCGCTACCAGCGTGCCATAGTAACTCTTGAATGCTTTTGAAAAACTACCACCCAAAATTTTTGCCGTGATACCCGCTCTAAGTGGCGCATCAAGGAAACTGATTTTGCCGCCAATCGGTATTTGCCCAACTGCTTGCGACACCACGAATGCTTTGAGGAAATCCTTGAATGACCCGCCGTTCATCACGTAGCTTATGGTGGATCCGATCGCCTTCACTACAAAGGTCGATAACTTCGCTCCAGCAGGCCCGAGCAAGAAACCCACAGCTATCATCACAATTTCATTGAGATGTCGTTTAATCCAGTTGGTCACGTGTTTTAGCGCGTTGGCAATTTTGCGCAGGAACTTAAACAAATACTTCTTGATTTTCGATAAGAAATATCCGGTTGGATCTGACAGCGACAGTGGATTATTCAATACATAACTATAGCGATTCAGACCCTGACTAAAATACGGGAACTGGATATTGGGATCAGCGCTTAAAAAGCGACCAACCGCTGCGTCATATACCCGCCCACCCATGTGTAACAGCCCGACACTGGCCATATTGATATGACCACTAAAGCCAACATCCGTTACCTGGCGCGGGTTTGCCACAACGTTATCATTGGCAACAATTGCATGTCGCATCTTGCCGAAGGCGTCATAGTGGTAACGGTTCATTACCGCTCCGCTAGCATTGGCGACGGCAAGTACCGAGCCCAGATAATCTGTGATCAGAAAATCAATTTTGTTGCCGGTCTTGGTATTGTCTGAAATTACCGCGACCGTAGTACCGGAAGTCTTAACCGTAATGCGGCTGGTAACCTCGTTTCCCTCGATAACCTTTTCATAATCGCCGATGCGGTAGGTCGTTCTCGTTTTACCGTTAGCAACCGACTTATCCTTAATCAGTTTCTGACCGGGGTCATAGGTCAGCTGTTGTTGATCACCACCACGCTTTATTAATACCGGTTTCTGATGGGCGTTATAAAACAGCGTGCGGCCATCACTTTCAATCTGATTACCAGTCG
>CAZUMV010000243.1:0-4459 GCA_964621435.1 uncultured Thiotrichales bacterium | reverse complement strand
TCAATACTGCCACGTGGTAAGCGAGTAATTGTAGGTAGACGACATTCACAATTGGCGCGACAGTTTCTGCGATATCTTCGATTTCGATGAGTTTGATTTCATCATCATTGAGACCGATATTACCGGCGGAGAATACATATAGTTGTCCGCCGCGTGCTTTTACGACTTCCAGGTTGGAGCGGAGTTTATCAAGGAGTTGATCATTCGGAGCCACGGCAATAACCGGCATCTCTTCATCAACCAAGGCCAACGGGCCATGCTTTAATTCCCCCGCCGGATAGGCTTCGGCGTGAATGTATGAAATTTCTTTAAGCTTCAACGCACCTTCCATAGCGATCGGGAATTGCATACCTCGACCTAAGAACAAAGCGTGGTTCTTATCAACAAAGTCATTACTCAATTCTTTGATGAGATCGTTTTGTTCCAATGCATCTGAAATATTCTTTGGTAATTTCTTAAGCAATGAAACCAGTAAAGAAATTTGTTCCGCTGCGATTTTGCGTTCTTTACCGATAGCGAGCACCAGCAACAACAAGCCGACCAGTTGCGTGGTAAACGCCTTGGTTGAAGCTACGCCGATTTCCGGACCGGCATGCGTCATCAGGCAAAGCTCTGATTCACGAACCAAAGAACTCTCGGGAACGTTACAAATTGTGAGTGAACTTAAGAAGCCCTCACCCTGCGCTTTATTAAGCGCTGCGATGGTATCGGCCGTTTCACCCGATTGGGAGATTGTAACAAACAGGGTGTTGTCTTGAACGACGCGTGGTCGATAACGAAACTCACTGGCAACCTCAACCTCACATGCCACACCCGCTAGCGCTTCGAACCAATACTTTGCCACCAATCCAGAATGGTAACTGGTGCCACAGGCGACAATTTGCACGCGCTCGACTTGCTTAAATATAGCTTCGGCAGCTGTACCAAATATATTGGCGTTTATAGTGTTGTTGGTTAGACGCCCTTCAAGAGTTTCTGTAACCGATTGCGGCTGCTCGAAGATTTCTTTGAGCATATAGTGCTTATAACCACCTCGATCACTGGCATTCAGACTTTGGCTGGTCGCGTGTACTTCTCGCTCTACCTGATCGCCGTTCTCATCATAAACGGTAACCTTTTCTCTGGTTAACAGGGCTAAATCACCATTTTCCAAATAGATAACATTTTGCGTGACCGGAATTAAAGCTTGAACATCAGAGGCGACGAAATTTTCACCAATCCCCAAACCGATCACTGCCGGACTACCCTGGCGCGCAACCACTAATTCATCTGGTCGATCATGGGCAATGACACCGATAGCATAGGCACCCATAAATTCTTCGCAAGCACGTTTTACCGAAGCAAGTAAGTCACCGGTCTCTTCATAGTAAGCCGATATATGGTGAGCAGCTACTTCAGTATCAGTTTCCGAGGCGTGCACGATACCTGTTAAGGTCTGATCACCTTTCATGACCTCATAGTTTTCGATAATTCCGTTGTGCACCAGGGCGATTACATCATTCGAGAAATGCGGATGAGCGTTACTTTCGGAGGGTTCACCGTGCGTGGCCCAACGAGTATGCGCAATACCGGTTCCACCGGTAATGGGGTTTTCGGTAAGCGCATTTTCCAACTCAACAACTTTGCCTAAACGCCGATGCCTTACCAGACCTTTTTCATTGATCACAGCCAACCCCGCGGAATCATAGCCGCGGTATTCCAGTCTTCTCAAGCCTTCTAACAATATTGGGGTTACGTCACGTTGCGCAACACCGCCTACAATTCCACACATAGTTTAATCCTGTTTTTTTACCGGCCTTTTCCATCCAGCAATACTTCTTTGTTTATTTCGCTCTATCGTAAGCTGACCTTCAGGCGCATCTGAGCCTAAGGTCGAGCCGGCACCAACGGTTGCCTCAGCACCAATTCCAATTGGCGCTACAAGTGAAGAGTTTGAACCAATAAAGGCCTTATCACCAATTTTAGTTTTATGTTTGTTAACACCGTCATAATTACAGGTGATAGTACCGGCACCTATGTTTACCTCTTCGCCGAGTTCGGCATCGCCAATATAGCTTAAATGGCTGACTTTGCTGCCCTTACCTATTTCCGACTTCTTTATTTCCACAAAGTTGCCAACTTTAGCTCCATCGTTCAAAACCGCGCCTGGTCTTAAGCGGGCAAATGGTCCTGCTGAGACACCAGCATCAAGCTGAGCGTTTTCCAGAACGCAATTAGCCAAAACCTTACTGCCAACGCCAACAAAACTATTTTCAATAACGCAGTTAGGCCCGATCGACACACCATCAGCTAAAGCAACATCACCGATAAAAACACAGTTGATATCGATAGTAACGTCTTTGCCACAAGTTAAACGGCCACGAACGTCAATCCGATCCGCATCCATTAATGTCACACCGGCTTGCATGAGTTCAGCCGCATGGTGATATTGCACTTCTCTTTCTAACTGGTGCAACTGCAATTTGTCATTAACGCCAAGCACTTCGGTTTCATCATTACAAATCTGCGCGCTGACCTCGTCACCATCGCTAACACAGGCGGCAATGCAATCTGTTAAGTAATACTCACCTTGTTGGTTGTCGTTATCCAATTGAGACAACCAGTCTTTCAAACGCACTGTGTTGGCGCATAAGATGCCGGTGTTGCCCTCATCAATTGTTAAAGTCTCGGGATCAGCATCTTTCTGTTCAACAATAGCTTTCACTGCGCCAGTGTCATCACGGACGATACGACCATAACCAGTTGGGTCTGCTAGCTTTACGGTGAGGATTGAAAGCGCAGAACCGGATTGGAGCTCTAATAGATCCTGCAGAGTTTCCGAGCGCGTTAACGGCACATCTCCATACAAGACTAAGGTTTGATCGGATCTAATTTTTGAAATGGCCTGATCAACCGCGTGCCCGGTACCAAGCTGTTGTTCCTGGGTAACAAACTGTACGCCTTGATCCGCCACCACAGCTTCTACCTGATCAGCACCATGCCCAACGACTACATGAATTTCTTCAGGGTTGAGGGCTTTGGCAGTTTTGATGACGTGCGCAAGTAGCGGTACGCCCGCTAACGGGTGTAATACTTTTGGTAGATCCGAGTTCATGCGAGTACCTTTACCCGCAGCGAGTATGACAACAGCTAGACTCATCCTTCAATCCTTTGAATATTTAGCCCAATTTAGCGCACCTACCGACATAAAAAAAGGCAGCGTAGCCCGTATATTGCATCAAGATTTGAAGTTTGCGATCAAGGTGGCACTTTTGTACCCTTGGGTGAAACAGTTGGACAGATTGTTCGAAAAAGCATAGTGATAACTATGGTTTGAAAAGGATCTGTGCAAATGTGAAGCCAGATTGCTCGCAAATTCAAACAGGGCGATTTGCGAAATTGAATTTCAATGAGGTGTATTCACTAAAAATGGATGATCGAATGGTTCCGAGACTAAACCGTCCGTCTTGATGCAATATACGGGCTAAGCTGCCTTTGTAAATATGTTGACCGTTTCACGGTCATAGTTCACAAACCGTTAGCGCTTTTTGCGAATTCGCTCCAACATCCGGATTTGTGCAACCGCCGCCAGCAACTCAGCCTTGGCCTTTTTGGCATCGTAATCACTGTCTGCATCCGCTAACAAGGCTTCAGCATCTGCTTTGGCCTTTTGTGCCGCGGCTTCATCCAGATCTTCCGCGCGCATGCCGGTATCAGCCAGAATCGTAACCACATCAGGTTGGATTTCAACCAGGCCTCCGCTCACATAAATATGCTCGCGTTCTTTTTCACCTTCGGGAATCAGACTAACTTCACCGGCTGCTAGGCGTGCAATAAGCTGCGCATGCCGCGGATGTACATCCATGCCGCCACGTTCGGCTGGCACATGCACTTCATGCACAACGCCAGAGTAGAGCGCCTTCTCTGCCGATACGATTTCGAGTTTCATGGTTTTGGCCATAATGATTCCGTCTTGGGTTCTTTAAGCTTCGCTACTACCTAGGCGTCCATTTCCTTGGCTTTTTCAATGGCTTCGTCAATTGAACCAACCATGTAGAAAGCCTGCTCAGGCATGTGATCGTACTCACCGGCAACAATGCCCTGAAAAGCGCTAATCGTGTCGGCCAACGTCACGTACTTACCTTCCGCACCGGTAAACACGGTCGCCACGAAGAACGGCTGGGAAAGGTAACGTTGCACTTTACGAGCACGCCCTACTACCAACTTGTCTTCTTCTGACAATTCATCCATACCCAGAATCGCGATGATGTCTTTCAGTTCTTTATAGCGTTGCAAAATACCCTGTACTTCACGTGCAGTGTTGTAGTGTTCTTCACCAATCACGAGTGGGTCGAGCATCCGCGAGGTTGAATCCAGAGGGTCTACCGCAGGATAGATACCTAGTTCGGCAATTGAACGAGACAATACCAGTGTTGCGTCCAGATGAGCGAAGGTCGATGCCGGTGACGGGTCAGTCAAA
>CAZUMV010000242.1:0-4459 GCA_964621435.1 uncultured Thiotrichales bacterium | reverse complement strand
TCCGCAGGCCCGCTGCTTTCACCTACTCCGGTCGGATTGATGCTAACCACCAGATATCCCCGGCCGGCAAAGTAACGCATAAAAGAATAATCGGGTTTCGCGGCACCCCCTAGATCAAAATACTTTTTAGACATTCCCCCGCCGGGTAGGCAGTACAGCACACCGCGAGGCGCTGCAGACCCGTCTGGTACAGCAACACTTACATCGATACTTTTGTTGGGCGCAATATCGACTGCAAGCTGGTGCACTGTTGGTGCCGAAGTATTCGACTGCCCAGAGTTGTCACTCTGAACACCTGAGTCGCTCATCAATCGAGCCCGGAAGCAATTATAGCGCCACCCACACCGGCACCGAGAAACACCGACTCAACATTCTTGACCTGATTCGCTGCACTACCCCGCACTTGTCGCACGCCTTCGGTCATTAGATTAAGGCCATGGATGTAGCCTTCACCCATATGCCCACCATTCGGGCTCAAGGGGCTGGCGCCATCCAGTTCGAGATGACCATCTTTGATATAGTCTTTGGCTTCACCAACACCACAATATCCATAGCCTTCAAGTTGTGAAAACACCTGCGGCGTGAAGTTATCGTAGATCATCGCGACTTGCGTATCTTTAGGAGCGATCCCGCACTGAGATTTTAGGTCAGCTGCGGTCGTTGAATAGATACTCTGCCTGGTAATATCATCAGCATAGTAATAGTCAGAAATTATTTCGTGCTCAAATGGTAGCCTCTGAACTGCGCCACGCAAATACACGGGCTGCTGTTTTAAACTTTTGGCCCGCTCCGGAGTAGTCAGGACCATAGCGACGCCACCATCACTTTCCTGGCAACAATCAAACAATCTTATTGTCGGCGCAACAACCCAGCGTGACGCCTGATGGTCTTCAATCGTGATCGGTTTTTCGTAAAACCAGGCATCCGGGTTGGTTGCAGCATGTTTGCGCAAGACCACCGAAACTTGCCCGAAGTCAGCGTTGCTTACACCGTACTGATGCATATAGCGCTGCGCCGCAAGTGACTCCCAACTGGCCGGTGATTGTGCGCCGAAAGGCATGCACCATTCACCGAACGTCGATCCAGCTGCATTCACCGGAATTTCCATCTGCGGCTGTCCAAAACGATATTGGGAACGTTCGTTCATGGCACGCCAAATCACCACTACTTCTGCGGTACCTGACAATATTGCCGCTTGTGCATGCGCCAATGTAGCGACAGACGCTCCGCCGCCATGCGGCAAGCGCGAAATATATTTGAGCGTATCAAAGCCAAGACTGCGCATGGTTGAGACATCATCGGAATTATCCAGCGTAAACGTGACAACGCCATCAACATCGGCGGCTGCAATACCGGCATCATCTAACGCCAGTTTTATACACTCGGCCGCCAGCTGTTGTTCACTGCGACCAGACTCTTTGGAAATTTCAGTTTGACCAATTCCGGCTATCACTGCGTAGTCAGGTTTCTTCACGAAGCACCTCCGCCATCAGCAGGCTTGAATACCGGTACAGCACTTTTAGCAGTCGGCACAAAATCCACCTCCAGCGCCATGTCGTTTTGTAGTTTCTCAGGGTCAGCATCAATAATATTACTGACCAGCCGGACACCTTCCGCCAAATCAACCAGCGCAATAATTGGCGGCGCTTCAAAACCAAACGCTGGTGGATGAATTGGCATACTCCAGCTATATAACGTGGCCTTGCCGGAAACAGTTTTTGGCTTCATGTTAGTGTTGTGGCAATCCGGACACATGGGACGTGGCGGATGCCAGAGCTTATTGCAAGTTTCACAATTCTGGATATCCAGCCGCCCGGCTTCAGCAGCATCCCAAAAGAAAGCATTATCGATCGTTCTAACCGGATCCATTCTTTTCATATTCTTATAACCCCCAAGGGTTAGCGGTTCCGTCGCCAGCCCCGGCGATCAGGACAGCGCCTTCCCCGGCGAATGTTGTGATTTCTTCTTCGCTGTAACCCAGCTCCTGCAAAATTTCGCTTGTGCAATCACCCACTATCAATGGCGCGAGATCTATCTTACCGGGCGTTACCGACATATCTGAAAGCAAGCCAGTTAATTCAAGCTTACCGACTATCGGATGATTAAATTCGGCAATGCGATCGCCATCTTTGTACCAAGGTTCCTTCAACATATCGAATATTGCGTTAGGGTTGGAGATTTCACACGGCACGTCAGCGTCATCAAGCATCTTGAACACCGCTTTAACGCTTTGATTGGCAATCGCCGCGCCAATTTGAGCCGCGATCGCCTCGTCATTTGATTTGCGGCTGGCAGCATCTGCCCAATCACCAGCATCAATTTTCAATACCTTGAACAAATTGTTCCAACTGGCATTGTTCTTGCCGACATCAAGACATATCCAGCCATCCTTTGCCTCATATAGACGACAACCAGCATTAAAACCAAATTGCATACCGTCCAGCTGGTCGCGCTCAAAACCACTGCCATCCGGCTTCGCGGCTGCGTATGAAGTATTTAACAGGCAAGCGTTGATGATTGAGGTATCCACCATCTGGCCTTTACCGGTGTGGTCACGGTAGTACAGCGCACTCACTACCCCGGCGGCACAAAGAAAACCATTACCGGTATCACCGAACGAAGTCAGTGACCAGATTGGCTTCCCACCGCGTGACATACCGCCATCTTCCCACTGCACGCCAGACAAACACGCACCGGTCTGATCATTACCCGGCAAACTTTCGCGCGGCCCACCCTTCTCGAAACCACGGGAATGACAGTAAATAAGCTCGGGGAACTGTTTTTTAAGGCTTAGGTAGTCGATACCCAAGCGCACCGCCGCGTCATAACGCATGTTATGCAGCAAGACGTCAGCCGTACCAATCAACTCCATTAAGACTTTCAAACCGCGCGGGTCTTTCAAGTTAAGTGCAATACTCTTTTTGCCGCGATTGCACATATAAGCCATGTGACAGCTATGCCAATACATGTCATACATGGCGTTGATCTTGATCACTTCTGCGCCAAGGTCAGCCAACTGCTGCCCACCGAAAGGCCCGGCGACCGCCAAACCAAGGTCCAGCACACGTATACCCTTAAGTGGAGCGTCACCTTTAGAGAGTACGTCGTTTCCCTTTATTTGTGAGAATGGATTTGGTTCGGTGTGTTCGGCTTCGGTTTTAACCTGATCAGTATGCGCACCCAATGCTGGCGCCGGACTATTGATCTCGTTAGGTACTTCGGACAGATTGTAGGCTCGTCCGACCTGACGAAGCGGGCCGTGATCCGGATCGTCAATCTCTACAACACAGCCATCATTTAGAAAACTTGGGTCGATCAGTGATTCTTCCACTGGCCGGACCGGTTGCATGGTAACACCAGCGACTGCAGCAGCATCGACCCAGTCAGCAACCGGGAATTTTTTAACTGCATCAGCCAAAATGGGTTGGTAATGACTCATCACCAATAGCTCCTCAGGACCTATGCCAAAACGATCCGGATCATTTTGCACGGACAAGTCGGGTGAAGAATTGATCTTGTCGCCGTCGGATGAATTGATGATAAAACGTGGGTTCGGCACCCAATTGTGCACCCACTTATCATCGGCACATTGAAAATGACCTTTGGGAGACTTACTGCCAAGTATCCAGGTATCAAACATAGGGGCATCATGCTTCTCGGCGCGCAACCAGGCTGCACCGCCTCCAGCTAAAGCGCCTTTTAGCAATGAAGTTTCGATCAATTGACCCCTGGCGGTCCGATGACGAACATAAAGCGCAGCGTTTATAGCAACCACGCTGGAGAAAAAAGCACCAAGACTCGGCCACTTGGATGCAGAAAACAACGGCCCCGGTCGTGGTGCCCCTTGTACCTGGTCATAGGGAATTTCAAGCTCGTCGAACGGATCAGGGATACCGGCCATGCGATTGACTGCGCCCTCAGGAAACCCGCGCTGCTCCCATTGCAAGCCGGTGCGGGCAGCAACCAACGCATCACGGGCAGGGCGGCCTTTATGATCGGGCGCATCACCATAGCCCGTTAATGACAAATGAATGAGCGCCGGGTTTATTTTGCTGGTGTTTTTATAGTCCAATCCCCAGCCAACAGCCCGCGCTTTTTCATGGGTATTGATAAAAATATCTGCGCCAGATAATAGTTTCTTTACTGTTGCCAGATCTTCAGCCTGATTTAAATCCAGCTCTGCACTACGCTTGCCCCGGTTCCAGACTTTGAAACTCAAGTCCGCACGCCCTTCATCACCACCAGGTTCTTCGATGCGTACCACATCGGCTCCCATGTCTGCCAACAGCATGCCGACCATTGGTCCTGCCACGCCTGTGCTTATCTCAATAGCTTTAAGGCCAGAAAGTATTCCGGTCATGTTTCTCCTCCGATAGATTTGCGCAGACGTAAAAGTGATTTACTGACGCATTTTTTATTTCAGCTAATATCAACGATTATAGCAATGTTTAGCGAAAAT
>CAZUMV010000241.1:0-4486 GCA_964621435.1 uncultured Thiotrichales bacterium | reverse complement strand
TGAAAGACATGGGCTACTACCTGGTGCTATCTTTTGCCGCCGCGCATTTCGTTGCCATGTTTGCCTGGTCAAACCTGGGGTTGATCACAGCAGTACATGGCGCTGACGCGATCGAGTCAACCGGCCTGCCGCTACCGATCGTTATCGGGTTAATGATTATATTTTCAGCAATTCTCAATTTGTTCGTTGGCTCAGCCAGCGCCAAGTGGGCATTGCTTGCCCCTATTCTTGTACCCATGTTGATGCTGCTGGGAATAAGTCCCGAAGCAGCAACCGCGGCCTACCGTGTAGGAGATGGCGCGACCAACATAATCACGCCCCTGATGGTTTACTTCCCGTTAATTCTGATTTTCGCCAGACGTTGGAAAAAAGACTTTGGTATAGGCAGCCTGACCGCCTTGATGCTGCCGTATGCAATCTGGATGTTAATCCTCGGCACGCTGCTGATGGTGATCTGGGTATACACCGGAATGGCGTTGGGCCCTGATGCACCGGTCTCTTACACCGCTCCGGCGCTAGCGAGCTAACGCGCTATAGTAAGACAAGACGCCTCGCGAAACGCGGGGCGCATGTCGTTTGCGCATACCAATGACTGCGAGCGCACTAAACCAAATCGTCGATTGGCAACCCTACCAGCCTGCGGCCCTCACGCGTTTTGATCGAAAAATCAGTCCCGGCGAACTCCTTACCTGCACTCCCACATAAATACACAACTGCCTGTGCTGCCCACTCTGGTGGAATGTGAGTGGACCAATCCTTTTGACTAACAGGATTAATACCAGACTCACGAATACGTTTCATCATACTGGTGGCAACTGTGCCTGGGCTTAGCCCCACTACAGTTATGCCGCTGTCTGCCAATTCTTTGTGCGCGCATTCCGTTAGTTTTTGCGCCGCGGCCTTAGCGGCACAGTAATGACTCCAACCCTCCAACGCGCTATTGGCTGCCCCCGAACTCATATTCACAATGACACCATTACCCTGCGCTTTCATGACTGGTATTGCTGCACGCATTGCAAAGTAAACACCCTTTAAGTTGATGTCGATACTGCGCGCCCAATCGGCCGGGTTACTATCCGCCAGACGTGCAATAGGATCAATCACTCCAGCATTATTCACCAGGATATCAAGTTGCCCGAACGTCGCGACAGTATCATTAACCGACTTTTCCACGCTTTCATATGATGCCACATCGCACCTGGTTGCCATCGCAACGCCGCCGCCGGCATTGATGCTGTCGGCGTGTTGCTCCAGCTTTTCAAAACTGCGTGCAGCAAGAGAAACCGATACACCATGTTCAGCAAGCTTCTGTGCAATAGCTAGCCCAATACCCTGGCTAGCGCCTGTGACTAGCGCAGTTTTGCCGTTTAATTCACTCGCGTTTAATTCACTCATTAGGATACTCCAGATTATGGTTACACCCGTACTGGCATGGAATCATATTGTACTGTTTTCCAGATTATTTTCGTCAATAAAGAATTCAGCGTTTATCGAAACTCTAGAAGGTCTGATGAAACAAAAAAGCCGAATGTGATAGCCTTCGTAAGCGTATTTACCAAACATGAATCAATGAGGCATAGGGGATTAGGCATGTACATTTAAGTTATTATGTTGCTATGCTTGTCAGCTCCAAAACAACAATAATGAATACATTCAACAGGAGAGTTATTTTGAATCACACTAATCTGAAGCTTCCACTCTTTTTGACCCGCTTGGGGATCGTACTTTTCCTCGCACCATGGGTGTTAATGCGTCTTACTAAAGTCGAAGCCGGTACCGGTATTTTCGCCAAGTATTACCACATTTCAAATCTGCCGGATATTGCAGGGTATGCGATAGGTATATTTTGGCTGGCATTGCTAGTTGCTTTTGCAATCGGATTTAAAAAGAAAATCAGCTATGGGCTGGTACTTGTCCTGCATGCATTAGGCACAGTAATGACTATCCCCTACTTGATCCCTGGCACAGAAAAGTTCCAGATTCTGTTTATGGCAGCCATTCCAGCGGCCGCCGCAATGTTGCTGCTATATGTGTTGCGCAATGAAGATACGATGTTTAGCATTAATTCGTAAATTCAAAGGGAATACAAAGAGAAGGAATATACGGGTCAGTACCCTTTAAAAAAATCAAGAGACATACGCACTATATCTTTAAAAGGGTACTGCACCTGTTTAACCAAACCGCTTCTTCGTCTGTTTAGCGTTATTGCCCATTAAATAACGTGGGCCCGTGCCCCACTTATTTGCTAAATCATTGTCGTTATACAGTGCGCACTTCTTCAGCGACAAACAACCACAGCCAATACAGCCAGACAGATTTTCTTTAAGCTGCGTTAAGGCGTTGATTCTTTCATCAATCTCGTCACTGAAACTTCGGCTAATTTTTTCCCAATCTCGTTTGGTTGGGGTACGTTGGTTAGGCAACCTATCAAGATGCGTTCGGATTTGCCCCAACGAGAACCCCAGTTTTTGCGCCACAATCACGAATGAAATCCGCCGAATATCAGCATTGCTGAACAATCTTTGACCACCGGCACTCCGGCTTGAATGCACTAGGCCTTCACTTTCATAGTGACGGATTGCCGAAACAGAAATCCCGGGTCTTTTAGCGACTGCACCGATAAGTAACGCGGACGTCTGCTTATTCATGATCTTTTCCAAAATAACACTTGACCTCAAGTTTACTTGAGGTATTAGACTAAACGCAACTTAGAGATCAACGTAAAAGTACCGGAGGCACTATGAGCACCGCAACCCTGGAACATATCAACATCACCGTCAGCAATGTCAGCGAGACCGCCGAACGATTGTGTTCGTTTTTTAACTGGAAAATACGCTGGCAAGGCAAAGCCATGAATGGTGGTAAAACCATTCATATAGGTAACAACGCCTCATACCTTGCTATTTTTCAGGCGAAGCAACCGTCTTCCGACAACACAAAGAATAGTGCAAAAACCAATGGTCTCAACCACGTTGGCATTGTCGTTGATGAACTCGAGCATGTTGAGCAAAGAATCCGTGAATGCGGTTACGCGACCTATTCATTCGGAGACTATGAACCAGGCCGCCGCTTCTACTTCCGTGAAGAAAACGGCATTGAATTCGAGGTGATTAGTTATTCCAAACAATCAGTTTCAATGAAAGATCAAATCTTGCAGCAGCTCGGCGCCATGGCAGAGTTTGGTATCGCGAGAAAGTAAGTTGGCTCGGCTTACACTTGTTTTTTAAACTGATCTGGCCTGACATTTGGTAAGGCGGACTACGCCTTATGCCAAAATAAATTTGATATGATTAGTATAGACTTGCCCTCTTGCCCTCTTCCAATCTCTCTTGGCCCCAAAGCAATGTTGCATATAGCGCTTCATTTTCTTATCCCTGCCCTTATAAGCGTCACCGCTTATAGAAACCGCTGGAAGTCTGCTTATTTGATTATGATCGCAACCATGCTGGTAGACCTTGATCACTTACTGGCAAACCCGGTTTATGATCCTGACCGTTGTAGCATCGGGTTTCATCCATTACACGAGCCTTGGCTGATAGGCGTGTACTTATTAATGTGTCTGCCAAAGCAAACAAGGCTATTAGGAATAGGTTTAGCGTTGCACATGGCATTGGATTCTATTGACTGCCAAGTAACGAACGGCATTTGGTTTAGCTAAATAATCAGAGTACGCCGACGATTGAGACTTTATCTACTGAACACATCTTTTACCCATTGCCGGATACTCTCAGCTGCCCTTTCGGGGTTTACCTGAAACAGTAAATGCGGCGCATTTATTATTTCACGCTCACAATTGCCAAGAGAATTTACAACATCATCCGACCGCGCACTTGAAATCAAACGATCTTGACTAGCTTGTAAATACAACACGGGTATTTCACATCGCTTCGCTGCGGCTGCTGCATCCATTTCTAACAACGCATTCAAACGCGACTTAATCGTAGACTTTGACATATCGGCAACTGATGCATTCACGGCACGCACTACATCATCTCTATCAACGCCATTTAAACAGAAGCGCTTTGCCGTTTGTTTTTTTACAGACTTCGGAAAGATCGGCATTTTCAATCCCAACTCAATAGCTGGTTTCATCGGGGGCTTTAAAAACGTCGCGCTTAACACCAAGCCACGCACATCTAGTTCCTGTCGGGCGACAATCTCCACTGCAATAGGACCCGAAAAGGATTCCGCAACAAGAACAATATCTTTGTCGTTCGGAATCTGAGAGATAGCCTCATCGATATATTCACTAAGGCTGTTGTTATTCGAATACCGGACAACAACGAATTCGCACGCATCACCTAGTTCGTGAATTAGTCCTTGATACAAACCACCCGTGCCGTCAAACCCGGGTAACAATCCGTATGTTGTGGTTTTGTTCATAAGGACTGATTATAGCCCACACATTTATCGCTCTCTCCAGATCTTTAAGCGCAACGCTTTCGGTTTGACATCATCACTATTGTAATGACTGGGGGATACTGCA
>CAZUMV010000240.1:0-4493 GCA_964621435.1 uncultured Thiotrichales bacterium | reverse complement strand
TTCTAATCACTACCATTTTATTGCATGATCAGAATTTGAAAAAATTCTTGATAAGGCGGGTCTTCAGGATTGTTCCTCTCGCTTGGTTGGTGTTGCTGATTACATTTGTGTTTGTAAAAGTAGATCATCTAACTTTTCTTTCGCATGTTTTTTTTTACAGTAATATCTCGCTGAATCATATTCAACCCACCACGCATTTTTGGAGCTTGTGTCTTGAGTTGCATTTTTATGCTGGAATAGCGGCGTCAGTGCTGTTCTTCGGGAAGCGAGCTTTATATTTTATACCGCTTATTAGTTTGATTTTTACACTTAACCGGGTCTATGCTCATGCCGAATTTGAAATCGTTACGGTGTATAGAGTTGATGATATTCTCGCCGGTGGGGTACTAGCTTTAATTCACTATGATGACCGACTTAAAGCTATAAAGAATTTACTCGCGCGCATCAATCCGCTGTATGTTGTACCTTTGTTGATTGCTTGCACCCATGTTGAAGCTGGTGCTTTAGCGTATCTCCGTGGTTATGTGGCAATGACCATGATCGGCGCCAGCATGTATGGTGCCGACGGAAGGTGGTATAGAAAATTCCTCACTGGTCGGGTTTTGTTTTATCTTGCTACAGTTTCCTACGCCTTATATGTGGTGCACGGGGGATTGCGGTATACCTGGCTCGGGTCTGGGGATACGCTTATAAAATATATTAAAAGACCATTGTTTTTTGGTGTTCTGTTTATGCTTGCACATTTCTCTACCAAGTATTATGAAAAGTACTGGATAAGTTTGGGGCATAAGTTATCTGGGTCATCTAAAACCCGCTAGATAATTACTAGTGAAATGCCAATTTGTGATCGTTCCAGATTCATGTCAGTTTGCCCTTTGTAGTTGGTATCAAGATCTTCAAAGTGAAGTGTTAAACACCATATAGCGACACAATTGAGTAGGATATTTACAGTTCGCAAACTCACCATATTTGCTATGCTTCGCGCATGGAAAAATCAAACAATGGAAAAATTCGCGCTGCGAGCAAAAGCAAGCGCAAGTACGCACATCCGATCAGCAGCCGGGAAGACATCCTGAAAGCATTAAAGCCAAGCCCACAAAATCGTGATCGTTTGGCCAAGCAATTGAATTTGAAGTCAGATAAGGAGAAAGAGGCACTGCGCCGACGTCTGCGTGCGATGGTGCGTGATGGCCAGTTAGTGGTGAATCGCAAGGATCAATATATACCATTAGAGCAGTCTGATCTTATTAAAGGTCGGGTCTCGGCGCACCGCGACGGATTCGGTTTTTTGATTCCGGATGATGGTGGCGATGATTTATTTTTATCGCCGCGACAAATGCGCCAGGTATTACACGGTGACCGCGCGGTGGTCCGGATCGCCAATACCGATCAACGTGGACGTCTCGAAGGCGCCATTGTTGAAGTTATTGAACGCGCGCACGCAACGGTCGTCGGTCGTTTTTCCGAGGCGCGCGGGATTGGCGTGGTATTGCCGGAAAATAAACGGCTTACGCAAGATGTGCTTATTCCACCTGGAAAGCAGGGTGAGGCTAAGCAAGGTCAAATTGTAATTGCCGAGCTGATCAGTCAACCAAGCCGTAATCAGCAGCCCACCGGTAAAATCATAAAGGTGCTCGGCGAACATATGGCGCCCGGCATGGAAATCGAGATTGCGCTGCACAGCCATGACCTGCCGCATGAGTGGAGTCATGAAGTTTTAAACGAAATTGAAGCCTATGGCGAAGAAGTGCCGGAGGAGTCAAAAAAAGACCGGCTTGATTTGCGTGATGTGCCACTGCTAACTATTGATGGTGCTGATGCGCGAGATTTTGACGACGCTGTGTTTTGCGAAAAGAGTAAATCCGGATGGCGCTTGTTGGTCGCGATTGCCGATGTTTCTGCGTACGTGAAAAAAGACTCGGCGCTCGACAAGTCAGCAACAGAGCGTGCAACCTCGGTATATTTTCCCAGCCAGGTTATTCCGATGTTGCCGGAAGTACTATCTAATGGTTTGTGTTCCCTGAATCCGGACGTCGAACGCTTGTGTATGGTTTGTGAAATAGAGTTGGATAAAAACGGTGCGGTTCAGGGCTGGCGTTTTGATGAGGCTTTAATGCGCTCGCATGCGCGTTTGACGTACAACGAAGTCGCGGCGATGCTATTTGACGGTGATAAGGAGCTAAGGGAAAAGCATGCGCATGTGCTGCCGCATCTGGACACTTTGCACGATATGTACCGCGCCATGAAGAAGGAGCGAAAGCGCCGTGGTGCGATTGATTTTGAAACCACGGAAACTTACTTTAAGTTCGAAGAAAACAGAAAAATTAGAAGCATCGAGCCGCGGGTACGAAACGATGCTCACCGGATCATTGAAGAGTGCATGATTGCCGCCAATCGTTGTGCGGCGCGTTTCCTCAAGAAGCACAAAATTCATAGTCTGTACCGGGCACACGAAGGCGTTAAAGAAGAAAAAATGATTGCGCTGCGCGAATTTCTTGGAGATCAGGGTTTGCATTTGCCGGGTGGTGATAAACCGCGCGCTGAAGATTTTGCCAAGGTCATCGCGGAAATTAGCGAGCGGCCAGATCGGGAACTTATCCAAACGGTGATGTTGCGGTCATTGGCGCAAGCGGTATATTCCCCGGATGGAGAAGTTGGGCATTTTGGTTTGTCGCTGGAAGATTACGCTCACTTCACCTCGCCGATTCGTCGCTACCCGGATTTATTAGTGCACCGCGCGATTCGTCATGTGCTGCAAACCGGCAGTAGTTCGAATTTCGATTATTCTTTCGCCGAAATGGTTGCTTTAGGTGAACATAGTTCTATGTGCGAACGACGAGCCGATGAAGCGACCCGCGATGTTTCTGATTGGCTGAAATGCGAGTTCATGCAAGACAAGGTGGGTGAGAAATATCACGGGATTGTTTCGGCGGTAACTTCGTTCGGTATGTTTGTCATGCTCAAGGACTTGCATATCGAAGGGCTAATTCATATTACTTCTTTGCCCACAGATTATTATCACTTCGATCAGGCGAGTCATCGCCTGGTCGGTAAAAATGGTCGCAATGAGTATCGTCTTGGTGATGAGTTGCAGATTACCGTGGCGGCGGTCAATCTCGATGATCGCAAGATCGATTTCGATTTGGATAAATTGGTGGCGAGAACCAATAAGGCCGTTTACAGCAGTCCTAAAAATGCCCGAAAAAAGAAAGGCAAAAAAGCAAAGAAGGACAAAAAGGTTAAAAAAGGCAAGCGCAACAAGCGCAAGTTGAGTGCCGAAAAAGGCCGTAAAAGCAAGTCCAAGTCAAATCGACGACGTAGGCGTAAATGAGTGAATCGGTGGCGGTTGGAATCCATGCAGTAAAAGCACTGCTCCAGAACAATGCAGACAAAGTTACGCAACTATTAGTCGTCGGTGGACGTAAAGACAAAAGAACTGCTGATATACGCGAACTTGCGAAGCAAGTGCATGTACAAGTCGAGCAAGCCGACCACCAGCAACTGGATGCTTTGGCTCAAGGTGCGCGTCATCAAGGTGTGGTCGCGGTATTACGGCAAGCGGGAGCTCAGAATGAAGATGGGCTTTTTGATCTGCTGGATGGCCTGGATGAGGCTCCGTTTTTGCTGATTTTAGATGGCGTGACGGACCCGCATAATTTGGGCGCTTGTCTTCGATCAGCGGATGCTGCAGGTGTGCATGCAGTGGTGGTACCGAAAGATAATTCGTGTGGCCTTACGCCAGTGGTACGAAAGGTTGCCAGCGGTGCGGCGGAAACCATGCCGTTAATACAAGTGACTAATTTAGCGCGCACGCTGGACGAGCTTAAAGCCAGAGGGGTCTGGCTCACTGGTACCAGTGATCAATCCGCACAGCCGCTGTTTGAGCTGGATTTTACCGGGGCGTTGGGGCTGGTGTTGGGTGCTGAAGGTGTTGGTATGCGCCGGCTAACCACAGAACGATGTGATCATTTAGCGGTCATACCTATGGCAGGAACGGTAGAAAGTTTGAACGTGTCAGTTGCAGCAGGAATTTGTTTGTTTGAAGCGGTGCGACAGCGCCGCGCAGTTTAATTTAATTATCGGAAGAATTTATGCGATTACTATTGGTGCTCTCTCAAGTACTCTTCATGTCCACTGCGTTTGCAATGGATCCGCCAAAGGTGGACCCGGTTTTGAACGGTGGCGATGCTTCGTTACCATTCACCAAAGAGATCATTAAGGGTAAGCTCGATAATGGTCTTACTTATTACATTCGTCGCAATGGTCAACCCCAGCGGCGGGTGGAAATGTGGTTGGCGGTAAATGTTGGTTCTATGCAGGAGACCGAAGAGCAGCGTGGAATTGCGCATTACGTGGAGCACATGGCATTCAATGGCACTGATAAATATGCCAAGACTGAAATCGTCGACTATATAGAAGGTATCGGTATGCGTTTCGGTGCGCACCTAAATGCCTACACGAGCTTCGATGAAACCGTCTATAAGCTGCAGATT
>CAZUMV010000239.1:0-4510 GCA_964621435.1 uncultured Thiotrichales bacterium | reverse complement strand
GCTGCGAACCATCGTCCTGCTTTGTGACGATAACGTAGCCCCCATTTGCGTCTACTGTTTTGCTACTACGTTTTACCAGAGCGTTTTCTGATAGAAATACGTCATATGCGGTATAGCTAATAAATAACAGGAAAAGAATCGCGAATATAGATTTTGGCATGCAGCACCCTTTGAGATTTATTATTCGATAGGTACAGCATAGCAAAATGCATTTAGAACATCGACACGATTACAGGGTGTCTTACCGCACATTCCGTGGGCGACCCAGGCACTAACTCGCTTGTCCCAGCATCAGAAAACCAAAAAGACCCATCGAAAAAAATGATGAGCCTTCTTATTTTTGGTGGAGGCGGGGGGAATCGAATAATTCACTAAGTCATTGATAAAGAATAATAAAAAATACCTAAAATAAAAGTTGCCCCGATAGTTGCCCCCGCTTTAAAGCAAAGGAAAAATAGGTGATGAAGGCTCTTGCTTCGCCGTGCCGAAATCTACAAAGAAAATGCCTGCGTTGTTGTGTTTGCTACACAGCACTATGATACGTTCACCATTACAGGCAGTCACTAAGCGTTTGCATGCAAATATCTTTTTGCTCAAGATAGCGACAAAAACCAATTGTAAGGACGAGTATGAATAATCACGAATCTGTTGTAATCGTTGCGGCCAAGCGTACACCTATGGGTGGAATGCAGGGGGATTTTGGTCGTGTTTCGGCATCAGACCTGGGTGCGGCGTCGATTTCAGCGGCACTTAAAGATTTGAATATCAAAGTTGATCAAATCGACGAGGTTTATTTCGGCAATGTTGTTTCAGCCGGTCTGAAGCAGGCGCCGGCGCGGCAAGCTTCACTTGCCGCGGGTATACCGGTATCAGTTCCGTGTACGACCGTTAGCAAGGTATGTGGGTCAGGCATGAAGGCCGTCATGATTGGTCGGGATCAGATTATCGCGGGCAACGCAGACGTTGTTGTGGCCGGTGGTATGGAAAGTATGAGTAATACGCCATACTTGCTGCCTAAAGCACGAGCCGGGATGCGTCTTGGTCATTCGGACGTGATTGATAGTCTTTTTAGTGACGGACTGGAGGATGCGGGAAGTGGCGGCTTGATGGGTTCCTTCGGTCAAGCGACAGCGGACCAATACGGTTTTAGTAGAGAGAAAATGGATGAGTACGCCATTCGATCCTTGTCTCGGGCCAATGCTGCGATTGATGCTGGCTATTTCGTAAACGAGATTGCACCGGTTACAATCAACGCTCGTAAGGGCGAGGTTGTCATCGCTACCGATGAACAACCAGGCAAGGCGATGCCGGAAAAAATACCTAATCTAAGGCCTGCATTCAAAAAAGACGGAACAGTCACTGCGGCAAATTCCAGTTCCATTTCTGATGGTGCTGCGGCGTTGTTGTTAATGCGCGAAAGTACGGCGATAGAAAGGGGTCTGGTACCTCTGGCTCGTATTGTGGCACAATCCAGCCACGCACAATCTCCAGATGAATTTTGTCTGGCGCCAGTCGGTGCGATCAAAAAAGTGTTAAGTAAAGCGGGCTGGTCAGCCGGAGAAGTTGATCTTTATGAAATTAACGAGGCGTTTGCGCTCGTTACTATGCTCGCAATAGAGCAGCTGGACCTGGATGATGAAAAAGTCAATATTCATGGCGGCGCCTGTGCGCTTGGTCACCCCTTGGGTGCTTCGGGTGCGCGCATTTTGGTTACTTTGATACATGCCTTGAAGCGTGTCGGAAAATCAAGAGGTGTTGCGGCTTTATGTATTGGTGGTGGTGAGGCAACCGCGGTTGCGTTGGAGATAGTTTAAAAAGCAGTTGTCGTTTTTCTTCTATAGCAGTGCGAGCTATGAGAAATTTTATGAATACTGAGTAAATATAATGCGAGATTTTACCGAAGAACAAATTTTATTCCGCGATACTTATCGGAAATTTCTTGAGCGAGAAATAAAGCCCAATATGCCGGCATGGCGGAAGCAGGGGATCGTAGATCGGGAAGCTTTTCGCAAAGCTGGTGAGCAGGGTTTTCTAATGATCTGGCCTGATGAAAAATATGGCGGGACAGGTGATCGTGATTTTCGCTTTGAACAAATCATTATAGAAGAGACCGGACGTGCTCACTGTTTTGATTGGTTTAATAGTTTACATAGTCGTTTGGTGGGCCCTTATATCGATCGATTCGGGACCGACGAGCAAAAAGAAAGATTCCTGCCTGGCTGCGTCAGTGGTGAAAAAATACTTGCGATTGCAATGACCGAGGCTGATGCCGGAAGTGATTTGGCAGGCATCCGTTCAACTGCGGAGGATAAGGGTGACTACTTTTTGCTTAATGGCTCTAAAACCTATATTTCTAATGGCATTAACGCCGATTACGTCATTGTTGCCGCCAAGCAGGTTGGCGCTGACGATAGTCATGCAATGGTATTGCTGATCGTCGAGCGCGGCATGCAAGGTTTTGAGCGTGGGCGCAATCTAGACAAGATGGGTTTGCATGGGCAGGACACCGCCGAGCTTTCTTTCAGTGACGTAAAAGTTCCGAAAGAGAACATTCTTGGTGCGCCCGGTAAAGGATTCCACTATTTGATGGAAGGGCTGGCCGAAGAACGCTTGATTATCGCGGTGGGATATTATGCTTCAGCCAAGGCAGCATTTAAGGAAACTCGGGATTTTGTAATTCAACGCAAGGCGTTCGGTAAACGAATCGCTGATTTTCAAGACACTCAATTCAAAATGGCCGAGCTCGATACACGCATCGAAATACTAGGTGTTTATCTCGATCATTTGGTCGCGCTGCATAACGCTGGTGAGTTGACCGGAGCAATGGCCGCACGGGCAAAACTCGAAGGCAGCGAATGTGAATGGGCAATGGTGGATCTCGGTGTCCAGCTTCATGGCGGCGCGGGTTACATGCAAGAATACGAGATTTGCCGAATGTTTCTGGATGCGAGAGTCAGCCGAATTTATGCTGGCACATCGGAGGTTATGAAGTTGATCATCGGGCGCGAGATATTTTCTGAAGATTAAGTACAGTAGATTTTTGCAATTGTATTACCGGTCAAGTCCGTCATTGATCGGTGTGCATATTAAGCTGAGTCTCGAGTGGTAATTGAGTGCTGTTCTTTATTTCTGTAATCGCAATGTGCGAATGCACTTCGCCGATATTGGTGATAACCGTCAAGTGATTACGAGCAAATTTTTCGAAATGACTTATATCGCGCGCCACAATCTTCAGCATATAATCCCAGGCACCCGCCATGGTATAGCACTCGATCACTTCTGGATGTTTCGAAATTTCTGTTTCAAATTGTTCAAGATTTTTCCGGCCTTGTGAGGTTAGATTAACCGTTGCAAAGACCACGATTTCCATCCCGAGTTTTTCGCGGTCGAGAATCGCGACTCGGCGATTAATCAGCCCGCGTTCTTCGAGTCGATTAATTCGTCGCCAGCAGGGTGATTGGGACATGTTGATTCGGTCGGCTATTTCTTGGGTCGTGAGGTTGAGGTTTTCCTGCATTAAGTCGAGGATTTTAAGGTCCTGATTATTTAGATGAATGTCCATTTTTCGTGTCTTTCCGTTTTGTGACCCATGTCTATTATAGTTATTAAATTAAAAAAATAATGATAAATAATTCAAAATAACAGATTAAAAAGAATAAAAATAGCGAAAAATACGCAATATTGGGTTTAAATAGCATAAATATGTTTGGTCTGAGGGGCTAGAATCCCTTAGGAACGGAAATGGGGATCTAAAATGCCGAATACTAAGATATCGCTTAATGATAAATACGCCTTAGATAAAACGCGCGCCTATATGACCGGGATCGATGCGCTCGTCCGTTTACCCATGCTGCAACATCAAAGAGATTTAGATCGTGGTTTAAATACCGCGGGATTTATTTCTGGTTACCGAGGTTCCCCGTTGGGTAACGTTGATCAGGCCATGTGGCGAGCACAAAAGTATTTAGACAAACACAATATAAAATTCCAACCGGGCGTTAATGAAGAACTCGCTGCAACGGCAGTTTGGGGTAGCCAACAGGTCAACGTGTTTCCAGGTGCTAAATATGATGGGGTGTTTGGAATGTGGTACGGCAAGGCGCCTGGTGTTGATCGTAGTATGGATGCTATAAAACATGCCAACGCGTTCGGCACATCAAAATATGGCGGTGTCTTGGCTGTCGCTGGTGATGACCATGCTTGCAAGTCGTCGACCTTGCCGGCGCAAACCGAGCATAACTTTATTGGTGCTTCGATGCCGGTGTTGTCCCCAGCAAACGTTCAAGAAGTTCTAGACTTAGGCATTTTTGGTTGGGAGCTATCGCGCTATTGTGGTGCGTGGGTGGCGCTAAAGGCCATAACGGAAAATATGGATTCGGCTATTTCAGCGGAGATAGATCCTGGTCGGGTCAATATTGTCTTGCCGGAAGATTTTGTAATGCCCGCAGATGGAGTACATGCGCGTTGGCCCGATAGCCCGTTAGAGCAGGAAGAGCGCTTAAACAAATAT
>CAZUMV010000238.1:1018-4522 GCA_964621435.1 uncultured Thiotrichales bacterium | reverse complement strand
GCCATCACCGTTTCCATCACCGTCGCCATCGCCACCGTCGCCATCGCCGCCGTTGCCATCACCATTTCCATCGCCGTCGCCATCGCCGCCGTTTCCATCACCGTCACCATCGCCACCGTTTCCATCACCGTTGCCGTCGCCGCCAGGGTTACCGGTACTATTCGGGTTGATGTTGATCGTCGCAGATGGCGCATTCGAATTCGATACCGCAACTTCAACAGATGCCGAGTTATTCGAGTTTAACGATACAAATGCCTGTGCTTGACCATTGCCATCTGTCGTGACTGTCGTTCGGTTACCACCACTAGTCGCACCTTGATTAGCTGCTATAAATCCATCGCCATTGGTTAAGGTAAATACAACTTCCGCGCCAGAAACTGGCTCCCCGCTACCATCTCGAACTACGACAACTAGCGGGTCTAAATTAGTGTTTGAGTCGCCACTTTGATTGTTGCCAGAAGTAATCTGGATATTGGCAGGCTCGCCAGGCTGATCGTTATCGATAACATTAATAGTGTATTGCTGCGCCGGCTGCGAGTTCCATTCAGGCGCCAACGTGATATTACAATTATCACTAGAAACTTCCGGCTGACCGAAAATTATAGTCTCTGTAGATTCAATCTCGCGGTCGCCTTGAATAGAAACATAACCACTAAACGTAACCTGGGTGTCGTTAGCAGGAGAGATATTTTGTGTTAAACGTGCATTGTTAAAATTCCAGTCAGGCCCCTGTTGGGCAGACCCAGCCGCAACAACTGCGGGCGTCAAGGTGAACTGGCAAGTTTCCGGTACAGATCCGCCATTTAAATCTTCTGGAGTTCGCACCAAGGTAAACGTGAAACCGACATTACTCGCAGAGTCCTCAACTACGGTTATATCCGCACTGGGTACAAACTGAAGTTCGTAGGCAAAACCTAGCGAGGGGCACAACAATATAATCAATGTGATCAGATTAATCCGGCACACTTTCTCTAAATAAACTCGTGACATTTGAACGCCCCTCCCAAGACTCAAATAACCCAGCACCCAGCCAAAAATCTTAATAGTTAAGGTTCGGACTGACTGTGACGTGATCGACGTCATCGGGTAAATCAGACCGTTCATCATACGCGAGAGCGTATGCAGGACGTATATTTGAATTGTAAATCATTATTATACGGACGCTACTTTACACCTTCATAACGCTCTTGCGCGACCACTTCGTCACTCTTAAGTTCCGCTCGCGGTTTAAAGTTTTTTATCTGACGGAGACTATAAAAATGCAATTATTCCGGGTACAAATCAGTCACGAAAATTTTCGGTTATCCGTTGTGCCATAACGCACCAGATAATTACGGCGCATTCACAGTAGCGGTAAAGGTTAACGCCACTGGTGTTGCACCGGCGGCCGAGTATTGATGGTCCTCTCGTTTACCCGGCATAACCCACATGCTTGGTAGCAAAATGTCTTCCCATTACAACGGCCAATATTCCACCCAGAATCATCACGGATGATATTAGTAGCCGCACTGAGAAAATTTCCTGCGCAAATATAACGCCACCGATCGCTGCGATTACGGGAACCAATAATTGCACCACTGCCGCTTGGGTAGTCGACAGTCCGGGAAGCGCCATATACCAAATAGTGTAGCCAACTCCGGAAGCGAGCCCCCCCGACAATACAGCAAGCACAATACCGCTGGACGATAACGTAACATGCTGGAAGGTCAGGCCGATCAAAATAATTACAAACGGCAAAGTGCGGAAAAAATTGTAGGCGGTATCACTCAACGGGTTTTCGGAACCGCGCCCGAACAAGGTATAAAAACCCCAGGCCACACCAGCGATAGTCATCAGCACGAATCCGGAGAAAGAGGAACTCTCGGACAGCGGCGCCCGCAAGCTTGGCAAAACCAAATATAAAAATCCGCAAAACGCCACGACCAGACCCAACCATTCAAGCTGATGCAGTTTTTTGCCGAGCAACAGCTCGGACAAAATCATCGTGAATTGCACCACACCAAACAAAACCAAAGCACCAATGCCGGTTTCCAGGGATATATAAGCATAGGAAAACGCCCCAGCATAAATAAATAACATCATGGACGCTTTCCAGCTTCCTTTTGAAGCATCTGTACCATTACTTTTTAACTTACCAAGCTGCAATATAATCGCTAAAACAACTATGCCTGATAACAACCGGATAGCGGTAAAGCCTGCAGCGTCAATCGCACCATCAGCCAGTGCCAACCTACAGAGCACAGAATTTCCGGCAAAAGCAATAAGTGCAAGAGTTGTGTAGAAAAATATTTTCATTTGCGATTCACGTGATTAGTCTTGTTCCATATACGGTCTGATGTGTGCTCAACGTATTGGAGACCGTGCCTCGAAACGCTGTAATAATTATATAGAGCATTATATTCATTGTTCATTGTAGCCTCTTTATTCCTTGTTGCTGCAGTGCTAATTTGAATAAATCAAAACCAAAAGTTATCGGCTAATAAAA
The DNA here is from genome assembly GCA_964621435.1 of uncultured Thiotrichales bacterium. GTDB lineage: Bacteria > Pseudomonadota > Gammaproteobacteria > CAZUMV01 > CAZUMV01 > CALIRD01. The sequence goes on along the minus strand of CAZUMV010000238.1, from coordinate 2,037 downwards.
ATATGCGCATAATAAAAAGAACTTTACTGATATTTCTGGCGCTTATCGCCGCCACAATTCTCTACGTTTACCTGTCCCTTCGTCCGAACATTCCAACTGAACAACTGAACGTATCAGCGGCTATGATTGAGCCGAATACGGATGCACCCATTTTGATTTTTGGCGCAACGAGGAACACTGGGCTAGAGCTCGCGAAAAATCTGTACCAACGTGGTGAACCCATATTCGCCTTCGTTCGAGCCAGCTCAAACGTCGATGCACTTAACGAATTGGGCGCCGAACTTCTAGTTGGTGACGCAATGGATCCGGCCTCAATAGAAAACGCGTTCGCTACTCAGTCATTTCGTGCGGTAGTTAGTACCGTTGGCTGCTTTAGTTGTGATCCGCCGGTTGACTTTGTCGGCAACAAAAACATCATCGATGCAGCTAAAGCTGCGAATGTACCAAAGGTCATGCTAGTCAGTACCATCGGCGCCGGGGATAGTTTTGACTCGGTTCCTTTCATCACAAAAGTGGCATTAAAGCGAATTCTCCCGTTAAAAACGAGCGCCGAACAACATCTAGTGAATAGCGAGCTGGATTATACGATCATAAGACCAGGAGGGCTTGGTCACGACGCGGCCACCGGTACAGGAATGCTGTCCGAAGACCGCTCAACATTCGGTTATATAGACCGCGCTGAACTTGCTGATCTCATGCTGTCCTGCCTGGACTCTACGATCTGCTCTAACAAAACTCTCGCAGCAGTGGATAAAAATCGCGCCGCGCCGTGGTAGCTGTGATATTTCAACACGCGTAATCAACCTGTATTACGCTTAAATGTGTATAAATACTAATTTTATCGACATATTTTGTTGATATGTCGACACTATCGACATATGATTAAAATATGTCGATAAAAGTTAATTTTCCGTACATATGACTTGGGAAGCCAATAAGCCATACAACAACTTACCTTTGTTGCCCCCAGCGATAGAGCTTGAAAGCAATGCCATCCTGAAGCGCTGTATCGGTGCACG
>CAZUMV010000238.1:0-1008 GCA_964621435.1 uncultured Thiotrichales bacterium | reverse complement strand
CCAACTAAAACAAGCCGCCGAACTCATTCCCAATGAATCGATGCTCATCAATACATTGCCAATACTAGAGGCAAGAGACAGCTCAAATATAGAGAATATTGTCACAACAACTGATCTATTGTTTCAGTTTGATGGACATGTCAATAATGCTAACCCGGCCACCAAAGAAGCCTTACGTTATCGTACCGCGCTCAACGAGGGGTGGTTGGCGATAAAACAGCGTCCGCTAAATTCCCGTACTGCCGAGTTAGTCTGCAGCCAAATAAAAGATACTGATATGTCGGTACGAAAAATCCCTGGTACCGCGTTAGCAAATGAAGCAACCGGAGAGGTCATTTACACGCCACCAGAAGGCGAAACCCTGTTGCGGGACTTGCTAACAAACTGGGAAGAGATGCTCTACAAACATCCTGAAATAGATCCGCTTATCCGGATGGCAGTGAGTCATTATCAGTTTGAAGCCATACATCCGTTCACTGATGGTAACGGCCGCACCGGTCGCATCATCAACATATTGTTTTTGGTACAGGAAGATCTGATTAAGTTGCCTATTCTGTATTTAAGCCGCTATATCAACACACATAAAACTGCTTACCACGAGAACTTGCTAGCCGTCACCCGCGACGAAGCGTGGGAACCGTGGCTACTTTATATGCTAGATGCTGTCGAAAGTACTGCCGACTGGACCACCAAAAAAATTCATGAAATACGTGATTTATCAAACCACACGGTAGAATATGTAAAGAAAACACTACCCAAAATTTATAGTCGCGAATTAGTCGATGAAATATTCATGCAACCGTATTGCAGAATTAGCAATCTAGTAGATGCCGGCATAGCAAAACGTCAGACCGCATCTGAGTATTTGAAACAACTTGTAGAAATCGGGGTGTTGAAAGAAATGAAATCCGGTCGAGAAGTATTGTTTATACACCCAAAACTCATCTCGTTACTCAGTAGCGAAGATGAAACCTTTTCACGATACAAACGTTAGAGGAATCAATTGGG
>CAZUMV010000237.1:0-4532 GCA_964621435.1 uncultured Thiotrichales bacterium | reverse complement strand
AGCCACTTCATCCAAGTTCTGCGGCCGCATTCGATCTGCAAGCGGCCGATAGCTTGCTACACTATCTGATGGCTTGGAATTATTAAAAAAATCAGGATGCTTCGCCAATGACATCAACGCCACGGGGCGGCACAAACTTATAAGCCTTTCCCGGAATCCGGTGGTTAGTCTTGACGTCCAGAAATTGAATAACCGTTTTTTGCCCAAACTGATCAAACAAATGCATAGACTTAACGCCTTGATTATCGAGGCCAACCGCAACGCCGGTAAAATCGGTATCACTCAAGACCGGTGTCAGCTCGACCCAGGTTACCCCTTTATGCGTGCCTTTTTCTTCCAGTAAAAAGTTTTCCCGCAGCGCGCTTTCACTGGTTAGTAGCGCAAAGGGAGTACTGGTCAGGATTTCGGTCATCGGCTTAACCGTGACCTGTTCTAATTCAATATCATAAACCCACAGGTTTTTACCATCAGCGATAATTTGTTGTGGATAAGGCAGGGCATAATCCCATTTAAATCGACCCGGGCGGGATAGCATTAAGCCACCATTGGTGCGCTGGCTTAGCTTGCCGTCTTCACCGTAAACGGTTTGAGTAAACTTGGCTTCAAACGTTTTGATATCTTTGACGAAGCGCTGCAATAATTGCTCACCGCTTGCGGCCTGCGCGTTGCCGGCCATCAAAAACCCAAGTAACGCCAATAATGTTAAAACTCGTTTCATGCTCATCAGTCCCGCTCCTCAATTTATTCAGGGGGTGCAGCAGCTACCACTTCTCTACTGCCATTTGGCAATACGCCTGATACAACACCAGCACTTTCCATCGCCTCTATCATCCGCGCGGCCCGATTATAACCAACCTTTAGGCGCCGCTGCAGGTAAGAAATCGACGCTTTGCGGGTCTCGGTAACAATTGCAACCGCTTGATCGTAAAGTGGATCAAGCTCGTCGTCACTACCACCACCGACATCTAGCCCGGGTATAGCCGGCGCACCGGCTGCTGGTGTTTCTATGACCGCTTCTATGTAATTGGGTTCACCCTGCTCTTTCAGATAATCGACCACGGCATGCACCTCATGATCATCTATAAAGGCGCCATGCACCCGTTCAGTCAAATTTGTACCGGGCGGTAAATACAACATATCACCATGACCAAGTAGCTGTTCCGCACCCCCCATATCCAGAATTGTGCGCGAATCCACTTTGGAAGAGACCTGAAAAGCCATCCTTGTTGGTATATTTGCTTTGATCAAACCGGTAATAACATCGACCGAAGGTCGCTGGGTCGCGAGAATCAAATGAATGCCGGCAGCGCGAGCTTTTTGCGCCAATCTGGCGATCAACTCTTCGACCTTTTTACCAACCGACATCATCATGTCCGCAAACTCGTCGACAATGACAACAATCTTTGGCAAGGGCTCCAGATCCTGAGCTTCATCATCTTCAATGAGCTCATTGGCTGTCCACAAGGGGTCCTTAATTGGCTTACCTTTTTTGATCGCCTCGTTTACCGCTTTGTTATAGCCGGCCACATTTCTAACGCCCAACTTGGACATTAGTTTATAGCGCCGCTCCATTTCGGCCACGCACCAACGCAGCGCATTCGAGGCATCTTTCATATCCGTAACAACCGGCGTAAGCAAATGCGGGATGTCTTCATAAACATTTAATTCAAGCATTTTCGGGTCAATTAATATCAAGCGGACTTCATCTGCTTTGGCTTTAAACAAAATGCTAATAAGCATGGCATTAACAGCGACTGACTTACCCGAGCCGGTAGTACCAGCCACCAGCAAATGTGGCATACGGGCAACATCGGCGATCACTGCCTCACCACTAATATTTTTACCCAGGCCCAGCGTCAACGGTGACTTGGACTTGTCAAATGCGGGCGAGGCCAAAACATCGCTCAGGGTAACCAACTCGCGCTTCTCGTTAGGTATCTCGACACCAATGGTCGACTTACCCGGAATCACTTCCACTACCCGGACACTGATAACGGCCAAAGCTCTGGCTAAATCCTGAGCCAGATTGGTCACTTTGCTGGCCTTGGTACCGGCCGCCAAATCAAGCTCGAAACGCGTCACAACCGGCCCGGGGTGAACCTCTGTAACAACTGCCTCAACACTGAAATCGAGAAGTTTCAACTCTAGTTGTCGAGAGATCGCCTCCAATTCCTCGGCAGAGTAACTTTCCGTTTGTTCCGGAGGCTCATCGAGCAATGAGATCGCTGGCAAATCCGACTTACCTTTCGGCGGCTTAAACATCTGGATCTGACGCTCGCGAATGGTTCGATCACTTTTGGGTTGTGGCGCCAAGCGTGGTTCTATTTTCGGCCTCGGTGCGGCCCGTTCGGCGACGCGCGCCTTAACCTGTTTAACCGCAGTTTTTCGTTCAGCCAATGCGACCTTACCTTTGCGACCATCACGCCAATTACCGAATGCGGTAGCCGCACCCTCATACAAACCCAGGGTAAATTCACCAATAGCCTCCAGTACGCGCATCCACGACAGGTTGCTAAGCAATGTAATGCCGGCCAAAAATGAAGATACAAATAACAAGCTTGCCCCAACCCCACCGAAGCTATTGCGAAAAAAGCGCTGGGTATAATTTCCCAGCAAGCCGCCCGCATCTACCGGCATCGCGCCGGCCGAAAAGTATGTTGAGGCTAAACCGCAGGCCGCGATCAAGGTCAAAATAAACCCGGCCGCGCGGATCGACAAGACGTTGGCATTAAACTTACCCGGGGCACGCGCACCTTTGTAAATCATCCAGGCCGCTAACAACACCGTCAGTGGTGCCAAATAGGACACATAGCCAAAAAACAAATTGAGGTGATGCGAAAAGAAAACGCCAACTTCGCCAATCAGGTTACTTGGATCGCCTTCGTTACCAGTATAAGAAAAACTAGCATCATCGCGATCATAACTAATGAGTGATAAAAGCAACACAACACCGATAAAGGCCAAAAAGATACCGCCAGCCTCACGTACCACTCGTCTGATCGTAGAACTGATTTTACTCGTTTTTTTGGTGTTTTTTCGTTTTGCTTGCTTCACTCAGCACGCCCTGTAACGGTTACTTGAAACGCTGCTCCAGCTTCCTTTGGAATACCGCAGTTTAACGCTGCCTTTGTCTTCTAGGTGTTGTCGCCGCCACCTTGGCAGCGTAGAATCGCTGTTCATTATTTTAAGATCGCTGATTCTGCCGGGTATTATACATGACTGACACCAAACATTGCCGCCTCTTAATCCTTGGATCCGGACCTGCGGGCTACAGCGCCGCCGTATATGCCGCCCGTGCTAATTTAAAACCGGTACTGATAACCGGTATGGAACAAGGCGGTCAATTGACCACCACCACTGATGTGGACAACTGGCCTGGAGATAACGACGGCGTTCAGGGGCCCGAGCTCATGGACCGAATGCTCAAACACGCCGAGCGCTTCGACACCGAGATTATTATCGATCACATCCATACCGTGGATTTTAGTCAACGCCCCTATCAATTACACGGTGATACCAACGTGTATACCTGTGATGCACTGATTATTTGCACCGGTGCATCAGCTAAATATCTAGGACTCGAGTCCGAGGAAGCCTTTAAGGGCAAAGGCGTGTCTGCGTGCGCCACTTGTGACGGGTTTTTCTACAAAAACCAAAAGGTCGCAGTGATTGGCGGCGGCAACACCGCTGTTGAAGAAGCACTCTACCTGTCCAATATTGCCGAGGAAGTTATTTTAGTGCACCGTAGAGATAGCTTGCGTGCTGAAAAAATTATGCAGGACAAACTTTTCGAAAAAGAGAAAAACGGCAACATCACCATCCTCTGGGACCACACCCTGGAAGAAGTTTTAGGCGATAAGATGGGAGTAACCGGTATGCGGTTAAATAGCCTAAAAGAAAATACCCAGCCAGAACGGGATGTACACGGTATTTTTATCGCTATCGGACACACACCAAATACCGGAATTTTCGACCAACAATTGGATATGACTGATGGTTACCTGCACGTAGAAAGCGGTACCAAAGGAAATGCCACCGCGACCAGCAAACCTGGCGTTTTTGCGGCGGGAGATGTCATGGACCATGTCTACCGTCAGGCAATCACATCAGCTGGCACTGGCTGTATGGCAGCCCTGGATGCCGAAAAGTATCTGGAAAATCTCGAATCTTAAGCGCTCATTTTGGCGGATATTCTATGGCTAGATGAAGGCGATGAGAGCACGCCGTTTCCATCTCCCTTTGAAAACTATGTTGATCCCGACGGCCTGCTCGCCGCCGGTGGCAGCCTCAGTAGTAAGCGTCTATTACAGGCATATCGCCTCGGAATATTTCCGTGGTACGAAGAAGGTCAACCGATTTTATGGTGGTCACCCAACCCGCGTGCGGTTTTATTTCCCGAACACATAAAAATCTCGAGGAGCCTTAAAAAAGTCCTTAAGCGTGAAAACTTTTTTATCAGTTTTGATCAAGAATTCACTGCCGTTATTCTCGCTTGCGCAGCACCACGGTCCTATTCTGAAGACACCTGGATC
>CAZUMV010000236.1:0-4582 GCA_964621435.1 uncultured Thiotrichales bacterium | reverse complement strand
GCTTCGGGAACCATTGGCATATAAATCAATACCCGGTCGCCCTTGCCAACGCCACAGTCTTGCAAGGCACCAGCGAGGACCGCAACGTCATCCCGCAATTGTTGGTATGAGTATTTTTCAACCGTGCCGGTCATGGCGCTATCGTAGATTAAGGCAGTTTTATTGCCCTCAGATCCATCCGCATGACGATCTAGTGCATTGTAGCAAGTATTGAGGGTGCCGCCGGTAAACCACTCGCCGGAAGGGCGATCAGTGTCAATGATACTCTCTGCGGGCGAAATCCAGTCGATTGCTTTGGCGGCGTCACCCCAGAATTTCTCGGGATTTTCAAGCCACGCGTTTCTTATTCCGTCGTACGACATGCTAGCTACCAAGTTTAAAATCGGATGGTACGAATGCTAACATGCAGCTGGTGGGTTGATGTATTCGTCTATGGTATGGCGCTATGACTGTTACTGAGTAGCGTCGCACTTGCGTCTGCCGCATTATGTCAATATTAATATAGCGAGCTAGGTCTATGGAAAATAAACATAAAGAGCCGTGGTGGGCCGTAATCGGCCCCGATGAGGGCGAGTCTCTGTGGCAACCTTTACCTTCGCAGGGCTATGTCACGCTCAATTTAACGCCGGACAACATGCCCTACGATGGTTTTACCTCTGGTATTCAGGTTATGCCACCCGGTGGCTATGTACGTGAACATGGTCATACTCGTAACCACGAGCTGATTTTTATTTACGAAGGTCAAGGTCGGGTAGAGATTGACGGCAACGAATATTTGGTCGGTCCGGGGTGCACCGTTTTATTTGGCCGGTATGCCGCACATGTTATCGAAAACGTCGGTGACGTCGATATGAAAATGTTCTGGGTGTTTATGCCCGCAGGTCTGGAGCATTGGCATCGCGGTATCGGTCGACCACGAGTGCCGGGAGAGCCCATGCCGGAAGCCTTTCCGCGGCCGGAAGGTGTAGAAGACTTGATGGCGCAGCAACGTTTTATCCCGCCTAAAAAGGCCGGCAAAACGGAATCGAAAAGCAACCCTGAATTAGAAAGCGACGAATGAGATTGCTGAATCGTTCCGCGACTGCAAAGGCGCTTAGTCATGCTCAGTGTGTCGAGGCGCTGGATCCGGCCATGCGCGCGGTATCCAATGGCGGTACCATCATGCCATTACGACAATATTTATCGATTCCTGATGAACGGGGTAAGTTCACGCTCATGCCGGGCTATTGTGATAACCCTGAAGCTTTTGGAGTAAAAATTGTTTCGAAATACCCGCGCGCGCACGATAGTCCGTATGGCTCGCATGTCGGCGCCGTGATGGTGTTTGATGCAGATCTGGGGATCCCGTTGGGCATGTTAGAAGGTGCCGAATTAACAGCTATTCGAACCGCGGCGGCGAGTGCGTTGGCGACCCGGGTTCTAGCACGTGAAGATAGTAAAATCCTGACCGTGCTGGGTACCGGCACTGAAGCATTGCATCACGTAAAAGCCATCATGACGGTACGCTCAATCACCAATATCAGGATATGGGGCAGAAACTTGCAACACGCGCAAGAATTGGTCGCGCAGCTGGATCTGCCAAACAATGTCGAAGCAGTGGAAGACATTCATCAAGCACTGTCTGGCGCAGATATTGTGTGTACCACAACGTCGGCGACAGAACCGATTCTCAAAGGCGCATGGCTGCAACCCGGCATGCATGTGAACCTGGTCGGCGCGGCGGTTAAAACCGCAGCTGAGGCAGATACAGAAGTGGTTGAGCGCTCGCGTTTTTATACCGATTCAATTTCATCTGCTCTGGACCAGGCTGGAGAGCTGAATGCGGCAATCGACGCAGGTTTGGTCGATGAGAGTCATGTCGTTGCCGAAATCGGATCGGTGCTGGATAAACCCGAGATGGGTCGGCGCGACGATAAAGAGATCACAGTTTATAAGTCTCTGGGGGTCGCTGCGCAGGATCTGGCGGCCGGCTTGGCAGCACTTAAGCATGCTAGTGAAAATGATATTGGGGTGGAAATTTCCTGGAATGACTAGTGACGGAACGGATAGCGATGAATCTTAAACAACGTCTACAAGGCGAAAGCATTATTGTTGCACCGGGGGTTGCTGATACGCTCGGGGCATTACTGGCGGAGCGCGCCGGATTTGAACTGGCATTTTTGTCTGGCTCTGCAATGGCAGTTACCCATCTTGGTGCCCCGGATATTGGCTTAATGTCGCTGACCGAAGTTAGCGACATTATGCGCAGGATTCGTGAACGTACCGATATTGCGGTAGTAGTCGATGCAGACAGCGGGTTCGGCAATGCTTATCAGGTAGCTCGAACCGTGCGCGCGTTCGAGTTGGCTGGTGCTTCGGCTATTCAGCTGGAAGATATGGTCAATGAAAAACATCCAAGCGAGATTAACCAGCGTCCTTTGGTTTCTAGTGCTGATATGCAGGCAAAGCTCAACGCGGCGTTGGATGCACGACGCGATAGTTCTTTGTTGATCAGCGCACGTACTGATGCTGCCGTTAGTTCGAGTATTAATGAAGTCGTTGACCGCGTAGAAGCTTATGTTGAATGTGGGGTCGATATGGTATTCGCTGAAGGTTTAAACACGGCCAAAGACCGCCTAACAGTTTGCGCAGCCGTGAACGGGCGCGTGCCGGTTCTTTACAATACCCTGTGGAAGGCAACGGAGCCCCCGACCATCGAGCAGTTGGGAAAAGAAGGTTTTGCCATCGCCTTGGCGCCAGCCGCAATAGTCGGCGCTGTGATACCGGCGGTAACGGAATCACTGGCTAAGTTAGCGGCCGAGTCACCAGGCAAAAAAAATGCGAAGAAAATTCTAGCGGAATCAATGGCAGAAGCAATCGATGCAAACGGTTATTTAGAAAGATATAAAAAATGGAAGATATGACAAAAATAAAATTGGCGATCGCATTGATTAACCGCCGCTCGGTGTTTGACCTCGGCTGATGAATAACAAACAAGTTTTGATATGTGGTGGCGGGCCGAGTGGGTTGTCGGCGGCGTTAATGTTTGCCAAGTCCGGTTGGCAAGACATCGTTGTTGTTGAACGTCAAAAATCGTTCAGGGAATTTGAAAAGAACAAATCTTTTACCTACCAAATCGATGGCAGAGGCCAGAAATTACTCGGACAGCTTGGCCTCAAAGAACAATTAAATGATTTCGGGGTAGCTAACAAGGGTTTCCTTGCAACCTTCATTAAACCTGATGGTACAAGTAAGGTTGTTTCACCACCGATCATCGATCCAAAACGCGTTACCTCTTACTGGACCACGCGCAGAAGCTTGTTAACTCTTTTACACGACACCATTGAACAAAGAAACGATGGCCGTATTAAATTGTTGTACGGACATACTTTTGACGGCATCTTCAAAGAAGACGGGCGTGCGCTTGCCAGGGTAAGCGGTCCGGATAACAAAACAAAAACCTTCCGCCCTGACTTGACGCTGGGTTGCGATGGTCTGAATTCGACCTTGAGAAAATCACTGTCAAAAATAGATGATATTGAGCCATCGTATTTCGAGATGATTGAACATCCTTCGCCGGCATCCGAGTTGTATTACAAAGTACTTAACTTGCCAACTTGTTTCGACATTAATGGTGGCGAATCCGCAGTAGATGATCATCGTATGACTTATGCCATCAATTCCCGTTTCAAGAATAGCAAGGAGTCGATCTATCTGTTTGGGTTTCCGGTTATAGATGCCGAGCAGCCTCGCTGTGTCAATATTATTCGTCTCGGTGATCACAAAATCTGGGGGCTCGATAGCGTCGAAGAATTTTACGTCTATATGCAAGATGCGTTTCCACAATTAGATATCAGGGAGCTGGTGCCGGAACAGGAAGCGAAAGGTTTTATCACTCTAAAGCCCGGGAAATTTCCGATACCACAATATTCAAAGCATTTACACGCGCACATAGGAACCGAGGCGCAACAAGGACATTGCCTGCTGATTGGGGACGCCGCGCATGCTTTTCCGCCCGATCTTGGGTTGGGCGTTAACTCGGCGCTGGAAGACTTGTTTGAACTTAACGGCATCTTGAAAAATAGCGAAGCGGATCTTGCCAAAGTTTGCGCCGCTTACGAGGAGCGTCGTCTGCCCGAAAGCGCGGCGCTGGCGAGATTGGTGCAAACGGTTCATCCCTATCAATATGGCCACTATCCCTGGAAGCTAAAACTCTGGACCCTGCGTTTTCTGTTCAGGTTTGGTCTCAACAAGCTTTTACCAAAGCTGGTTGAAAAGCACAAATTTATGCTGGTGCAGGACCACAATCTCACCTTTCAGGAGATTGAAGGGTCTGCAACCAACGTTACGACGGGTACCTAGATCAATGAATATTGAAATCGCGGATGCGGCGAAAGCATTTGAAATAGTATACCCGGTCATCGTCATCGGCGGTGGTGGCTGCGGTCTTTGCGCGGCTATCGCGGCCAGTGACGGCGGTCATGAGGTGTTGCTACTGGAGCAGGATGACACTTTGTATGGATCAACTGGTATGTCCACCGGGTTGATTCCGGCGGCTGGAACGGCAGAGCAAGCGGCGAAGAATATTCAGGATTCGCCTGAA
>CAZUMV010000235.1:0-4593 GCA_964621435.1 uncultured Thiotrichales bacterium | reverse complement strand
GGCTTGCCAAATTATGTGCGCTTAAAGAATCAGTCGGTACCACGCAAGTTGCCGAAATTTGATTTGTAATTCAGGTTTGAGATCCAGGCTGGGTGTTATTGTGGATCTGGCTAGTTGCTAAAATGTTGATCGAGATAAGCGCAGAGCGCATGAATAACCAGTAAGTGCACTTCCTGTATGCGCGCTGTGCTGTTTGATGGCACGCGAATTTCCACATCCGTAGTCTGCAGCGCTGGCGCTATTTTGCCGCCATCGCCGCCACTCAGTACAACGATTTGCATATCCTTATCCTGGGCTACCTTGATTGCCTTAAGGACATTTTCGGAATTTCCGGATGTTGAAATCGCTAATAAACAATCTCCAGATGCGCCCAGTGCCTCTACCTGGCGCGAAAAAATTCTCAGATAATCGTAATCATTGGCGATCGACGTCAAGGCAGAGCTGTCTGTTGTTAGAGCAATGGCCGCTAAAGCCTGACGTTCGGTTTCAAAGCGATTGACCAACTCCGCGCTAAAGTGCTGGCAGTCCGCGGCCGATCCACCATTGCCGCAACTTAAAATTTTTCCACCAGCTGCTAAAGCGGCCGCGAATTTTTCTGCGGCCAGACTGATCGCAGGAGCCAGTTGTTGTTGTGCTAGCTTCTTGACCGCGATAGATTCAGCAAAGATTTCGTCGATAGATTGTGGCATTAGTTGTTCGTCTCGAAGGCATTTTTTATCCAGCTTACCTGATTACCACCATCGAACGCTATGACGTCAAAGCGACAGGCAGGAAGACCACCTTTGCGACGCTGCAAATAATATTCTGCGGTGCGTACCAATTTTGCTTGTTTGCGATAATCCACCGTCGCCGCAGCACCGCCGAAGCGGGCATTGCTACGTAAACGAACTTCTACGAAAACCAGTGTGTCGTTGTCGATCATGATCAAATCAATTTCACCAAACCGACAGCGATAATTTTTTGTTTCCAGTGACAAGCCCTGTTGGTTCAGGTATTTTTCGGCATTGGCTTCCGCCTGGTCACCCTTTTTGGTCGTTAGTGACAACACGGGCTTAGTTAGCGCGCAACCGCCTGGCTTCCTCTTTGGCCTTTTTTTCAGCTTCTAAAAGTTTTTCTTCTGCTTCCAGCGCAAGTCGTTCTGCTCGTTCGGTAAGTTTTTCCTGTACCAGGTCATAGTTCATTTCACGGGTATTCGGGTCCAGCGGAACCGTTTGCGTCAGGCCACGGTTAAAGGTTGCACGTGGTAAGCGATGCCTCAGTTTATTTGCTTCGCCGGCATACACTTCGCCGGTGTAACCATTGAAAACGGCATCGGGAGAGTTATTTAATTGCCGCATAAATGGTGCGAGTCGATAGGCGTCTACTCCAAACGCAAATAGTCTTGGGTAAGCACGGTCATCACCAATCAATTCTTCAGATTTAGGCACGATGTCTTGTGGGTCCGGGTCGAGATTTAACAGCCATGGCATTTCGAGATAATTGATGCCATTAAGATCGCGATCGTCGTCGCTTTTTGGAATCCCGGAATAGACAGATGAGGTGGTGTATACCGCCAGGTCTTCAGCGAAGTGAAAGTCTAGCAGAGGTTTGAAAATTCTAGCCTGCCGGGAATTTCCAGCTACAAAAATTGCTTCTACATCTTCGCGTCGGCTACCAGTGTGGCGTTGTTCGCCTTTTTCGACTTGCAACACTCTTACGATGGTATCCGAATAGTCGTTAGCCCGACCATCATAGAGTCCTGTTTCTACAACCACTCCGCCCAATTCGGTAAACGTTTCAGTGAAGGCGGCAGCGACTCTTTGGCCCCAGTCAGTTTCGGGTGCAAAAGCAATAATGTTGGTGTAGCCGTCCTGGTACATATTTTCGGCAGCGCTCTTGGCTTCGTCTTCCGGGATCAAACCAAACTGGAATAGGTTCGGGTTGTATAGTTCCGGCGAAATCGTGTGGTTCAGCGCTAATACTGGAACGCTCAAGCGTTGTCTAGCGAGCGTTTCTACCGCTTGCTTATCAAAGGGGCCGATCACTAATTCGGCGCCTTGGTCTGCCGCGGTCGCATAGATCTTGTAAATATCCTGGGGATTTTCGGCGCTATCGTAGACCCGTATCTCCGGCTGAGTCCCATCGTTAATGCTGCGGTGGGCGGTACTTATCCCATTTAAGATAACCTGACCAGCACGCGCTAGAGGACTCGTCCTGCTGCGCGGCAACAATATTGCAATAACTCTGGCGTTGATCGCGCCACGTTGTACGAAAGTAGCGGGATCTCCGGGAAAGGCCGGATGCTTGGGGTGGCGACGCTGCCATACGGCATTGTCCTGTTGCCAACGCGCCGAATCGCTGGCGTTTTGCGCCAGATTTGCGAGCTCTAGCCAGCCGAGAATTAACGGGTCTTTGGAGTTGGCGATCCAGCCGCGGATGCTGGCGTTCTGGATCTGCAGCAGCTCATACCAAACCAGGCCAGCATCATTGTTATCGTTAGAGCGCTGATGTTGCAGCATTAAGCCGTGCAATTTAGACCGGTCGGCGGCTGACAATGTTTGTGGAAGATCAGTTTCGCCACGTTGAAAACGTGCCAATTCCTGTTGTAATGCGGGCGCCAATCCTTGAGGCGGAATATTGGTTAGGCGCGACGCTGTGGCTTCATCACCGCGTTGTCGGGCAACTTTGGCCTCGACCAGACGTTTACGAACGAGCTCGGGTTTCGCCAGACCTCGTTCATCAATTTTTGCGGTAATAGCACGAACCTGATTAAAGTTCTTGACTTGATAAGCCATCTCGGCCGCTTTCAGCTTGAGCAGCACGTCTTGACCCGCTGGCGCCCGCTGTGACGCTAGCCAGTAAAGGTCGGCGGATTTTTGAAAATTTCCGGCGCGTTCGTATTGGCGCGCTTGCTCCGCGGGAGAGGCGCTACTGCTCGCGTCAGGTAGTTCGAAATCCGCACAGCCGCTCAGCAAGATGATTGCGAACAGCAATAGGGTCAGGTTTAATCTTTTAAAACTGGCCATGTAGCATTTCCATCGTTGGTATAATGGCCCTAGTGTAAAACAATCTGGGCGATAGGAGAACGACTTGACCGAGCGCGAGGCAGAAAATAGTCGAGGTAATACTTGCAAAACCGATACGCATGATAGTAGGGGTTGCTTGTATGTTGTTGCTACGCCAATCGGTAATCTTGACGATATTAGTATTCGTGCGGCTAAATTATTAGCAGAGGTTGATATCGTGCTGGCGGAAGACACCCGGCACACCGCAAAGTTGTTACAACATCTTGCAATCGATCGAAAAACTTACAGCTTCCACATGCACAACGAAAATAGCGTTACCAATAAATATATTGAGTTAATGCGCATAGGTAAAACCATAGCACTGGTCTCCGATGCTGGCACGCCACTACTTAGCGACCCTGGTTTTCCGTTGGTACGGGCCGCGCGTCAAAATAATATCAGGGTGAGCCCGGTGCCGGGAGCGAGCGCCTTGGTCGCAGCTTTGTCGGTTGCTGGTATGCCACTTGACCGCTTTGCATTTGAAGGTTTTCTTTCAGCCAAAAAAGGTGCGCGGTTGCAGCAATTAACAGATCTGGCGGATGAATCTCGGACTTTGATATTTTATGAATCGAGCCACCGTATTCAAGCGTGCCTGGCCGATATGCGCGTGGCTTTTGGCGCTGAGCGTGAAGCAGTTATTGCGCGTGAGTTAACTAAAACCTTCGAACAGATTGAATCCGGTACGCTGGCGGATCTGGCGGTCTGGTTGGAGGCATCAGCCGATCATACCAAAGGAGAGTTTGTGGTATTGGTGGCAGGAAATGTGGTCAGCCAGGCCGACGAAGCCGAGGCGAGAAAATTGCTGGCATTGTTAATTCCATTGTTGAGTATTAAGAAAGCCGCTAACGCAACCGCCCAATTTTGTGGTGGTTCGCGCAACGCCATGTATGACCTGGCTCTGAACGTTAAGGACGAGCTGAAGCGGCAAAAATAAGAGCCAACAAATAAGTTATTCTTCGGGGTTACTGCCCGGGTGAGCGCTGGCCAGGTATTCGCCGCCCAACGCGAGATATAAGTCGATACGATTTTGTAAGCGCTGGTTGCGCAGCCGCAGCAGGTTGCTGTCGCTATTGAAAAGGCGTCGTTGGGTTTCCAGTAGAGTTACAATATCAACCAGTCCTGCGGCATATTGTTCTTTGGCGAGTTCCTCGGCAGCACGCGACTCTGAAACTGCTTTGTTCAAAGCCCGTTCCTGGTTTAACAGCAGTGGTTCGGCGAAAAGCGCGCTTTCAACTTCTATCAGCGCATTTAAAACGGTATTTGCGTATTGATAAAAAACCACGTCGCTTTGCAGTGCCGCTATTTCTTGATTGGCTTTTAGTTTTCCGCCTTGAAAAATGGGTCCGGTAATGTTGCCCGCAATCGTCCAAACCAGGAAATCAAGATTGGTTAAATTTTCAAGCTCATCACTGCTGGTGCCGGTACTGCCGGTTAGCGAAAGACGAGGCAGGCGATTCTTTTTGGCGATATCAACGCGCGACGCGGACGCCTGTAAACGGGCGCTCGCGGCGCGCACATCCGGACGGCGATCAATCAGGCTCGCAGGGAT
>CAZUMV010000234.1:0-4602 GCA_964621435.1 uncultured Thiotrichales bacterium | reverse complement strand
ACCGGTAATGTTGCGCGGGCCATCCTGCCGCCCTATCCGGGCCCCGGCTCTACGCTTGGGCCGGCAATGACCTTTGCTTACCAAGCGGCCAAGAATATTTGCCAATACAACGAAAGCGAGAATCAAGGTTAACCTTCACAGGAATACTCATGACAGATACTGACAAAACCAGACCGACACAACCACGCAAACTTAGCGACGTTAATGAGTGGCACAAAGAAATGGATGTTGCCGTGATTGGCTCGGGCGGCGCGGGTATTTGCACCGCCATTGAAGCCAAAGAAGCAGGCGCTGACGTCACTATATTTGAAGTCGCCAGTGGCTTTGGTGGTTCTACCATGATGTCCAGCGCGGAAATTTATATGGGCGGCAGCGGAGGCACCCGAGTACAGAAAGCCTGTGGTTATGACGACAGCACCGAGAACATGATTAACTTTATGACTGCGTGCGCGGGCGAACAGGCTGACCATGAAAAAATTCGTATTTATTGTGAAAACAGCCGTGACCATTTTGACTGGCTGGTTTCCAAAGGCATCCCTTTTAAAGACAGCGAACTAAAAGAACGCGCCGTCATGGCGATCACCGATGATTGTTTACTGTACACCGGCAATGAAAAAGTTTGGCCGTTCAATAAAATTGCCGATCCGGTACCACGCGGCCACAACCTGTATGTAGAAGGTGACAACGGCGGCCCCTTGTTCGTTGAAACGCTGATGAAAGAAGTAGACCGCCTCGGTATTCCAATCGAGTATGAGTCACGTGGCCTCACTTTAATACAAGACACCGACGGTAGTATTCATGGCATTGTTATTCGACAAGATCAGAAAGAGCTCAATGTAAGAACTCGCAAAGGTGTGGTGCTTTGTGCCGGTGGTTTTGTGATGAATCAGGAAATGCTTAAAAAACATGCCCCGCTATTGAGCCGTTGTAACTCGCCGACCGGAAACCCGGGAGATGACGGTAGCGGTATTCGCATGGGTATGGGTGCCGGTGGCACGACCATTAATATGCATGAAGGACTGACAACCATTCCGTTTTATCCACCCGCCACCCTGACCTTCGGTGTATTCATCAATTCTGCCGGACAACGATTTATCAACGAAGACAGTTATCACAGCCGAGTTGGTTTTAACTGTTTGCAACAGCAAGGTGATCGAATTTACCTAGTTTTCAGCGCAGATGATTACAAAGGTTACGAAGAGTACAACTATCTCGGCGCTGATATTGCCGGTACCGGTGAGACTATTGCCGAGCTAGAAGAGGAACTTGGATTACCACCAGAAGCACTGCAACAAACGATCGAGTATTACAACAAGCATGCTGCTAATGGTGAAGACCCCAAGTTTCACAAATCTAGTGAGTGGCTAAAACCGCTGACCGGACCATTTGCCGCCATGGATTGCACCCCGGGACGAGGCGCGATGTATGCGATGTTTACGCTTGGCGGACTAGATACCCTACCAACCGGAGAAGTGTTGACCGCAGACGGACAGCCGATCAAAGGTTTGTACGCAGCCGGTAGAACAACCGCCGGTGTTCCAAGACGCGGTGACGGCTACGCTAGCGGCACCTCAGTAGGTGATGTTTCATTTTTCGGCCGCATGGCTGGCAAAACGGTAGCGGCGGTTTAATGAGCACTGAGCTACAGTCATTGCTTGATAAGGAGGCCATCCGAGAATTGGTCAACGCTTATTGCAATGCCGCAGATCGTCATGACCATGACAAAATGCGCGCTTGCTACCACGAAGATGCAATCGACGAGCACGGCGCGCACTTTACCGGTCCCGCGATGGACTTTATCGACCAGTTGCCGGAAATCCAGAAAACCATGCAGATTCTCCACCATAATGTTACTACTCATAACATCAAGCTTGGTGGCACGGAGCGACCCGACTACGCCGAAGGTGAAGTGTATATATTGGCCTTTCATCAAGTCGCCGGTGAGCAAGAACCATTTGACGTATTAATAGGTGGACGATATTTCGACAAATATGAAAAACGTCAATACGTATGGAAATTTTCACACCGCTCGGTGGTAGCTGACTGGGTCAATATCCATGAACCCAGTATCGTTGATTTAGAGCACCCTTTTATTCAAGGCGCGTTAATCGGTAAGCCGGGTACGGTAGATCCGTCCTATGAGTTTTTTGACTTATTCAAACGCGGCCAACGTTAACTAGCGCCGGATGACAAACAAACTAAACAACAAAATAAATTAAGACAGAGAGGAAGATATGAGCGAACAAAAAACAGCATTCATCACCGGCGCCGCCATGGGTATGGGTGCCTTAAAAGCGAAA
The DNA here is from genome assembly GCA_964621435.1 of uncultured Thiotrichales bacterium. GTDB lineage: Bacteria > Pseudomonadota > Gammaproteobacteria > CAZUMV01 > CAZUMV01 > CALIRD01. The sequence continues at coordinate 2,302 of CAZUMV010000234.1, read as the reverse complement.
ACATTAGCAGAACGCGGTTGGAAAGTATTCGCCGGCGTGTTGCCGGGCGCGGATACATCCGAGCTAGGCGACAGCGACAACATCATCAAAGTAGAACAAGACGTCACCAGCGACGAATCAGTGGCCGCTAGCGCAAAAACAGTAGCGACCGCACTCGGTTCAGATGGCCTTGATTTGCTCATCAACAACGCCGGTATCGCCAATAAAGGTGTCGGGATGATTGAAGGCGCTGATATGGAACAAGCCAGAATCGCTTTTGAAGTAAATATCTTCGGCATGTGGCGCGTTATACAAGCCTTTTTACCCATGATAAGAAAAAATGCACCGACCTCACGAGTAATCAATTTCGCCTCCGGCGCGGTCAAAGCCAATCCGGTGGGTTCCGGCGCTTATAATATGACCAAACATGCAGTCATTGGCCTAACCAATACCTTACGGCACGAACTGGCGCCACTGGGTATTCAGGTAACCGCTATTGAACCGGGTGCAGTCAAAACCCATATGACCGCAGATTCCGAAGAAACTACCCAGGACATCTGGCGCAAGGTCAGTCAGGAAGTCCGTGATGTTTATGGTCCGCATCACATCGAGGGCACAACTAAAATTCTGCCAAAAATGATCAATGAAAAAGGCAATGAAGCCATAGATGTTGCCAAGCAGACACTCGGCCTGCTGGATATCAAAAACTGGAAGCCTTCTTATATGGTTGGCAAGGACGTCAAAGCACTAGGGCCATTGTTTAAACTCCTGCCGGCGCGGACCTTTGAGAAACTGGTCCGAGGCGCGTCTAAAATAAAAACCCACAAAGGATAATCATGAGCGATATACAACAAAGATTCGAAGCCCTGCAAAACTCGACTGCTGCGCTACGCAATAGCACTGCCGCGCAACGCGCGGAAAAGATCAAAGCAATATGGCAAGGCATTATCGAGCGCAAAGAAGATCTATTCAAAGCGGGCAAAGAAGAGCGTGGTTGCCATGAAGTCGATATCGCTGCCGAGCTTGTGATGATAAAAAGCGAAGTTGATTTTGCAGTCAAGAACCTGGCCAAATGGGTGAAACCACAGAAAGTAAAGGGCTCGCTTAATACCATGGGCAAGCGCTGCGAAATCCGCTATCAATCCAAAGGCGTGGTCTTGAACATTGCCGCCTACAATGCACCAACCGCCGAGAGTTTTGTGCCGATGATAGCCGCAGTAGCAGCGGGCAATGCGGTCGCTATTAAGCCTTCCGAGTATGCAGAAACATCTGCGCAAATCATTCAAGAGATCGTCAACAAAGCCTTTCCAAAAGAAGAGGCTGACGTATTTCAAGGCGGCGTTGAAGTCTCACAAGAGTTACTCAGCCTGCCGTTCGATCATATTTACTATACCGGCAGCAATAACGTCGGAAAAATTGTCATGAAGGCGGCGGCCGATCACTTTGCCGGTGTCACTCTGGAAATGGGTGGCAAATCACCGGTGATCATAGATGAGTCGGCAGACCTAGAAAACGCGGCCACCAAGTTAGCCTGGGGCCGGGTCATGAACGCCGGTCAAGTATGTGTGGCACCTGAATATGTGATCGTGCACGAAAGTCGTTACCAAGAATTTCTTAAGCTCATTACCGAGAAAATGAGCGCCCTGTATGATTCGACCGGTGCAGGATTCGATAAATCTGAATATGTGCCGCGGATTATCAACGCCCGACACCATGGCAGAATTACCAACCTGATTTCCGATGCAGTCGACAAAGGCGCACGACTTGTTTGCGGTGGCGAGCACAATGTGGAAGACCGCTTTATCGCACCCACCGTTCTGACTGACGTCACTGAAGACATGGATATCATGAACGAAGAAGTGTTCGGGCCGGTAATGGCAGTAATGCCATACAAAGACCGCGAAGAAGTTTTACAGATCATCAAGAAGCGATCAGACCCATTAGCTTTGTATATTTATTCGACAGACAAAGAATCGACCGAGTACTTTTTGACCAACACTTCTTCTGGCTCTGCAGTAGTCAACAATAACTGTATTCAAGCCGGCACCAACCCGAATTTACCGTTTGGCGGTATCGGCGCATCTGGTAATGGCCGTATTGGCGGCTTCCGCGGTTTTCAGGAATTGTCTAATGCACGCTCGGTGGTCCATCAGCCGCTGGATCGATTGCGTGATTTATTGATCATGCTGCCGCCATATTCTGACAGGTATAAGAACCTGATTATGAAAGGCTTAAAATAAAGAGAGTTCATTATGACCAGCCCATTTGACCCGGTGAAAATCGGACCGCTTGAACTAAGAAACCGCTTCGTGAAATCCGGCGC
>CAZUMV010000233.1:0-4605 GCA_964621435.1 uncultured Thiotrichales bacterium | reverse complement strand
AACTGCAGCAACAGAGTTACCCGCCGCCTGCCAATCAATGGCGCATTGATAAGCGCTATCATTGTTGGTGCACAATACCAAACGCTCGCCAGCGCTTACCCCATATCGGTTGAGGTAGGCTTGCACGGACGACGCCAACATAACGCTGGGAATATCATTGTGCGCGAATACCAACGGTCGTTCGATAGCACCAGTGGCTAACACGACTTCTCGCGCTCGCACCCGATGCACTCTTTGGCGCGCACCCTGGTCTTTATCAGCACTTAATCCATGGTGATCCGTTCTTCTTTCTAAAATCCCGTAAAAGTTATGATCGTAAGCACCAAACACGGTACTCTTTTCGAGCACCTGCACGCGCTCATTATCTTTTAACTCGCTGATACTCGCCTTGAGCCAAGCATCCGAAGATGCGCCATCAATTTCCGCCGCCTGATCAAGCAAAGCACCACCAAACTCACTTTGCTGATCCGCAATAATGACTCGTGCGCCGGCACGCGCTGCTGTCAAAGCTGCACTCAGACCCGCGGGACCAGCGCCGACCACCAGCACATCACAGTGTTGGTTCAGATTGTCGTAGATATCCGGATCGGGCTCGATTGGCGCGCTGCCTAAACCTGCTGCTTTGCGAATAAAATGCTCATAAGTCATCCAGAGCTTTTTAGGATACATAAAAGTTTTATAGTAAAAACCGGGCGGCATTAATCGACCGAATGCCCCAAGTACGGACATGACGTCAAAATTAACGGATGGCCAACCGTTCACACTAAAGGCCTCCAAACCGTCGTAGAGCTCTACCTGCGTGGCGCGCAAATTTGGTACTGAGGCCGCCCCCTTACCCAACTGCACTATGGCATTCGGCTCTTCCGCACCATGTCCGACAATGCCGCGGGGTCGCGCATACTTAAAACTTCGACCAACCACCTTAACGTCATTGGCCAAGAGCGCCGAGGCCAACGTATCACCAGCAAAGCCGCTATAGGCCTTACCATTAAATTTGAAACTTAATTCCTGGTCGCGATTAATTCGACCCAGTTGTGCAAGTCTCGCCATTAGCGGCTCTCACTCTCTTGGGTAGAAGGCTCTTGTGTGTGGCGAGGCTGGTCGCCCATTCGATAGGATTCCAGTATCTCGTAACTCACCGTATTTCTCGTAACATTGAAATACTGACGGCAACCCAAACTGTGGTGCCACATTTCATGGTGGATGCCGCGCGTATTTTTACGAAAGAACAAATAATCGCCCCACTGTGCATCACTTAAATCCTGCGGCTTTAGCGGGCGCGCGATATGCGCTTCACCAACATAATGAAACTCTTCTTCAGACCGGACTTCATCGCAATAAGGACATTCAATCAATAACATTAGTGCGCAACTCCGGCCGCGCCATGCTCATCAATCAGAGCACCACTATTAAAACGGTCGATACTAAAGGGTGCTGCCAGCGGATGCGGTTCGCCATTCGCCAACGTATCAGCGAACACAAAACCGGAGCCAGGCGTTGCCTTGAAACCACCGGTGCCCCAGCCACAATTAAAAAACAACCCTTCTACTTCGGTCTTGCTAAGAATCGGGCAAGCATCCGGACAAACATCGACGATGCCACCCCAATGTCGATTCATTCTTACCCGACTAAAGCTCGGGAAAAGTTCACAAATAGCTTGCAAAGTGTGCTCAATAACATTGAATGAACCACGCTGACCGTAACCATTGTAGCCATCGACTCCCGCTCCGATTACCAGGTCACCTTTATCGGACTGACTGATATAGCCGTGTACGGCATTGGACATCACCACAGTATCAAGACAAGGCTTGAGTGGCTCCGAGACCAGTGCCTGCAACGGTCGTGACTCAACCGGCAAACGGATACCCGCCATCGCTGCGACCACGCTGGAGTTTCCGGCGGTCACGCACCCCACTTTGCCAGCGCCAATGAAACCTTGCGTGGTTTCAACACCAAGAACTCTGCCGTTCTCATGCCGGATGCCGGTAACTTCGGTTTGTTGAATCAAATCAACACCGAGCGCATCCGCGCCGCGGGCATAACCCCACGCAACTGCGTCATGTCTGGCGGTACCGCCGCGTGGCTGCCAGGATGCCCCTAGAATTGGGTAGCGATTATTCGGTGAAATATCTATCAGTGGTGCAATTTCTTTTACTCGTTGCGGCGACACTACCTCACCATCAATACCGTTTAGTCGATTCGCATTCACCCGGCGTTCGATATCACGCATGTCTTGCAAGTTATGCCCCAGGTTCAGAACCCCGCGCTGACTGAACATGACATTGAAGTTTAACTCCTGACTTAAACCCTCCCAGAGTTTTAGCGAAAGCTCATAGAGTTGGGCCGCCTCGTCCCACAAGTAGTTGGAACGAATAATGGTGGTGTTTCTAGCGGTATTGCCGCCGCCCAGATACCCTTTTTCGATAACAGCGACATTAGTAATGCCGTGAACTTTCGCCAGGTAGTAAGCACTTGCCAGGCCGTGACCACCACCGCCAACGATGATGGCGTCATATTCGGATTTGGGCTTGGGAGACCGCCATGCCCGCTGCCAGTTTTCATGGTAGCTAAGAGCATTTTTAAAAAGACTAAATGCAGAATAGGCGTTCTTTTTTTGTGACATCAACTTGGCGGTTAAAAATCGAAGTTCTTTATTAGATCATATCAAGAATAATACTGTACGACATAGCATTACGAATTAAGGACATCCAGAATAGTTTCCTGCAAATACACCTCATAGCTCGGGTCACAACCAAACATAATTTGTTTAGCATCCGGGGCTTTAATAACGAACCAGCACCCTACACCAGCCATACTCGCGGTAATAAACTGTCCCTTTTTGGCAGTTGAAAAATCATAACTGCATATCTCCAGCAACAACTTGCTCCAATGCGGGTGGTGCAACATAAAAACTGCATCGTCACGTGGAAACAAGTGTAACTGGCTATCATCTGCCTGAGCTTGAAGTTTTTTGATCAAGGCACTATCAGTTTTATCCAAAACCAGAAATTCGGTCGTACCGGTACAGGCAATGAAACCGGAATAATCCGGGCTGGCTTCGTCTATAGAAATTTGATGAAACCAGTCAAGCCCGGCCGCTTCTTGCGACGCAGACATAGCGCCGCGCACATGCCAGTAACTGAGTTGCGTTACGCGCTCCAGGTTATTCACCGCATTCATACACTGGCCTCCGATGACAAATTGTCAGTGATACTCGCTGCAATGTCCGCTGACTGACGCAAGCCTTCCGGGTCATAAAACGGCAAGGCCACTAATTCCGCGGAAACCAGCTTGCCACTATCAACCCGGATCTGAACTTCGTCCCCTACCTTTGCCGCCGGATTTTCAACGTAGGCGAGGCCGATAGTTTCGTTAACTGCCGGACTGTAGGAAATACTTGTCACCCGGCCATTGATGTCACCATCTTCTATCAACAAGTGACATTCTTTGACCGGCCCTGTTTCGGTGCCTGGCAAAACAAAACCAAACAACTTGCGTTCATACATTTCTTTAACGATTTGCAAGCTGCGCTGACCAATAAAAAACTCTTTCTTGGCGTGCACCGCCCATTTCATATCTGCGTGGTACGGATTGGTCAGACCATCGGTATCTTGACCGATTATGATGTGGCCTTTTTCAAGCCGCAATAAACGTTGCGCTTCAACACCGAAAGGGCCGATTCCCAGCTCTTCACCGGCATCCATCAAACCCTGCCAGACTGCAAGTGCGTCACTGGCACGCAAATGAATTTCGTAACCCAGCTCACCAACAAAACCGACCCGCAAAAAGGTCGCAGGCTTACCCAGAACGGTACCGCGACGAGCAGCCAGGTAGGGAAAGCCTTCTTCTGAAAGATCCAGATCACAAAGCGGTTCAAGCAGCGATCTGGATTGCGGGCCGGCAAGATTCATGGCCGCCAATTGCCCGGTACGGTTGACTACCGTGACATCCAGTCGCCATTCGACAATATAGCGCTGAATCATGCGGTATGCGCTATCAGAGGTTCCGCTAGTGGTCGAGAAATAGTAATGATCATCGGCATAACGCGCGGCCACGCCATCATCAATGATTACACCTGACTCATCTACCATTAATGCGTAGCGAGTCATCCCGATTTTCAAGTTATCCATCCGCATGGTAAACAGACGATTCATCAACTCTGCCACATCCGGACCAAAAGCCTCTATCTTTCCAAGGGTGGAGACATCAATAAGCCCAACCGCCGAACGCACTCGATTAGCCTCGGCCTGAATACATTCAACGCGATCACCAGCGCTGGCGTAATACTCAGGTCGCAACCAAGCGCCGGCTTCCATCATCACCGCGTTGTGCTGCTTGTGATAGCCATGTAACGGGGTTCTACGTTCCGGGCGAAAGCGGCGACCGGCGAGCATATTCATAGGCACCGGGTGATACATTGGACGTGCGGTCGTGCTACCCGTTTCGTCAATACCCTGTTGCTTGATTCGCGCCAGAATCCGGATACCGTTCATATTGGCGTGCTTACCCTGACTGGGACCCATGCCAATGGTCGAATACCGTTTTATCAGTTCGATATTATCGAAACCTTCACTGGCGGCGTTGAGTAGATCATTAAGCTGTAAG
>CAZUMV010000232.1:0-4611 GCA_964621435.1 uncultured Thiotrichales bacterium | reverse complement strand
AGTATTTGTCGATTGGTGAAAGAAAAATTCATTTAAGTGATAGCGCGTTGCCGGATTTCGAAGACTTCACCCGATGGATTATCGATGCTCATGCTATGGATAGAAATGTAGCTATTCATTGTGTAACACAAGCTGAATTACTTCTAAGTCTGGCTGCCTTGCAAGATGCAGGCGTTCGATCAGGCGACCGGATTGAACATGGTTCCGTTATTGTTCCCGAGTTGATTCCTGATCTCGCTGAAAGAGGTTTGTGCGTCGTTACGCAGCCCAATTTCATTGGTGAGCGTGGCGACGTGTATAGAAAAGAAATTGAACCAGCTCTGCATGATCAACTCTATCGTGTACGTACACTCATAGACTCCGATATTGCGGTAGGTTTTGGAACCGACGCACCATTTGGCAACCCTAACCCTTGGCGGTCGATGCAATCGGCGATTGATCGTCAAACCGTGTCGGGCTACGTGCTGGGTCAAGATGAGGCGATCTCCCCTGAGCAAGCACTGGCCGGGTTTCTTACGCCGCTTGATGCGCCTGGTGCGGAGCCGCGCTCAATCACGGTTGGCATGCCAGCTGATTTGGTGCTACTAAATGATTCATGGGAAGTCCTGCGGCAATCGCCAGCAAAGACCGCGGTGCGGGCAACTCTGATTGATGGTGCTGTGGTTTACGAAAGTGCTGGGTTAAGCGTCAACAAGTTGGTCAATCAAACCTAATTTCAGAGCTTCATCAGCATTAATTCGTTTGCCGGAAAGACATAGTTTGGTGGCTTCAAGTCGCCCAATCCGGCGCACTAAACTCACACAGCCGCCAGCACCAGGAATCAACCCAAACGTGATTTCCGGCAGTTGAAAAAACGCATCTGCTTGAGCAATAACGGTGTCGGCGAATGCGGGAAGCTCAATACCTGCACCAATACAAGCGCTATGCACATGCGCGGTTACGTTCGCGGTTTTAGCGGCTTTGACTAACTGTGCAGCAGGCAAACGCATCGAGCGGACGAGGTGGCCCGTTAACGGATCCGGTGTTTGTCCAAATTCTTCGAGATCACCGCCGACACTAAAACAAGCACCGCGCCCTTTGATGGAAACTTTTTCGATAGATGGATCCATACAAACCAATTCAAACGCTTCACATAGAGCGTCGCGCATTTCGATCGATATTGCGTTACGGCGGGAGGCGCGGTTTAACTCAATTTGTAAATGACCGCCATCATTATTAAGAATAACGGCAGGGCCGGACTCGGTTGCCGGGGTAGGCGTATCTGGTGGCCTCGCTGCGAGCCAATTGCGATACTCGCTGCCGCTTTGTGCGGTAGCGTAAGCTAGCGACTCGATCTTGAGTGCCAGAGAATTCGAAGCACTTTCAGTGGCGCGCAAAGTTTGTACCAAAATAGCAGCGGTTTGCGGATGCTCGGTAATATTGGCAATGATGGTGTTTATATTTTGATCCGCTTGGACAACAAGATCACAATAATCCGCGAATTTTTCGGTGGATGCGCCTACACCGATAACGGGCTGGCTGATTGTGGAAAAGCAGGCTGGGTCAACCGTGTTCGGAAGATCGCATAAGTTAAAGGCCAGGTATGGTTGTTGGTTAAACGCGCTTATGTTTGGCGCGCCTATGCCGTGTTCCAGCCAGGATAATTCGGATTTTGAGGCTAAATCAATTGTGTGTTTTTTCGGCATGCATAACAAGGATAATTCGATAAGGGCGTAAAGACGAGTGGAATATCAATAGCATGTCATGGGGTCATCATCCAAATCCGTATAATTTATAGAAAATACTACGCAAAGCGTCAGCATAGAGCCAAATTGTTACCCATTTCGTTGGATTTGGGCTAAAATTGCTACATTAGCAAGTCGTTGCAAATTGCCCTGTCGGATAGATAAATATTGAGGAAAGTATTATGAGCGTGAGTGTTGTCGATAAGTACATTTTGGGCTCTGCCCATCTAGAGCGTTGTCCATTTCCAATTCCATACGGCTGGTTTTTTGTGGATTACGCTGAAAACCTCGCCAAAGGTGAGCACAAAATGGTCAACATGCTTGATCAGGAGTGGATTGTATTCCGTACGGAGTCCGGTGACGTTGCAATGACCGATCCTTTTTGTCCGCACCTTGGTGCGCATCTTGGGCATGGTGGTAAAGTGGTTGGCGAAAATATGCAATGCCCATTCCATCATTGGGAATACGATAGTGAGGGCTGGTGTAAGAAAATCCCGTACGCCACTAAGTTACCGAAAGTGTGTGAACGTGAGCCAGTATTACGGGCGCTACCTGCCGTTGAAAAGTATGGATTGATTATGTGTTGGTATCACCCACGTAATCTAGAGCCGATGTGGGAACTGCCAGATATACCCGAATTTGAACCGGGTAACACGACTCATGTACACCCGCGTCGATATCATAGTGAAATTAATACCGCGATTCAGGAGCTTGCGGAAAATGGTGTTGATAACGCACACTTGAAATTTCTCCATGGCAATCCAGAAATTCCTGAGTTGGATGTCACGGTAGATGGTTATGAGCTAAACGTAAGTATGGACGACGGCGATATGGTTGTGCACCAATATGGTCCCGGGCTAGCAACTTTCGTTATGTTCAAAGAGGGCATCACGGCCAAGATGTTGAGCTTTACCTGTCCTATCGAGAAAGAAAAATCTCATATGAACATGATGTTTACCCATGAGGCGTATCCAGAAGGGACTAGAGAAGCGATGGTTGCCAGCGCGATTGTCGATCATATGATTGGGGAATCAGAAGGTGAAGAAGCGGCCGGGTTTGATGCGGTCGATATGCCTATCTGGAACAATAAGAAGTATCGACAAAAGCCAATTTTGTGCGATGGTGACGGTCCTATTTTACGTTTCCGTAAGTACTTCAAACAGTTTTATGATGGTGCCGAAAATTAGGCTTTAACTAGACAAAAAAAGACGGTCACCGACCGTCTTTTTTTAAGGTTGTGAAATATTAATCTAGTGCTGGGATTCGGGTGTCGTTACCACCAAGCCGTCCAATGCCTCGCTGACTTCTAGCTGACATGCCAGTCTTGAGTTGGTGCTGGTGTCTTCGGCAAAATCCAGCATCTCTATTTCCAATTCGCTGGCGGGTTCGAGTTTTTCTACGAAAGCATCATCAACATACACATGACAGGTAGCGCAAGCGCAACCACCGCCGCAGTCGGCATCGATACCGGGGATGTCATGGTCGAGCGCGTTTTGCATCACAGAAATGCCATCTGTGGCGTCTATTTCGCGTCGTTCGCCACCATGGTCGATAAAAGTAATTTTTGCCACTGTTTGTTCCTTAATATTATCTATACAAATTACAATCAACAGGCTGTGTTCATTACCAGCCTGCTAGATGATTATACCTGTTTTGTGTGTATGGCAGTGCCTGCAAAGCAGTGATTTATGACGCGGTTCTGATTAACGTTTTAGTGTCCGTCAGGATAGTGAAGCGCAAACCAAATAGGCACTCATTGGGATAACAGAAATGCTGGTGAAATCAATAAACCGCCCACAACTCTCCATCATTGATTGTTCGTGTCGCTGTTGCTTTTCTGCATCCCCTTTGGCGTCATAAAAAGCATCAAGAGAGTTCATGGCGGCATCTGGAAAGTGTTCCGTCACAATCGCATCCGGAGATTGATCTGTATTAGGCAGGGCGCGCTGCACAATATGTTGTTGGTAACCAAAGGTTGATTGAGTTTCTACGGCGATTTGCGTGTGAGAATACAGCCAGATTTCGAGCCAAGCCTCGCGACTAAGCGTATCCGGTTGGTTCAGAAGCGCGAGTTGCATCCAGCCGGGAATTTTCGCGATGTCGGTGGTTTTGTTGGTTACTGCAAGGAGTGGATCGAGCACGCACGAATCCGAGACTACGTAGCGGTGGCAAACGTCAGTCGAGGTGTCTAGTTTGGATTGCAACTCGAGCGCAGATTGCCTCGCTAGCCAGCCATCCAGCTCCAGTGCGGTCGGCAAATAGAAAGACAAATATAAATTATAATCCGGTGCGGTCGTCAGCAGTTTTTTTTCAGAAGCATTTTTCACGAGTGAATCGCTGATTCCAAATACTATGTTGTTAGCGGCCAAATTGGTCAATGCCGGAACCAATTCTTCGGTCACGTATACATACAGGGTTTCGCTTGGCAGTTTGCTTTTGATCAGATAGGTTATTTTTTCCATGGAAATTTTTTTGTGTGCTATCAGAGCATTCTATTCTACACGCTGAACCATCCCGAAGTGATAGAATCGGTGTATAGATAATTCTCAGGAACTAATAGATGACGAATAATTTGCTAGCGGGAAAAATAGCACTAATAACGGGTAGCGGTCAGGGAGTAGGCCAAGGCATTGCGTTGGCAATGGCTAAAGAGGGGGCGAAGATCATCGTCACCGGGCGCACGTTCGAGAAGCTCGAAAATACCGTTGATTTAATAGAGCAGGCAGGTAGCGAAGCGTTGGCGGTAGAGTGTGATGTAAAAGACAAGGCCGCGCTTGCAGCATCGGTAGATGCTGGTGTCAAAAAGTTTAGCGGGCTGAATATTCTCGTGAATAATGCACAGGAAGTACCTTTGGGTGATTTGCATAGCGTGACTGACGAAGCCTTT
>CAZUMV010000231.1:0-4639 GCA_964621435.1 uncultured Thiotrichales bacterium | reverse complement strand
AGACTACGATACATCGGATCGATTATATTTTGATCCGGTAACACTTGAAGATGTCCTCGAGATTGTTCGAGTAGAGCAGCCTCAAGGTGTGATTGTTCAATTTGGTGGGCAAACACCATTAAAGCTTGCGCGCGATTTAGAGGCGGCTGGCGTACCGATTATCGGTACCAGCCCGGATGCTATTGACCTCGCTGAGGATCGCGAGCGTTTCCAACAATTGATTGATTCATTAAAACTCAGGCAGCCACCAAATAGAACCGCACGCAGCACTGAAGAGGCGGTCAGGCTGGCGGAAGAGATTGGTTATCCGCTGGTGGTGCGGCCATCGTATGTTCTTGGTGGCAGGGCGATGGATATCGTGCATAACCAAGATGATTTGTCACGCTATATGCGTGAAGCAGTACAAGTCTCGAATGACGCTCCGGTTTTACTGGACCATTTTCTTGATCAGGCTATTGAAGTTGACGTAGATGCTATATCTGATGGCAAGCAAGTATTCATTGCCGGAGTTATGGAGCACATTGAGCAAGCTGGAGTACATTCCGGTGATTCCGCTTGCGCGATGCCGCCGTTCAGTTTGTCTGATACTGTCGTAGAACAACTTTGCGAGCAAGTTGAAAGCATGGCTATGGGGCTAGGGGTTGTAGGAATTATGAACACCCAGTTTGCTATTCAGGGCGATGATATTTACGTGTTGGAAGTTAACCCGCGTGCGTCGCGAACAGTACCCTTTGTTTCTAAAGTCATTGGTCTGCCAGTAGCGAAGATTGCTGCGCGCTGTATGGCTGGCATGAGCCTTGAGCAACAAAATGTCCCGACTCGCTTAACCCCGGACTATTCTGCTGTTAAAGAAGCGGTATTTCCGTTTCATAAGTTCCAGGGGGTGGATCCAATCCTCGGTCCGGAGATGAAATCTACCGGTGAGGTTATGGGTGTCGGTGAAAAGTTTGCCGAGGCCTATTATAAAGCGGTACTTGGAATTGGTGATGTTTTGCCAGAAAACGGCACCGCTTTTCTTAGTGTGCGAGCTAGCGACCGAGCGCGCGCCGTACAGGTCGCCAATCGTTTATATAGCTTGGGGTTTGATTTGGTTGCGACCAAAGGTACTGCTAAAGAGATCATTGCCGCGGGAATCGAGTGCAAAATTGTTAACAAGGTCACTGAAGGTCGGCCCCATATTGTTGATATGATTATCAATGACAAGATCGTTTTAATTGTCAATACCACCGAGGGCAAGCAATCGATCGCAGACTCATTTACGATTCGCCGCGAAGCATTAAACCGCAAGACTCACTACACCACGACCATATCGGGCGCAGAGGCAATCTGTCAGTCGCTAGAGAATCCTTCGGAGATTATGGTGTATCGGCTCAATGAATTACATAAGAAGGTTAGTTAATGAATAAAATACCAATCACACTGGGTGGCTCGGAGGCACTTAAAGCTGAGTTGGCCAAACTTAAAACTGAAGACCGCCCGACCGTAATAAAAGCGATTGCCGAGGCTCGCGCACACGGTGACTTGAAAGAAAATGCTGAATATCATGCTGCTCGTGATCAACAGAGTTTTATTGAAGGGCGCATACAAGAAATTGAAGGGAAACTTTCGAATGCACAAATTATTGACGTTACCAAGCTCAATGCTGAAGGCCGGGTTGTATTTGGCAGCACGGTCAGTTTGATTAATGTTGATGATGAAAAAGAGGTGCAATATCAAATCGTTGGTGAAGATGAGGCTGATCTGGAAAATGGAAAAATCTCGGTCGGTTCGCCAATTGCACGTGCTTTAATCGGTAAAGAAGAGGGTGATGTTGCTATTGTTAAAGCACCAAGCGGCGACATTGAGTATGAAGTCGGCGAGGTACAGTACATTTGAAGTTACCATTGTTTTCCAGCATAACCACGCGACAGTATTTTTTATTGCTGTTTTTGTTTGTATTAGGCTTGTTGCTGTATGGGTATTATTTGCAATACGTGAAGAACCTGTTTCCGTGTAACCTCTGTATTCTCCAACGGTTTGGTTTCATCGGCGTTTGCTTTACTGCATTGGCAGCAGCTCTGCACAACCCGGGCTTACTTGGGCAGCGTATTTATTTAGGCCTTGGCGCGCTAAGCGCGGGTCTGGGTATGTCAGTTGGTATTCGGCAAATCATTTTGCAAAAGCAACCACCAAAGCTGTTTTCCGAATGCGGCTCTGATCTCAACTCGTTACTAAATAATTTACCTTTGAGCGATGTCTTCAACGCATTGTTCTACTCGAGTGGCGATTGCTCTAAAGTCGATTGGACTTTTCTGGGGTTTTCGATAGCAGAATGGTCGGTTGCGATGTTTGCGCTTATTATTCTAAGTTTGGTGCTAGTCTTTTTCGGTCATACCAAACCCGATTAATATCACATCCTTGGCTGCTTATTTACTGTGTTCTCGGGGTCTATGATACGATATTGCTTATCACAAGAAGTTTAATTCTTTACTTAAAGTTACCTGGGAGTAGCTGATGAGTGGTTCAGTACAAATTCCATTTTTATTGGTCGCAGCTGCAGTTGGCTTCGGTTTCGGCTGGTTTGCGTTTTATCGATATATTAATCGTACTTTTGAAAAACGTAAGAGCGACTGGCGCGAAATTCTGAACCATACCGAGCATGAGAAAAACAACTTGGAATTGAAAAAAGACAAGTTGGAAAAACACCTGGTCGAGAATAACAAACTGCTGCAGGAGAAAGAGCAGCAGATGGCGCAACTCGAAGACGAAGCAAAGGCGCATGGGCAGCAGTATAAGGATATGGTTACTGCCTATCGAGAGACCTATACCGAGAAAGAAGGCGAGCTGACCCAGCAAATTGATCGATTGAGAACGCAAGCAAATCAATCGCAAGTAGATTTAAAATCTGATCAACAGGAATTCAGCGAAGAGTCGAAAACTTTTGCCGCTAAACTCGCGACTGCGAATGAAAAAAATGATTCGCTGGTTGAAAATGCAAGGGAATTGCAAATGCAAGTCGATGCGCTAAATGCCGAGTTATCGGGTAGCACCCGCGCCAATGACGAGTTGGTGTTAGAAGCAGAACAGCAGAAAAATGCAAATATCGAACTACGCGAATCGCTCGATAAGGTTCGTCTCGAACATGCCGAGGAGCTGAGTATTGCGCGTACCGGGCTTGATGATAGTCGCAATGAGTACAAGCAATTAAAAGATCAATATAATGAGGTCCTCTCTAGCACCGCTGATGCTGATAAAGAGGTAAATCCGATCGTTATTGAGGCGGAGAGTTCTGTTAATGAACTACAAGAGCTTCGGGCGAACGAAGATGCGCTTAAAGACAAAGTAGCCGAGCTGCAAGAACAGGTTAGGCACGTTGAGCATCAGTCACGTGATCAAATGGCTAATGAAAAAGAGCGAAATAAACAGCTAAAAGAAGATCTTGCCACGCTGCAAAAAGAAAATATCGGTCTGTCATCAGAGCTATTGAAGTTGTCGTCTGAACCCGCAGAGCCGGCACAGCTGTCTAGCGAAACCCAGACAGAAATCGCCGCGTTGAAACAAGCTTTGGATGAAGAGAAAAATCGCATTGTTTTATTAGAGAAAGAAGCGACCGGACTAAGTAATCAGCTCAAAGAGAAGGAAATGGTCCTGGTACAGGAAAAGATGCAGGCGAGTGCTGAAACTGACGAAGTGATTGCTAATCTTAAAGATTCCTTGCAACAAAAAGTACAAGAAGTAGCCTCGGTGCAAGAAAAGATGCAGGCGAGCGCCGAAACTGATGAGATAATTGCTAATCTCAAAGATTCATTACTACAAAAAGAGCGGGATCTGAAAATAGTTGAGCAAAAACTATTAGAGTCCAATCAAGAAAATGATGTTGAAGAAAATTCGGTAACGACCGAGGAACTGGAAAAGCTGAAAATTGCGTTTGATGACAACAAAGCTGATCTAACAGAATCGACCCAGATTATTTCTAATCTAATGGCCGACATTGAAACCTATCGTAATAAGCACTTGGCTGTGGTTAGCGAGCTTGAACATCTAAGAGTTTCAGATGCGGTTGCGCAAAACAAGGTTCTGGATCTCAATAAGAAATTAAATCCCAAACGTGAACAGGATTTATTGAAAAAATACGCAGCGGCAGACAAGGAGAATGTCGAGTTGCGACAGAAACTTGAGGCTTTGCAGGCGCGGCTCGCCGTCACAAAATCTAATCGGCGCGGTAAAGCTAAGGCCTCAAAGGCCGTAACTGCTCCAACGAGCCCAAAAACAGCACCGAAGAAAAAGACACCGCGTACAGCGAGTCGAAGACAATCCAAGGACGACTTGAAATTAATTAGTGGAATAGGTCCCGTATTAGAGAAAGAGCTCCGCAAAATCGGTGTTAGGAATTTTTCTGATATCGCTGCATGGAAAAAGTCTGACGTCATCGAGGTGAATGACCGGCTGGATTTAAAAGGCAGGGTCGACCGTGAAGAATGGATAAAGCAAGCAAAGGCGTTAGTAAAATCAGGCGGCAAAGCCGCGCAACCACCAAAAAGAAAAACAAAGCGCACGTCGGGTAAACCAAAAACCAAGCCTAAACCAAAATCTAAAGCCAAAGCTAAAGCCAAAGCCAAAGCCAAAGCCAAAGCCAAAGCCAAAGCCAAAGCCAAAGCCA
>CAZUMV010000230.1:0-4695 GCA_964621435.1 uncultured Thiotrichales bacterium | reverse complement strand
GTGTCACTTCCTTGCTGCGGATCACTAACGTAATCGACCTTTTCTAATTAACATACCTATTCGTTGATATGCGTGGGTGCCGTGCCAACCGACCTGCCTAATTGTTGTTCTCGCTGCGCCACAATACGATTAGCGATTTGCTCGAGCTCATCTTTTAGCCACATGCTGGTAGAAGATCGAACACTATAATCTGCTTCCCCCATACCACTAATGCGCCCGTCTCTGGATAACCGCTTCACTTGCTTAAACTCTTCTTCTTCATTCGGGTTATAGACCCCGAAAGTTTTACCACCATTACGATTAACCACAGAAAATACCGGCACATCAGACGGACCATCAGCGATGTAAATCATGTTTTCGAATGGTATGCGCCGGTCTTCCGGTTGCATTGTCGCGTTGACACTTATTTGACCTGGAAAACGATTGACACCTTTATTAATCTCGAAAATTGCCCTGGTTTTCGAAGTGTCATCCAGCATATAAGCGACTTGATCAACCACCGGATCGTCACCATTTGATTCAATATATTCACAGCCCCAGATACCATCAACATGGTCAGAGATTGCGCTACCCCTGATAGTCTGGGTAAAACCGGTACTGGCAATATAATGTTCAAGCTTTATCTCGTGCTCGGCATAGGATTTGTTTTCAGCGATGATGCTTTTCAAATATGGGAAAAAATCCGGCAGACCCGGATAAAACTCAAGCTCCTTGCCCATTTCTCTCAACAATGAATTGTCTAGACCGGCAAAACGTCCGTCTTTAACATAAGTCAAAATATGGTTTAGATAACAAAGCGTGCCGGAGACTTGCTCGCAATTGTCCGCATAAGTTTTTTCTAACTGATTAACTTCGCGCCAAAACTCTACCCCGTCCACCGCAAAGTGTTTGAATAAAGGCTGCTGCATATAACCCGGAATCAGGGTTTTATCGAAATCCCAAACGAGAGCAATAATATTTTGATTCGTTAATACAGTCATTGTATATCTACAATTAGCCCCGGATTAATTAACGTCAGCAAGATCACCTTTTTGCTCCAGCCATTTTTTTCGGTCCGGAGATCTTTTCTTCGCCAGCAACTTATCAAATAGTTTATCCGTGCCATCACCACGCTTGGTGGTCAGTTTAACAAGACGCCGTGTATCTGGAAACATGGTCGATTCCCGAAGTTGCAACGGATTCATTTCGCCCAGCCCTTTAAAGCGCGTTACGGTAATCTTACCCTTCTTCTTTTCTTTAGCGATTTTCTTTTGGATGCCTTCGAGCTCTTCCTCATCCAGAGCATAGTATTTTTCTTTCGCCACATCGATTCGAAAAAGTGGTGGCATGGCGACATACACATGACCTTCATCAATAAGCGTTGGGTAATGTCGACGAAACAAGGCACATAACAATACCGCGATATGTAAACCGTCAGAGTCCGCATCGGCCAAAATGCATATCTTGCCATAGCGGAGTTGATTCAAGTCTTTGGACGAGGGCTCCACCCCGATTGCGATAGAAATATCATGAATTTCCTGCGACGCCAAGACCCGGTCTGACGAAACTTCCCAGGTATTCAAAATTTTTCCACGCAACGGCATGATCGCCTGATATTCCCGGTCCCGCGCTTGTTTCGCGGAACCACCAGCCGAATCACCCTCGACCAGAAACAATTCAGTGAGCTTCAGGTCCTGCGATGAACAATCGGCCAGCTTGCCGGGCAGCGCGGGACCACTACTGATTTTTTTGCGCACGACCTTTTTGCCGGACTTCTGTCGATTAGTGGCATTTTCAATCGCGAGCTGCGCTATCTCTTCACCGAGTTCGACATGCTGGCTTAACCACACGCCAAATGCATCTTTGGCAATGCCGCTAACAAACGTGGACACCTCTCTTGAAGATAGCTTTTCTTTAGTTTGACCGGCAAACTGCGGGTCAACCAGTTTTACCGACAACACATAGTTGACCTTGTCCCAAACGTCCTCCGGACTTAGCTTGAGCCCGCGTGGTAGTAGTTTTCTGACCTCGCAAAAATCCCTGACCGCGTCTGTCAAGCCCGAGCGCAAGCCGTTCACATGGGTGCCACCTTGCACCGTAGGGATCAAATTCACATAACTTTCCGCGATCGCCTCGCCACCACCTGGCACCCAGACCAAAGCCCATTCCGCAGTTTGTTGTTCAATACTTTGACTGATCGTAAAGGGCTCAGGTGGTAAAGTCTCCGCGCCATCCAGAGCCTCTTCCAGATACGCAGATAAGCCATCGTCATACTGCCAGGATTCTTTGTCGCCGCTTTTTTCGTCTTCAAAAGTTACTAACAATCCAGGGCAAAGCACAGCTTTCGCGCGCAAGTTATGTAACAACCGTGGAATCGAAAATTTAACCGAGTCAAAGTACTTTTTGTCGGGCCAGAATTTAAGCGTAGTACCGGTGTTACGCTTTCCGACCTTCCCGACGACCTCTAACTCGGACGCTAACTCCCCACCCTTAAAGGCAATATTATATTCTTTGGCATCGCGCTTAACCCAGACTTCCAAATGCTTTGACAAGGCATTGACAACTGACACACCAACACCATGCAACCCCCCGGAAAACTGGTAGTTCTTATCATTGAATTTTCCGCCCGCATGCAGGGTCGATAAAATCACCTCAATACCCGGACGTTTTTTCTCCGGATGCAAATCGACCGGCATGCCGCGACCATCGTCACTTACCGTAACTGCACCGTCTTTGTGTAGAATGAGAGAGATTTTTTTAGCGTGGCCAGCAATAGCCTCGTCGACGCTATTGTCGATAACCTCTTGAGCCAAGTGATTGGGTCGCGCCGTGTCGGTATACATACCCGGCCGTTTTTTAACCGGGTCGAGCCCCGTTAAAACCTCAATATCGGCTGCTTTATAGTTCGAACTCATGAAAGGCTATAGCAGATTTAGTAGTAAAATATTATACAGGCACACTATCTGGTATGAAACACTCAGGCGCTATTAGCATGATAATAATGCGCATAAGCCCGCGAATTTACGAGCAAATATGGTTACTAAGCAAAAATTAGCGTCAAACCCGAGTTTCAGTGCCGCGGTTATCGCCTCCGCGGGTAGCGGCAAAACATGGACTCTTGTTTCCAGGCTGTTACGACTATTGCTACAAGGCTCCGACTCGCGAAATATTCTGGCCATTACATTTACCGTCAGGGCCGCGGCAGAAATGCGTCAACGGCTGCTCGAAAGACTGGAAAACTGGAGTAAATGCGACGAACCGCAGCTCATCGCGAGTCTTGAGGAAATTGGACACCCAACTGACCGTCAAAGCCTGCTGGCCGCACGTACATTGTTCGAAAAACAACTAAATGCCAAAACACCGGTTAGAACGCTTACTTTCCATGCTTTTTTTCAAGAAATTCTTTCCCAGCTCGCGGTTGAAGCGGGCGTTCCAAGCGGCTTTGAGCTAACCGAAAATACCTTCGACCATGAAGAAATAGCGCTAGAGCTTTTGCTCAATCAAGCGCATGAGGACCGAAACTCGGCAGTCGCAAAGGCTCTTATGGTTTTGCTGGAGAAACTCGGCTATGCCGGCACCCGCAACGCCTTGAAAACATTTATTAAACAACGAAGCGACTGGTGGGCCTGGACCGAAGATATCAACAAGGCCGAAGACCGCATAGCATTTGCGCAACAACAGCTGGCCGCGAGACAAGAGGTAGATTTTGACACTGATCATATTCAGGCGCTCTTTAATGATGCCTTCATCGAAAAACTACAGCGCTATGCAGACTTTTACATCTGTGACGATTTTCCCAAGCAGGTCAAAATTCGCGCCGCAGAAACGGCAACATTAATCAAAGCGCGATCAAAAAAAGAACCTCTTCAAAGTTATGAGCAGCTGAAAAAAATTCTTCCGAAAAAAGATGGCCAGCCATACGCGGCTCCTGGCAACGCAAAGGTCAGAAAGCTATTCGGAGAAGACAGACTAGAGATCGAATACCAAAACTATAGGGAGATATGCCAACAACTTGCCGAAGTCGCCGAACAACTCAAACGTCAAGACAACCATCAAATCAATTGCGCCTGGTACCACGTAGGCGAGCACTATCTGGAACATTTCCAAAAACAAAAAAGACAACGTCGGCAACTCGATTTTTCCGACCTGGAATGGAAAGCCTATCAACTACTCAGTAACGCGGATGATTTCAGCCTGGTACGCAATAAACTCGACGACTCGGTGGAACACTTACTTATTGATGAATTTCAGGACACCAATCCGACCCAATGGCAATTCGTTATGCCACTGCTTAAAGACTTCGCTGCCACTATAGAGAACAGAAATAATCTATTTATTGTTGGTGATAGCAAACAATCTATATATGGTTTTAGGCGTGCTAACCCCGAGTTACTTGATACCGCGGCTAACTGGATCGCAGAAAACGTCGGCGCCAAAGTATTTAACGAAAACGATTCATACCGGTCTTCCGTTGCCATCATGGATGCAGTCAACAAGATTTTTTCCGAGCATGGCTACCTCGGCGCCATCGGCGACTATTACGCGCACGGCACACACCGGAACGAATTATGGGGGCGCGTGGAAATATGGCCCGAATTTCGCCTTCCTGTTGAAGAAAAGAACAATGTCGAAACGAACGAAGAAGTGGTGTTCAGAAACCCGCTGTTAAACGCTCTCGCCGACAAAGAGACCGCATACCATCTGGAAGCTGAAGCG
>CAZUMV010000229.1:0-4741 GCA_964621435.1 uncultured Thiotrichales bacterium | reverse complement strand
GACGCATTTTTTATTTCAGCTAATATCAACGATTATAGCAATGTTTAGCGAAAATTCGCTCCATTTGCGTATTTCAATGAGGTTTTTTTTACGAATTAAGGTATTATGAACGTAAATTGCAGTCTCCTGAATGAACTCGCTAATCAGGTCTACAAGTAATCACAAAGCGCCAATAAACAACATGAGAATTAGATGAAACGACTGGACCAACGAACTGCGCTTATCACCGGTGGCGCCAGCGGCGTCGGCGCAGCAACCGCAGAACTATTCATTCAGGAAGGCGCACGAGTATTTATCGCGGATATTCAGGATGAACTTGGCCAGGAATTGGCCAAAAGACTTGGCGAGCAAGCCTCCTATATACATCTTGATGTCAGTAGTGAAGACAACTGGCGCAGCGCGGTCGATGAAGTCATCGCAAGCACCGGCCAGATCGATGTCCTGGTCAATAACGCCGGCATCATTACTTTCGCAGGCTTACTCGATCAGACTGCAGAACAAATGCAAAAAATTCTGGACGTGAATGTCATGGGGGTGATGCTTGGTACGCAAGCAGCTGCGCGTCATATGATCCCCGCCGGCAAAGGCGCCATCGTAAATATTTCTTCCGCAGACGGACTGTCTTCAGCGAATGCCCTGGGCCCTTATTGCGCGTCCAAATGGGCGGTTCGCGGCTATACAAAATCAACTGCGCTTGAATTAGGTCATCAGGGCATCCGTGTTAATTCAATTCACCCGGGTGGCATCGATACACCACTCGCCAATGTTATGCAAAGACCTCGGGAAGAATTTGATCTGGGCTTTAAAGGTTTCCCGGCACAACGTTGCGGTCTGCCCGTTGAAGTCGCACAAGCCGCGTTGTATTTGGCTAGCGATGAATCGAGCTACTGCATGGGCACCGAACTCGCTGTTGATGGCGGCATGACTGCTGGACATTATTATCACAACTTACCCGGCGCACCGGAACCCTTTAATCCGAATTCAGGGCAGTAGGTTGCAGAGGAAAAAATATGACTACTCGAACATCGCCAACTAATCCGCCACTTGTTAAAGGCACCCCTATTCTCGGCAATGTGCCGGAAATGGCCAAAGATCCAGGGCAGTTTTTTTATCGCGCCTATCGTGAATATGGTCCAATGTTTCAAATCAAAATTTTCAATAAGAAGTACAAAGTAATGGCGGGCCCGGAAGCGGCGCATTTCATGGGCTCTAAAGATGGTCGCGGGAAACTACGCTCCAAAGAATTTTGGGATGACATGACCAAAGAGTATGGTGCCAAGTACCAACTCACTCGTGAAGATGGTGATATTCACAAGCAGTTACGCAATGTCATGAAAAAAGGCTATTCAAAAAAAGCCATGGTCGGCAAATATGAAAAGTTCATTGAAGCCACCGATGAGATGATCGACCTTGACTGGAAATCCGGTGAAAGCGTCTACGTAGTAAACGGTATGCAGCGACTGGTCACCGCGCAACTTGGTTGGCTGCTGACCGGTAGAGTACCGCTTGAATACGTTACTGACATTAGGATTACGATCAAAAATATTCTCAATGTTTTGGTCACGCGACAACGTCCGAAAATATTATTAAAAATGCCGTCATATAAAAAAGCCTACCAGCGTGTCCAGGAATTGGGCGAAAGCATGATCAAGGACTATTACGAGAACAAAGGCAAAAAGAGTGACGACGAGAAAAACCTGATCGACGACATCATGGAAGAACACGAGCGTAATAGTGATCTGATTCCTGAAAGCGATCTGATTCTGACCTTGACCGGCCCATACGTTGCCGGACTGGATACCGTAGCCAACACCACTGCATCCCTGATTTATCTGGTATTGAAAAACCCGGAAGTGCACCAAAAAATTCTTGAAGAGGTTGACGAATTATTCAAAAACCCGGTAACCGATGATATGGCATTGCGCGCCTTACCAACGCTGAGCGGCGCCATTATGGAAAGCATGCGTATCTACCCTGTTGCTGCGGCATCCATGCGCGCGGTTAATAAAGATTTTGAATACGAAGGCTACGAGCTAAAAGAAGGCGAACTGCTGTATCTAGGCATCACCGTGCCGCACCACATGGAAGAGTTCTATAAGGAGCCTGAGAAATTTGACCCCGGACGTTATACCAAAGAGCGCGCCGAGCATATGCAAATAGGTGCTTACTCACCATACGGACGTGGCCCGCACACCTGTTTAGGTAAGACATTGGCCGATGTACAAATGATGCTCTCAATGGCGAGATTGTTCCATCGACTGGACCTGTCATTGGACCCTGTCGATTACAACATCAAGGTAAAGACCGCGCCAACACCCGGACCAGCGATGAGTTTTAAAGTCAAAGTCAAAGGAATTAGAAACGCGGCTTAGTTGTATACCGGACGGGGTGCTATTTAACTTGCCGTACCGTGCAGCGCGATCTCAATCGACTCGTCGATTCCCGGAATTGTTATGATTGATTACTCAGAACTTCGAAATGATCTTATAGTTTCGTTTAAATTCCCTTATAAGTGGAATTCGTCATAAAACCCACCTCACTCTTTCTATAAAATAACTGATCGACACGCTAACACCAAAATGGCCATGACATGAGTAGCAATAGATTTCATTTAGCGGTGGAAGCCGGAGATTTATCCCGTACCGTGAAATGGTATCAAGAAGTTCTGGGCTGTGAACTAGACATGGCCGAAGAAGGCAAATGGCAAGACATTGATTTCTGGGGTAACGAATTAACCCTGCATTCATCAGAACCCAGGCAGTGCAAGAGTCCTGATCGCCACAGACATGATGTTGAAATGGGTACGGTGTGCGTTCCACACTTCGGCATACATCTTTCAATCGAAGACTACCAACGGGTAAGAGCGAGTGTTGAAGCGAATGGCGGGTTTCTAGATACACCTTATATTCGGTTTGAAGGCTCAGACTACCAGCAAGAAACTTTTTTCGTAGAAGATCCTAATTTTAACGTGCTGGAAATTAAACACTTGGTAAATAAGTAACGCTGCAGGTGCCGAATTATTTCATGTAGAGGTAATGCCAGCCGGTGACGGACAAGCATTAAGCGCGGCTAAATGAAAACACCACTGCGAAGATACACTTATCGGCACATACCTTTTGATCGCATTATCAACGATACGCTTTTCTGGTCATATAAATTAAGAACATCCCGGTAATTACCGCTGCGATAAAGCAGTAGAAGGCGAAATGATAATTGCCGTGCTTGTCAAAACTGGCAGCAACAAAGCGTACAAATATGATCGCCATGGTCTGCATTACCGGCGCCATAGAGCCGAATACCAAACCAAAATTTTGCGCACCGAAATTAGCAGCGGTCAATGCCGCCCACACGGGATAAATACCACCTACCGCTGCACCAAATAAAGAAGCAAAAGCCAGTAATGGCCAATAGCCGGGCATCTGGATAAAAACCAACAGTAACAGCACATGAAATACAGCAACGACCGCGAACAAATGGCGCACATCAACAGAATCCGCTAAATATCCGACAATGAATTTTCCGGCAATCGCAGAAAAAGTCATCGCCGATATAATGCTCGCGGCTTGTACCGACGAAAAACCTGATTCGATAAATAAAGGATACTTGGATGTCAGGATTGCCTGATCGCTCGCCAGCAATAAACCTGCACCAAAGTTAATCAACCAGAAATTTTTATTTCGAATCAGTTTAGCAACTGTCCAGGTGATCTCTTCAACCCGGGAAACAGTATCTGCACCATCACGCGGAGAGTTTGCGAGTTGAAATTCTGTACTGTTTGATTTCAGCTCCTCGGAAGGACGGCCTTTAATAAAAATAAAACCGGTTAATGCAATGAGCAGACTAACACCTAATCCGGCATAAAAAAGCGCATCTCGCCAGCCGAAGTTTTCCATTAGCCAAGCGAACAACGGCACCATGACAAACCCACCGGCGGATGATGCCACCGAAGCGACACCTAAAGCACGACCGCGTCTTCTTAAAAACCATCTCGAAGTGATGGCGTTAGCTGCCAAACCGCCTGCCAGGCAAATCGCGACGCCAAGTAACACAGCAATGGTGAACAACGTCAGCGGCAAGGAATGTGTTCTGGATATTATTAAAAATGCCAAACCAAAGCAAAAACCGCCAAACGGAACAATCAATTTAGCTGGGTACTTGTCTAAAATCTTACCGGCGAATGGTGACCAAAGCGCCATACCCAGCAACAACGCAATATACCCGTAGTTAACGTCTGCCCGAGAAAGCTTATATTCTTCAGATACCGGCAACACAAATAATTGAAAAACATATAAGGTTCCGCCGACAACCAACATGGCGCAAAAGAAACAGGCGGCAAGTACTATCCAGCCAGGATAAATCGGGTATCGTGAGTTCATAGTTATCCGCCCTTCTGTCAGTATTGCGAGCTACTCCGGTAGCGGTGTATGCGAGCTAACGACCTTGAAGACCCCACTAGCCCTGGCAATACGTTTTGATTCGACTAAAACATAGCAATTGGCAAAAGCCATACTTTTACCTACCTTTTGCACATCAGTTTCAATCTCGATCCAATCACCAGCTTTTGCAAACGACACAAAATCAACACTCAAACTTGTAGTGACCACTGGAATGACATCTTCACCTGCAAAGGCTAAATTGTAACCAAGCGCAATATCCGCCAAGCCGCTTATTACGCCACCATGCAGCAGGTCTCTATTATTACAATGCTTGCTTTCCACATAAAGACCAATCGTTATGCCGC
>CAZUMV010000228.1:0-4757 GCA_964621435.1 uncultured Thiotrichales bacterium | reverse complement strand
TGGGATGATCCAAATGAATCCATTGATCTGGCTGCAGACAATCCTGAAAAAGTTGCCGAGTTACAAGCCATGCTGGATGAGCGTTTGGCCCTGCACCCCGTTGGTGGCACCAGAATCAGATTGTCACCGCACCCCGGATGGCGTGCGCCATTGGACTACGCCGCTTCTGTGATCCCGGCAAATACCGTGCACGAAGAACCGCATGAAGGTTTCGGACCGCTCAAATCTAAAGTGCTGCAGCAGATATATGGCGAGCGCGGACGAATTTTGTATGACTAGTAGAGTCGTCCACTAAAATGTTCGGTGACAACCCGAACGACGCGCAACTCAAGCAAAGTTGGGATGACTTTTGCGATAGCCTCAAAGGTGCCAGTGATCTGGTCTTTCGTGACACCACCCCGTCTGATGATTTAACCCGCACTAAAGGCTTTCGTTTGCTCGCGCGCAATATTTCTTTGGCCATGCAGTTTCATCTCGACAATAACGACCCGGATCACCCTGAACTACTCCACTATTTCGATCCCATCCGTAAGCAGGGCGGTGATAATACCGACGCACTATATGTAGGCTCACGCATTAATGGTGCCAACACCTACCGTATTACTGGCAACCGCGGTCAGGCACGCTTCTTTGCCGTAACCGTACTGGAAGATGGTGCAACTCCATGGGGCGGTGCTGTGGTCGGGAATTTGATTGACGAGCAAATAACAATGGATGCTGACGGCAATTTTGAATTGATTGTTAGTCCGGATGAGCACCCGGGTAATTGGATCAAGAGCACTCCGGGTACCTGGCGCATTACCTTCCGGCAGTTTTTTGCCGACTGGGAAAATGAAGAACCCATGCATGCGCGCATAGATTGCTTGGACGGCCAGCCGCACAATCCCGTGTTGTCACCAGACACATTAATGACCGGACTTAAGGATGTCGCCAGTTGGGTGGAAGTCTCGACCAACTACTGGGCCGACATGATCGATAAATGGCAAGTCCAGCCAAACACCTTTTTATCTTACCGGCAGCTAGATGATAACGAGATTGATGCCACCCCTGGTGGTGAACCGTTAATTTGTTATTGGGACGTCCCGCAAGATGAAGTCATGGTGATTCGCGTAACCCCGCCTGAAGCGGACTACTGGGCAGTCGAGTTTGGTAGTTACTGGTGGGAGACCATGGATTACCGTTACCGCATGTGTAGTACCAACAATCATATGGCCACACTAGAAGATGATGGGGAATTGCTATTAGTGGTCTCGCATGATGATCTTGGCTATGCCAACTGGTTGGATCCCTCCGCGCATCAACAAGGCTACATTACGGTGCGTTATTTAGGCGCAAAGGAATATCCAATCCCCGCATGCAAGCAAATGAAAAAATCCGAGTTAGCGGAATTTATTCCCAAAGCTAAAAAAGTAAGCGCGGATGAGCGCAAAAAACAATTACGCTCGCGTCGTCATGGCGTTATAAAACGTTTTAAATACTAGTGCCGGATAACAGGACAGCAAATGACTTATTCTGATCTCAAAGGAAAAACGGTGGTAGTGACCGCTGCAGGAAATGGTATTGGCAAAGCTAGCGCCATTGAGTTTGCGCGCCAAGGTGCCAACGTTATCGTTAACGATATAGAACCGGAACTCGCCGCAGGGACCGCCGAAGCTATCGCCGCGGCCGGTGGTTCGGTGATAATTGCGCTGGCCGATGTGACCGATGCAGAACAGGTGCAGTCGGTAATCACGGCCGCAACCGATGAGTTCGGCTCACTGGATGTGCTCTTTAATGTCGCTGGTGGTGCCATGCCGCAACCGTTTGTGAGTGCGTCATTAGAAGAAGACCACCAAATCATCGCCGTGAATTTGTTGTCGGCAATCTACGGTACTAAAGCAGCGTTACCGATAATGATCGAGCAAGGTGGCGGCGTGATCTTGTCGACCTCGTCCGGCGCGGGCCTTGGTGCGGTGAACGGTTTGGCGACTTATGGCGCTGCCAAGGCGGGTGTGCAGGCCTTAATGGGTTCAATAGCAGCCGAATATGGCAAGCAGGGAATCCGCGCCAACACCATTGCGCCCGGCGCCATGGATACCCCGGGTTTACGACAATGGACAGAAACTTTAGAAGGTGGGTTTGCAGGCTTCAATGCCAAACAACCCTCGGGCCGTTGCGGCACGGCTGAAGAAATAGCCAAAGCAGCGGTGTTTCTGGCGTCAGATAATGCCAGCTTTATCAATGGCACCACCATACCCGTAGATGGTGCCGTACACGCTATTCTCGCCGCGCCCGTATAGGCTGCGCCAAAACAATCAGGAGAAGCACATGGAATTAGGATTAGAAGGTAAGACCGCCATCATCACTGGCGGTAGCGGTGGAATCGGACAGGGTATGGTATTGGCTTTTGCCAAATCAGGTATCAACACGGTCAGCGCATCACGGGATATTGAAAGCGGGCGCAAATTGGAAAGAGAGGCCAAAGAGGCGGGCCTTAAAGGCCAAGTGTTGGCAATTCAGTGCGATGTGACGGATCGCGCCAATGTCGATGCCATGGTGGCACAAACCCGCGAAGCGTTCGGGCCAATAGATTACTTAATTAATAATGCTGGTGGTGCTGCCCACCCTTGCGAATTTACCGATCTGAAACCGGAAGACACCGCTTGGGAAGTTGATGTCAACATCAACGGTGTGATCAATTGCTGTCAAGCGGTCGCCGACGATATGGTCGGTCGTAGTACCGGCTCGGTTGTCAATATTGGATCGACTTCGGCTTTGAACGCCGAAGCCGCCGCGCATATGGTCAGCTACGGTAGCGTCAAAGGTTTTGTGCATGTCTTCACCAAAAACCTGGCATGGGAATGGGGGCCAAAGGGCGTTCGTGTTAATACCATTGCGCCGGGCTGGATCGTGCCCGAACGAGAAGAAGATATTGGCGCCGGCAGTTTTTGGCGAAAGTACGGTTTCGACATGATGGGTAAGCCCGACGATATGCAGCAGGCCATGGAAGATGGCACCCTTTTTAATATGAGCAATTTACCGATCAAACGTCTGGGCCGCCCTGAAGATATTGCCAATTGCGCCATGTTCCTGTGTTCTGATGCATCCACCTACATTACCGGTCAGTTAATTAATGTGGGTGGTGGTACCTGGATGTACTAGGCCGATGTCGGAGTCCTCACAATCTCGAGAGCTTGAACAAGTAGATAAGGCCTGGGAAGAATTTTGCGATACCTTGAAAGCCGCGGGTAGACACGCGCGCGAGAATGATCTGGGTCTGAGTGCCCGGGACAAAGCCGCCGGTTATCTGCAACTGGCGCGGAATATTTCACTCGGTTTGCAATTCAAGTTTGATCTCAACGACCGCATGTTTCCCGAAATGGCGCGGTACTTTGATCCTATCCGCAAACAAGGTGGTGACAATTCCGATTGTGTTTATCTAGGTGCGCAAATTGATGGCCGGGAAACCTACCGCATGTATGGTAATCGGGGCACCGCCACCTATTTTTCTATGGTTGCGGTAGAAGAGGGTGACCCGTGGGGCGACGGCACCGTGGCAGCACTATATGGTGCGGATATTGAAACTGACGAGGACGGCAATTTCGAGTTGTTTATTAGCCCGCACGAGCATGAAGGAAATTGGTTGAAGACTACCGAGAAAACTTTTCGGGTAACCATTCGCCAGTATTTTGCAGATTGGGAAAACGAGCGTCCAATGCGCGGCCAGATTGAACGTTTGTCGAAACCCGAGCTTGATGTGCCGGAGCCGCTGAATCTGGAACGCTTGGCTAACGGGCTGGTGGACGCCGCGAAGTGGGTAGACCTGTCAGTAGGCTATTGGCCGATGATGCTGAAACGATGGACCGGTTTTAAAAATGAGTTTCGTTCCTATTGGCAGCTCGAAGACAGTGATATTGATGCGACCCCCGGCGGTGACCCGATCGTTTGCTATTGGCAACTACCGCCGGATGAGGTTTTGGTGGTGCGCGTGATGCCAACAGAATGTGTCTATTGGAATGTGGAGTTTGGCAATGTCTGGTGGGAAACGATGGACTATCGCTATCGCTTATCCAATACCAACCAGCACTACGCCAAACTTGAAGATGACGGCGAACTGATTGTAGTGATCGCCCATGAAGACCCGGGTGTACCAAACTGGCTCGACTGCTCGGGCTACACTGCTGGCTATATTACCTATCGCTGGATGATTTCGGATAAGGACCCCATCCCCAAAGCTGAGCAAATGAAATTTAAAGACCTGTTTGACTATTTACCCGACAACGTCAAACGTATGGATGCTGAAGGGCGCAAAGAACAACTGGCAGAGCGTAAACGCGGCGTCTATGCCCGCTTTGGCTATTGAGGAAACTAAATGACTGATCAAGTATTTTGGCAAGCACCCGACCGTCCTGAATGGTTGCAGACATTTAACGACGAAGCATCAGAGATGGACATCGGCAACACTGTCCCGCTTGATCCGGAAGAATTAATCGCCACCGCCAAAGCGGCCACGGGCTTTGATGACTTTGGCAGTGACGAGTGGCGTAAGCCGTTCGAGATTTTGGTTAAGTCGATTAATGAAGAAGCGGAGCTGCATTTCTTTGGTCGGCTAATGACCCGCAATGATATTCTAATCTGGTTAAAAGCACTGTTGGGTATTCAAGCGGCTTTTAACGAAAACCCGGAAATCGCCAATGAGGTGATTGAAAAACCCGTATTTATAGCTGGCTTATCCCGTTCCGGCACCTCCATTTTGTTTGAGCTGCTTGCGCAAGATA
>CAZUMV010000227.1:4048-4759 GCA_964621435.1 uncultured Thiotrichales bacterium | reverse complement strand
CGTGCAAATGTCTCTGGAGGAAGCGGTTTTTGGCGTAGAGAAAACGATCAGTTTAACCATGCAGGAGGTTTGTGAAGCTTGTGATGGTTCGGGCGCAGAACCCGGTAGTACGCCTGACGAGTGCGATACTTGTGGCGGTGTTGGCCAGGTACGAATGCAACAAGGTTTTTTCTCGGTACAACAAACTTGTCCGGCTTGTCGAGGAGCTGGTCAAACGATTTCCGATCCTTGTGTCACATGTGCGGGTGCAGCGCGTATACCCGTGGAAAAAGAAATTGTGGTTGAAGTGCCGGCTGGTGTTGATACCGGTGACCGCATCAGACGCACCGGTGATGGTGAGGCTGGGGTCAATGGGGGTCCAGCAGGTGACTTGTATGTTCGCGTTAACGTCCTGGAACATCCGATTTTTGAGCGTCAAGAAAGTCACTTATACTGTGATGTCCCGATAAGTTACAAGCTGGCAGCGGTCGGTGGCTCGGTAGAAGTGCCGTCTTTGGAAGGTCGGCAAAAAATGAAAGTGCCCAGCGGAACGCAATCAGGGCGTTTATTCAAATTGGCTGGCAAAGGAGTCACGCCGGTCAGAGGTGGGCCGAAAGGTGACTTGATTTGTCGCGTTCAGATAGAAACGCCAGTGAATTTATCCAAACAACAGAAAAAAATGCTGGATGAATTTGACCAGTCATTACAAGATGGTGGTACGCGGCATAATCC
>CAZUMV010000227.1:3315-4038 GCA_964621435.1 uncultured Thiotrichales bacterium | reverse complement strand
AAGCTGGCTGGGTAGACAGTGCTAAAGGATTTTTCGAAAATCTCAAGTCACGTATAAACGATAGTGTTAATCCTGATAAATAGGCAAGGATAAAGGCCAATGAATAAAGTCGGTATTGCGGGAGCCAGCGGACGCATGGGGCAAACCCTGATCAACGTCCTTGCCGGACATGATCGCTTGAGTTTGGGCGCTGCTACTTCGGAACCAGGTAGCGACGAGATTGGTGCCAACGCCTTTCAACTAGCTGGTATCGCGCGCGGCGATGTGACTATCGTAGATTCTCTTGCG
Source organism: uncultured Thiotrichales bacterium (assembly GCA_964621435.1). Lineage (GTDB taxonomy): Bacteria > Pseudomonadota > Gammaproteobacteria > CAZUMV01 > CAZUMV01 > CALIRD01. The sequence continues at coordinate 3,750 of CAZUMV010000227.1, read as the reverse complement.
AGTGTCGCGGAAGATTTTGATGTGCTGATTGATTTCACTGCGCCTGCAGCGAGTGTGGAGCACCTAGAGCAATGCGTCCACCTTAATAAGCCAATGGTGCTCGGTACTACCGGTTTTGATGAGGTGCAAAAAAATCAAATTTCTGAAGCGGCGAAATTTATACCGATCGTATTCGCCCCGAATATGAGTGTTGGCGTCAACCTTATGCTCGGTTTATTGGAATTGGCGGCAAAAAAATTCGGCGATGATTTTGACATTGAAATCATTGAGGCTCATCACCGTCATAAAGTTGACGCGCCTTCGGGTACGGCATTGAAAATGGGCGAAGTTATTGCGGATACCCTGGGGCGGGATTTACGGCAGTGTGCGGTTTACGGCCGTGAAGGCGTTACCGGCGCGCGGGATCGTCAGACTATCGGGTTTGAAACCATTAGA
>CAZUMV010000227.1:0-3305 GCA_964621435.1 uncultured Thiotrichales bacterium | reverse complement strand
CATTGTCGGCGACCACACTGCCTTGTTTGCGGGTGACGGTGAGCGAATTGAGATAACCCATAAAGCCTCCAGCCGACGGGCTTTTGCAACCGGGGCAGTAAGAGCGGCGCAATGGGTTTTACAGCAACGCCCAGGCCAATATGACATGCTCGATGTACTCGGGATGAATGAAGATGCTGGACAGTCTTGAGCTGAGACATTAAAATACCAACGCTTAGCCTGTTCCGTTTCGGAAGCAAGGGCAAAAGACGGGATGAAGGCCTACGCCGATCATCCCGTTTGTGTATCTGGACAAGGAGTTATGTTGAAACAAGTGGCAATTCTAGCCCTAGAAGATGGAAGTTTATTTGAGGGCATCTCGATTGGCGCAGCCGGCTCGACGGTTGGCGAGGTGGTATTTAATACAGCCATGACTGGCTATCAGGAAATTCTTACGGACCCGTCATATGCGCGGCAAATTGTAACGCTTACTTATCCCCATATTGGCAATACCGGTGTCAATACCGAAGACGCGGAATCCAGCGCCGTGCACGCTGCTGGCCTGGTTATCAGGGATCTGTCTATGGTCACTAGTAACTGGCGTTCCGAGGAATCATTACATGACTATCTGGTAAGGAATAGCATCGTTGCCATTGCGGGTATTGATACTCGCCGCCTGACTCGCCTGTTGCGCGAAAAAGGTTCTTTGGCTGGTTGTATTCTTACTGAAAATAATAACAAGGTTGCTTTGGATACCGCGCGGAGTTTTCCAGGGCTCAAGGGTATGGATCTCGCCAAGGTAGTCACCACTAAGGAGTCATATGAATGGTTGAGCGGTAGTTGGGATCTTGCGGGTGGCTATGGTGCTGACAAAGATGCAGCCGAACTGCCGCATCATGTAGTGGCCTTTGATTTTGGCGTGAAACGAAACATTCTACGCTTGATGGTCGATCGCGGTTGTCGGATTACTGTGGTACCCGCGACAACGTCAGCGGCCGATGTTTTTGCATTGCAACCGGACGGCGTATTTCTATCAAACGGCCCGGGTGACCCGGAGCCTTGTGATTACGCCATTAATGCCATCAAAAGCATTCTTGAAACTGATATCCCGGTTTTTGGAATTTGCCTGGGGCATCAGCTATTGGGATTGGCGAGTGGCGCCAAAACAAGCAAGATGAAATTTGGGCACCATGGTGCAAATCATCCGGTAATAAATCTTGACGACAAGACGGTTGCGATTACCAGTCAAAATCACGGTTTTGCGGTTGATGAGACGAGTATGCCAGAAACTTTGGCGGCAACCCACCGCTCTTTATTTGATGACTCATTGCAGGGGATCAAACGCACGGACTGTAATGCTTTTGGTTTTCAGGGTCATCCTGAAGCCAGCCCCGGGCCGCATGATATCCAACCTTTGTTTGACCAATTTATTGATCTCATAGTGCAAGGTAAGGCGAGCTAATGCCAAAAAGAAATGACATTAACAGTATTCTCATCATCGGTGCCGGGCCTATCGTAATAGGTCAGGCATGTGAATTTGACTATTCTGGTGCCCAGGCTTGCAAAGCCCTGCGTGAGGAAGGCTTCAAAGTCATTTTGGTGAATTCCAATCCCGCCACAATAATGACCGACCCGGAAACGGCAGATGTGGTTTATATCGAACCGATCACGTGGAAGGTTGTTGAAAAGATTATTGAAAAAGAGAAACCAGACGCGATCTTGCCGACTATGGGCGGGCAAACTGCTCTTAACTGCGCGTTGGATTTGGTTCGTGAAGGAGTTTTGAAAAAGCATAAAGTCGAAATGATCGGCGCGCAACCTGAAGCCATAGATATGGCAGAAGATCGTGACAAGTTTCGTAAAGCAATGGATGAAATCGGGCTTGAATCGGCGCGCTCCGAAGTTGCCCATACAATTGAGGCGGCGCGGAAAATTCAGCTCGATATCGGTTTTCCATGCATCATCAGGCCATCGTTTACCATGGGGGGCAGTGGTGGTGGTATCGCCTATAATCAGGAAGAGTTCGAACAAATCGTTAATCGCGGGCTCGAACTGTCTCCAACCACTGAAGTGTTGCTAGAGGAATCGTTACTCGGCTGGAAAGAGTATGAAATGGAAGTCGTTAGAGATACCAAAGATAATTGCATCATAATTTGCTCGATCGAAAACCTTGACCCGATGGGTATTCATACCGGAGATTCAATCACAGTCGCGCCAGCGCAAACGCTGACTGATAAGGAATACCAGATTATGCGCAATGCTTCATTGCGGGTATTACGCAAGATCGGTGTTGATACAGGTGGTTCCAATGTGCAGTTTGCGGTCAATCCCAAAGATGGCCGGTTGAATATTATTGAGATGAATCCGCGTGTCTCGCGGTCTTCGGCACTAGCGTCGAAAGCAACTGGTTTTCCAATCGCCAAAATTGCTGCGAAGCTTGCCGTTGGTATGACGTTAGACGAGCTGAAGAACGACATAACCGGAGGCGCAACTCCGGCGTCGTTCGAGCCCAGTATTGATTATGTCGTCACCAAAATTCCACGCTTTACTTTTGAAAAATTTCCGCAGGCGGACGATCGACTTACCACGCAAATGAAATCTGTCGGGGAGGTGATGGCGATCGGGCGTAACTTCCAGGAGTCACTGCAAAAGGCGATGCGGGGCTTGGAAACCGGCTTCGACGGTTTTGATTCAATTACTGACCTGGAAGATAAAGATGCCGTTGCCGAAGTGAAGCGAGCATTAGGTGAGGCAGGGCCAGATCGTCTGTGGTCTGTTGGTGACGCCTTTCGGTTGGACATGACGCTAGAACAGGTATTTGAATTGACCTCAATCGATCCCTGGTTTTTGATCCAGATCAAAGATCTGATTGACAGCGAGGGTGAAATAAAAAATCTTGCTTTGGAGCAAGTTAATGAAGACCTGTTGCGACAACTCAAGCGTAAAGGGTTTTCCGATCGGCGGCTGGCAACTTTGCTGGAAACCGACGAACATGCAGTGCGTGGTTTACGTTCTAAATATAAATTACACCCGGTATTCAAACGCGTCGATACCTGTGCTGCGGAATTTGCTACCAGTACCGCCTACATGTATTCAAGTTATGAAGAAGAATGCGAAGCGCAAGTTAGCGACAAAAAGAAAATCATCGTTTTAGGTGGCGGGCCGAATCGTATAGGGCAGGGCATCGAATTCGATTATTGTTGTGTGCATGCCGCCTTCGCGCTTCGTGATGATGGTTATGAAACTATCATGGTTAACTGTAATCCAGAAACTGTTTCAACAGACTACGATACATCGGATCGGTTATATTTTGATCCGGTAACACT
>CAZUMV010000226.1:0-4811 GCA_964621435.1 uncultured Thiotrichales bacterium | reverse complement strand
GGTGATGTCAAAGAAGCGCAGGAAAAACTCGAAGCGGTTTATGCTGCTTATGCAGAACCGGATGCCGACTTTGATGCCCTCGCAAAACAACAGGCTGAGCTCGAGAACATCGTGCAGGCAGGTGGCGGCCATGAAATAGAACACAAACTGGAAATCGCTGCCGATGCCTTACGGCTGCCGCCCTGGGATGCTGATGTCACTAAATTGTCTGGCGGTGAAAAGCGCCGCGTCGCACTCTGCCGATTATTGCTGTCATCACCCGACATGCTGATCCTGGACGAGCCGACCAACCACCTTGATGCTGAGTCGGTAGCCTGGTTAGAGCGTTTTCTGCAAGAATATAACGGCACGGTGGTAGCGGTAACTCACGACCGTTACTTCCTCGACAACGTGGCTGGGTGGATTCTCGAACTTGACCGCGGCCATGGCATTCCCTGGGAAGGCAACTATTCCTCTTGGCTAGAGCAAAAAGACCAACGCCTTGCTATCGAAGAAAAAACCGAAGCCTCACACCAGAAAGCCATCAAGGCTGAACTCGAATGGGTCCGCGCAGGCAGCAAGGGACGGCATGACAAAAGCAAGGCACGCCTGAAACGCTTTGACGAACTGAGCTCGAAAGAATTTCAAAAACGCAGCGAAACGCTTGAGCTGTACATCCCACCCGGTCCACGTTTAGGCGACATGGTGGTAGAAGCAGAAGGCGTGAAAAAAGCCTATGGCGAAAAAGTGCTTTACGATGACCTCAGCTTCGCCCTGCCACCTGGCGGTATCGTCGGCATTATCGGGCCAAACGGCGCAGGCAAGACCACCCTGTTTCGCATGATGACAGGTCAGGAAGAACCTGATGCCGGAGAAATCCGCATTGGTGAATCAGTGAAGATCGCCTATGTTGATCAGAGTCGCGATGCGTTGGATGACAAGAAAACCGTGTGGGAAGAAATTTCCGGTGGCGCGGATAATATGGTGGTCGGGACCTATGAAGTATCATCGCGCGCCTATGTGGGGCGCTTTAATTTCAAAGGTACCGATCAACAAAAGCACATTGGCTCGCTTTCCGGTGGTGAAAGAAACAGAGTTCATTTAGCGAAACTACTGAGCTCGGGCGGCAATGTACTATTGCTCGACGAGCCCACCAACGATCTTGATGTGGCCACTTTGCGAGCGCTCGAAGAAGCGGTCCTGAACTTTCCTGGCTGCGTCGTGGTCACCTCGCATGACCGTTGGTTTCTGGACCGTATCGCGACTCATATATTAGCCTTTGAAGGCAATAGTGAAGCAACCTGGTTTGCCGGCAACTATTCTGACTATGAAATTGACCGCAAACGCCGCCTTGGTGATGACGCCGACCAACCAACTAAAATTAAATACAAGCGACTAGCGAGTTAAGGAGAAGCTAATGACTGTGGAAAAACTACTAATAGGTAAAGGAGATCATCAGGTTTTTCTTGACCCCGAATACGCTAATCGTCATGGCCTGATTGCCGGTGCCACCGGAACAGGAAAAACGGTCTCGTTGCAGGTATTGGCGGAAGGGTTTTCACGCATCGGCGTACCGGTTTTTCTCGCGGACGTTAAGGGCGATTTATCCGGCATAACCCAGGCGGGAAAGCCGCATCCCAAAGTGGATGAACGTATTGAAAAAATCGGCATTACAGACCATGAATTCCAAGGCTATCCAAGCGTATTCTGGGACTTGTTTGGTGAACAAGGCACCCCAATTCGTACCACTATTACAGATATGGGCCCACTGATATTGTCACGATTGCTGGATTTAAATGACACTCAGGAAGGCGTTATCAATGTTGCTTTCAAGTTTGCAGACGAACAAGGGCTGGCCCTGCTCAATCTGGATGACCTGCGCTCAACGCTCAGGTACATTGGTGATAATCGTAAAGCCTTTCAAAATGAATACGGCAGTGTCAGCAGCGCCTCGATAGGCGCGATCCAGCGTCGCTTGCTGGTTTTAGAACAACAAGGTGCGGAAAACTTTTTCGGTGAACCCGCCCTCGATATCTGGGACATGATGCGCACCGGCGACGGTGGCCGCGGCCAAATAAACATTCTAGCCGCTGACAAGCTTATGGAAGCGCCACGTTTATATGCGACATTTTTGCTCTGGCTAATCTCCGAACTATTTGAAGAGTTGCCTGAAGTTGGCGATATGGATAAACCGCGCATGGTGTTCTTTTTTGACGAGGCACATTTGTTGTTTGACGACGCGCCCAAAGCACTGGTTCAAAAAGTCGAACAAACCGTAAAATTGATTCGCTCCAAAGGTGTTGGCATATATTTTATTACGCAAAACCCTACCGATATTCCCGATGACGTCCTGGGGCAGCTTGGCAACCGTGTTCAGCATGCATTGCGTGCTTTTACGCCCCGCGACCAAAAAGCGGTACGCGCAGCGGCACAGACTTTTCGTGCCAACCCGAAGCTTGATACCGAAAAAACCATTATGGAACTCGGTGTTGGTGAAGCGCTGGTATCTGTTCTGGAAGACAAAGGCACCCCAAGTGTGGTCGAACGGACGTTAATTTGCCCACCACACTCCCGTATCGGCGCGGCAACCAAAGCAGAACGTAATGAGGTAAGACAGAACAGCCCGTTACTCGGCAAGTACGATGAAACGCGCGATCGCGAATCCGCGCATGAAGAACTCAAAGAACGCGCGGAGAAAGCAGCCAAAAAAGCGGCTGCGGCGGAAAAGAAACAAAAGGCTGCCAAACCAAAGAAGCGCCGCAGTAACCGTCAAAGTGTTGGCGAGGCAATGGCTAAAAGTGTGGCGCGGTCGATGGGTACTAATCTAGGCCGCACTATAATTAGAGGGGTACTAGGATCAATTTTCAAAGGCCGTTGATCCCAAACATTCAAGTGATACGGATACAATCTTAATGAGTACTGAAGAACAGATTCTTGAACAGCTGCAAGACATTGCCGGGAGCTTACAAAGACTAGCGCCAAAAAAAGCCGAAGTAGATTGGAGCGGACTCGCCTATCAGTGGTTAAATCACGAAGATTTGCGCACCGTAAAAAGCATAGACCCAATTCGCTTGACGGACTTGTTGCATATTGACAAACAAAAATCGCAGTTAGTTGAGAACACCAAAAAATTCATCCAAGGAAAACCCGCGAACGACGCGCTATTGTGGGGTGCCCGCGGCACCGGAAAGTCCTCACTAATAAAAGCGCTGTTAAACGAGTATGGCGACCAAGGCCTCAGGGTTATTGAGGTTGACAAAGATGCTCTGATCCATTTTTCCGAACTCACTCGAATGCTCGAAAATCGTTCTGAGTATTTCATATTATTCTGCGATGACTTATCTTTTGAATCACAAGATGCCAGCTATAAAGCACTTAAAGCTGCGCTCGACGGTTCGGTTGCGGCGCGCCCGAGAAACGTCTTGGTGTATGCAACGTCTAACCGGCGACACCTCTTGCCGGAGTCTATGCAAGACAATCAAGACACCAAACTGGTAGAGACAGAATTGCACCACAGTGATGCAGTAGAAGAAAAGATCTCCCTGGCCGAGCGCTTTGGCTTGTGGCTTTCTTTCCATCCCCTTAACAAGGTCGAATACCTGACTATCGTTAATCACTGGGTGGATCACTATAATGTTGAAATTAAAAGCAACGAAGAGCTCAGTGTTGCAGCCATGCGTTTCAGTATTCATCGCGGTTCTCGCAGCGGCCGCGTTGCACACCAGTTTGTCAAAACACTTATCAAAGCCTAGTGCCCGAACACTCACCGGAACATATTCTAATTGTCGAAGATGAGGCCAATATTGCCTCGACCATCAAGATTGCAATAGAGAATGAAGCCTTTGAATGCACCTGGGCTGCTTCCGGCAATGACGCTCTGGAGCTAATCGAGAGTCATCCGATTGACCTAATCGTGCTCGATGTTGGTCTTCCAGATATCAACGGCTTCGAGCTCCTTAAAATAATCAGGTCCAGACACTCGACGCCGGTCATATTCCTAACCGCACGCGGTGAAGAAATAGATCGAGTAGTAGGCTTGGAAATCGGCGCTGACGACTATTTGACCAAACCCTTTAGTCCGCGAGAATTAGTTGCACGCATCAAAGCTATCTTAAGAAGAATTTCGAGACCTGAAGCCAACACGAACCCAAGCCATGAGCAAAGTGAGTTTACTGTTCTTAAGGATCAAGCCCGGATTGACTTCAAGAACGAATCACTGGATCTAACACTTGCGGAATTCAAATTATTAGGCGGCATGCTCGAACAACCAAACCGGGTTTTTACGCGCGCACAATTGCTCGAAATCATCTGGGAAAAACAACACCCTTCAGATGAACGCACGATTGATACCCACATAAAATCGCTGCGCGCCAAACTTAAGGCGGTTGACGAAACTTCCGAACACATCAATACCCACCGTGGCATTGGCTACAGCTTAAAACCATGACGTTTTGCATAGGAATCGCGCCATGAGCTTTGTTCTACGCCTCTTTCTTTTATTCTTTTTTATTATCGGTGGCTTGTCCTGGTTTATTTTACAAAAATCATTAGACACGCTGGACAACAGTGTGCGGCAATCCGCCGAGGAAGTTATGGTAGATAGCGCTAACTTTATTGCCGAACTGGTGAGTCAAAACGTAATCGATGGAGAAATTCAGCTACACCAAATCCATAACCTCATCCCTTCTTATCTCGAACGCCGACTTGATGCTGAAATTTATTCGGTACTAAAACGCACGCCGGATATGCAGATTTATATTACCGATAAAACAGGTCAGGTGCTGTACGACTCATTAGGACAAAGCGAAGGCGAAGATTTTTCTAAATGGAAT
>CAZUMV010000225.1:4054-4835 GCA_964621435.1 uncultured Thiotrichales bacterium | reverse complement strand
GAGTTATCAAATTTCGCCGCCGCATTAATACCAGCTCTGGCAATCTCGATAGCGCTGCTGGCACCATCATAAGCGGCATGCATGGCGCCCAGCGCGTAGTCTGCACCTGAGCCAATCGCCCAAAACCGACTATACTCAAAAACCTCACGCAATCCGTAGATACCGAATATCCCTGACTCATTCAACAATAAAGCGTCCATGCGCGATGATTCATAAGCATCTTCTTCATCTTCGCTTGGCTTAAGGTAATAAGCCTCCTTAAGCACCGGATGTAATCTGCGGAACGTTTCGAAAATCGAATGACGACTATGTAGCTCTACCTGACGCATACTTTGCAATGCACTTTCCAACACCATCTGATGCGCAGCGCTACCAACGGTGCCAATATAATTGCCAAGATGATAGATAACTTTATCACTAGCGTGGTCTAAATCCGCCGACAATAAGGTATCACCGAAACTTGTGATGCTATCTGCTGCAATGCAGGCTTGTTTGTTTTTCCTGGCAACGACAATCGTTGACATGGACTCGCTCCCTCAGTGGACGATTCAATTAATTTGCGACAAGCCCTGCCGGCAAATATTGAAGACCAATCGGTGTTTTTTAATTCTTATATTTGACCAATCCTGCAAGGTAGCACGCCAACAATCCAGAAGGTGACGCTACAGTGTGGTTTTTAGCCAATCCCAAGATCTGATTTTTATTCGACATGCACTGTCACTTCGTACATTATCTTTACACAAAATTGTGAGTGATCGCCCCCCACAGGTCAAGCGATAAT
>CAZUMV010000225.1:3425-4044 GCA_964621435.1 uncultured Thiotrichales bacterium | reverse complement strand
AAAGACCCTTGAATATCCTACATTTAGGAACGATCTGTAGGAAATTAAAGAGTTTGATCGGAAGGTCGAAATCCAGCCGTAACGCGAATGTCTTTTCCAATGACTTTGATATCGCTGATTTCCAGTTTTCGACGCTGGTGCATCTCTTCCACGTTTGGCAAGCAGAACAATGGCCGCGCGCCATCTCCCATTAAATTCGGGGCGATATAAATGACCAAACGGTCGGCATAACCGGCTTCAATCAACGCTCCCGCCAGAGTCGGCCCCGCCTCAACCAGCACCTCGTTACACTCTCGTTTGGTTAACTCAGCCATTACCGCCTCTAAATTTAGTCCAGAGTTTTTACCGGGGTTAGCTGACTTCAACTTCACGCATTGTACGCCAACTGCACTTAGGCTCTGCACTTTGGCGTCATCCGCCTTTGAGAACAAGCACACGGCAAGATCATCGTTGCCAATTATTTTGGCGCCTGCATCGGTGCGCAAACTGGAATCAAGAATCACACGCAGCGGCTGCCTGACCGGGTATTTACCCTGACCCAGGTCAGAACTGCTCAGCCGTACGTTCATTGATGGATCATCAGACAAGACCGTTTCTATACCCGTCAAAATCGCGCAGC
>CAZUMV010000225.1:0-3415 GCA_964621435.1 uncultured Thiotrichales bacterium | reverse complement strand
AGATGCTCTTAATCTTTGCACATCGCGGCGCGCCTCTGAGCCGGTGATCCACTTACTCTCACCCGAAGCCATTGCGGTCCGGCCATCCATACTCATGGCGGACTTTATGGTTATTCTCGGCCTTCCCAGCTGCATACGCTGGAAAAAGCCGGTATTAAGCGTTACCGATTCCATCGCCAATAAACCGACATCTACTAGTATGCCGGCTTCTCTAAGTTGCTCGATGCCTTTACCCGCCACCAAAGGATTGGGGTCTTCCACTGCAACCACAACCCGGTGCACCTCGGCGTTGATCAAGGCCTGGGTACAAGGAGGCGTTTTGCCGGTATGACAACATGGCTCAAGCGTTACGTAAACGGTTGCTCCAGCCGGGACTTCCTTGCACAACCGTAATGCCAGAGCCTCGGCATGGTGACCGCCTGAGGGTTGCGTATAGGCATACCCGATGATGCGATCATTCAATACGATGACACAACCGACCGACGGATTAGGCGAGGTAATGTTTGCTGCTTTTTGCGCCAATGCCAATGCCTGGCCCATATACTGTTTATCAGCGGCGCTGAAAGTCATGCTTCCGAGTCACGGTCAATCAGTGAAATTTGATCGCGCTCCATTTCCGGTGACGGCTGGGTTTCCAGTTTTTCAATAGTTTCGCGGAAGGCATGCAGACCTTCGAAACTTAAATAAACCGATGCGAACCGAATATAGGCGACATGATCAAGTTGGTGCAATTCTTCCATAACCCAATCACCGACTTCACGCGCTGGAACTTCGCTGAGCCCCGCAGAGAGCAACTTGTTTTTAATCCGCTCAACCGCGGCCTCGACATCCTCCATCCCCACCGGTCGTTTCTCTAGTGCATGCATCATGCCGCGGGTTAGCTTATCGATATCAAATGCTTCGCGTCTTTCATCGGCTTTAACGATGCGCGGCATAGAAAGCTCTGCTGCTTCATAGGTAGTAAAGCGTTCACCGCATTCCAGACATTCGCGACGCCTGCGAATCTGCCGCCCTTCACCAGCAATACGGGAATCAGTTACCCGCGTATCTGCATGATTACAATATGGACACTGCATCAGTGAAATCCAGTTTCAGAACCAATTAATTACGGTTAGGCGGTCGCACGTGCTGCTATGTTACTGCCATAGACCGGAAAACGTGAACAAATCTCAAGGACCTTGATTTTAACTTTCGCCACCACTTCCGGGTTCTCGAAATCATCCAGAACATCACAAATCCAGCCAGTAAGCTCTACCGTTTCTTTTTCCCCGAACCCTCTGGTAGTTATGGCGGGAGAACCCAGGCGTAAACCACTGGTTACGAATGGCGACTCGGGGTCATTTGGCACGGAGTTTTTGTTCACAGTTATATTCGCTGACCCCAAAACTGCATCAGCTTGTTTACCATTCATCGGCTTATCGATTAAGTCCAATAGCAACAAATGATTGTCCGTACCACCCGAGACTATTTTATAGCCTCGACTCTGTAGCGTTGTCGCCATCACATCGGCATTTTTAACAACCTGCTTTTGATACTCGGTAAAGGCCGGCTCCAGCGCCTCTTTAAATGCGACAGCCTTGGCCGCGATCACGTGCATCAACGGGCCTCCCTGTGAGCCCGGAAAAACCATCGAATTAATTTTCTTTTCAATGTCGGCATTTTCACGCGCCAGAATGATGCCACCACGTGGGCCGCGAAGCGTTTTATGTGTGGTTGAAGTAGTAACGTCCGCTATATTTACCGGGCTGGGATAAACTCCCGCCGCGACCAGTCCAGCCACATGCGCCATGTCGACCACCAGATACGCACCGATTGAGTCGGCGATATCCCGAAACTTTTGCCAGTCAACGATTCTCGAATAAGCAGAAAATCCGGCGATAATCATTTTCGGTTTATGCTCCAACGCAAGACGCTCAACCTCGGCGTAATCAATCTCGCCAGTCGATAGGTCCAAACCATACTGATATGACTTAAATATTTTCCCGGAGAAGTTTACCTTTGAGCCGTGGGTAAGGTGCCCGCCGTGATCAAGACTCATTCCCAGAATCGTATCACCGGCATTCAGTAAGGCCATATAGACAGCAGCATTTGCCTGTGAGCCAGAATGTGGCTGCACGTTAGCGTAGTGCGCGCCAAACAGTTTCTTCACCCGCTCGAGCGCCAAAGTCTCGGCAGTATCCACATACTCACAACCACCATAGTAGCGCTTGCTTGGGTAGCCTTCCGCGTACTTATTGGTAAGCATTGAGCCTTGCGCTTCCATGACCCGCGGCGAAGCATAGTTTTCCGATGCTATTAGCTCAATATGCTCTTCCTGACGCTTTGTTTCATTGTCAATTGCGAGCGCCAATTCCTGATCGAAAGTGGCGATACTCATATCCCTGTCAAACATGCTGATCCTCGTTGTTTCTTTGCTGATTAATCGCTACGAGGATTATAACCGGTATATACCAAATAAAGTACCCAAACAGGAATTTGAGACAAATTGCTACGATATGTTGTAGATATTACGGAGCCTGTGGCAAAGCGTATGGGTTTTGCAAGACCGCGGAAACAACGATCTGTCCAGACTTAGTCCGAGCCAAGTGATGCGGCTAATTCCGCCAATAGTGCGTCGTGATCCAGTAATTGACCGTCCGGGCTGCCAAGATTGCTAACATCGCAACCAAATTCAGCTCCGCAACTTCCAATTTTAGTGGCGACTGCCGCGATCGGCGCTGGCATCGGTTCTGACACTTGCTCGGTCATAGCAATCTCCGAAGCGCGTTCTACCGCATCACTTGAGAATGCCGGTAAAGCCAGCAAACATAGTGCTAGTAGCAATGAAAGCAGCAATTCTGATTTAGTCATGTCCAAAGCCCGAACATTGAATATGACTGGACTATAGCTGCTATCAATCAAGAAATAGCACGACTGTTTCTAACGTTTAGGTAGTTGTGACGGTATTTTGCAACATGCTGACAGGCAGATGTGAATACCGTCACTCTGTTAAGGTAAAATTAATCTTCATTATCCAGTGGCATCCCCTGCACAGATCATTAATAATCGCTGTTCTACGCAACTTTTTGACCCCGAATTATGGCGCAATACATTTTTACAATGAACGGTGTGGGCAAAGTCGTCCCGCCGAAAAAAGAAATCCTGCGGGATATTTCTTTAAACTTTTTCCCCGGTGCAAAAATCGGTGTGCTTGGTTACAACGGTGCCGGTAAATCCACCTTGTTGCGTATTATGGCTGGCGTCGATACCGACTTTATTGGTGAAGCTCGACCACAGCCAGGTATTAACATTGGCTATCTAGCGCAAGAGCCGCAATTGGATCCCGACAAAGACGTGCGCGGCAATGTTGAAGATGGCCTTGGTGATGTCAAAGAAGCGCAGGAAAAACTCGAAGCGGTTTATGCTGCTTATGCAG
>CAZUMV010000224.1:0-4846 GCA_964621435.1 uncultured Thiotrichales bacterium | reverse complement strand
GCACCCAAAAGCTTCATGCGATATACATTCGGAGATTGACGTTCAATATCCTGACGCCCCATAAAAACAATACATTCCAGCCCCAAGCGCGCCGCTACGGTCGCACTTGCGACACCATGCTGACCAGCTCCGGTTTCCGCAATTATTCGAGTTTTGCCCATGCGCTTCGCCAGCAAAGCCTGCCCAATTGTGTTATTAATCTTATGTGCGCCGGTATGGTTTAAGTCCTCGCGCTTCAGATAGATTTTAGCGCCGCCCACGTCTTGCGTTAAGCGCTCGGCAAAATATAGTGGACTAGGCCGACCTACATAATGCGCGAGATCTTTATCAAACTCCTTAATAAAGTCCGGGCTGTTTTTTAACTCTTCATAAGCATCAGCAAGTTCTTGTAGTGGGCCCATGAGCGTTTCGGAAACGAATCGACCGCCATATTGGCCAAAATGACCATTATCATCAGGTAAATTTCTATGTATATTGTCATTCATATCAATCAGGGTTGTATCAGTCATCTGCTTGCCTTATCGCCTTAAATAATTTTTCCATTTTCTCTTTATCTTTTATACCTGGCGCTGACTCAACGCCACTACTCACGTCTATTGCATAGGGCCTAACACCCCGTATACATTGCTCTACGTTGTCGGGTGTAATTCCACCGGCTACGATCATCATCGAACGTAGTGCTGATGGAATTTTCTCCCAAGCAAAAGTCTCACCAGAACCACCTGCTTCACCGCTAGCATGACTGTCCAACAAGTACCCCGAACTATCTGGGTACGCCGCGACTCTGTCAACCACCGAAGCATCATCCTGCATACCGAGCGCTTTAATATACGGCCTTGCAAACTGAGCGATGAAATCGTGTGTTTCCGTGCCATGAAACTGCAGGCAATCCAGGGGTAGTTCAGTCGTAACCTTGTCGACGTGTTCTACTTCGGGGTTCAAGAACAATCCAACGCTAGTCACAAATGCTGGAAGTGCAGACAAAATCTCTTCCGCCTGCCGTAACGATACGTTTCTTGGACTCTTGTCGTAGAAAACCAGACCAATCGCATCTACACCCAATTCCGCTGCAATCACCGCATCCAACGGTCTTGTTAAACCACAAATTTTAGCTCTGGTTCTTCTCATCACGCTAACAAAAACCTACCGGGTTCGATGGACTGGGCAACTGAAACTCTTCGGGATATTCTACAGCGGTTAAGTATAGACCATCCGGCGGTGCAGTCACCCCTCCTTTACACCGATCGCGCGCATTTAATACATCAAGTACCCACTCGGGTCTTTGCTCTGCACAACCGACCGCTATCAGAGCACCAGCAATATTCCTGACCATATGATGCAAGAATGCGTTAGATGTAATATCCAGATACAAATAGTTTATTTCCCGGCTCAGCGTTAGCACAGATATTTCGCGCACCGGAGACTTGGCTTGACAAGCTACCGTTCGAAAACTGGTAAAATCATGCCGACCCAGCAAATACCCCGCAGCTTGCTGCATTGGCTCCAAAGTAAGTGGTCGGTATTCCCAAGTGACTTTTCCAGCAGTTAAAGCCGGCCGCGCCGGTCGGTTATCAATAATGTAGCGATAACTTCGCCGTAACGCACTAAAACGAGCATGGAACTCGTCTGTAACCGGCTTCACCCACTGACAACTAATATCGGCAGGCAAGTGTACGTTAACGCCGCGCAACCAACCGTTCAGGGTACGTTCGGCCGCGCTATCGAAGTGGATGATCTGATAACTTGCGTGTACGCCAGTATCAGTGCGCCCGGCACAGACCACGGCAACATCATGATCTGCAACCTTGCCAATCGCATGTTCAACATGCGCTTGCACAGACCTCGAATGAGTCTGTCTTTGCCAACCGCTATAGTTGCTTCCATCATATTCGATACAGGCTACGTAACGCATATTTTATGATTATATGAAATAAAAAAGGCCAGACGAATTGTCTGGCCTTGGAACGAACTAATCAACTATTAATGCAACTGATTTAATAATCGTTCTGCTTCTACTTTTTGTTGATCATTGCCGGAAGAAATTACCTCGTTCAGAGCGTCCCGCGCACCTTCGTCATCACCCATGTCAACATAGGCTTTGGCCAAATCCAGTTTAGTTGCCATTTCATCTTCACCGGTCATAGCATCGTCGAGACCATCCAGAGAGAACTCTGGCAACTCCAGAAGCTCTTCCTTATCATCATCAGTAATCTTTATAGTCTGACTTAAGTCAGGCACGCCGCCACCAACAACTGCAGCCGCTCCTGCGCCCGCCACCGCAGCGCCTGCTACCGCCGCACCAGCATTGTCCGCTTCGGGCATATCAAAATCCAAACTGAAGTCATCATCATCTGGCGAATCGAGATCTAAAGAAGGTAATTCATCATCCGGCAATATTTCCGTGATGTCAGCCCCGCCATCCTGGCTGGCTGCATCCATTCCATTGATCGACGACAACTCATATTCAAATTCAGAAGTTTCTTCACTTGTTGCATTTGGCATTTCAAGATCGGCCATCGAAGCATCCAGATTCATTCCGGTGCTGGTGGTTGCGGCGCGTAATTCATCAAGGCTCGAGTCTTCGAGAATCACAGTTTCCACCAGCTCATCTTCTATTGATTCCACATCATCGCCGAGCAAGGCATCATGCTGCTCCGGGCTGACCCCGAAAGGTTCGATGACTTGAGTTTCCTGGAAAGATTCCAGCTGCAAATCAGCATTGGCAGTTTCCAGGTTTTCAGCTTCGACTTTGTCATCGTCGAACTGGATATCCAGATTTTCCGGTTTTTCAGCCGGCACTATTTCTTCAGGGGTGATCGAACTTGCACCGGCCTCGGAGTACAATGGGTTTTGCCCATCGATAGTCGCACCGAGCACCGCTATCTCTGTCCATTGTTTTGAGTCTTTGCCAACCCGTTCCTTATATTTAGCGCCGTCTGTTGCAAAGGCCATAATTGCGCCATCATCACCTTTTTCTTTATACGCTTTAAACAATCGCAACCAATAGTCGTGGTTATCAGGCTCTTTCTCCAACTCTTGTTTGGCTTGCTCAATAACCTGATCATTCAGACCATAGGCAAGGTAAATATCGAGCTCCGACAATACTTCATTATCATTTGCATCAACATTCGGTTCCTGAAAAGGCGTTGCATCCAGCTCTGCTGTGTAGTCTTCATCAATCTCGCCTTCTGCAATTGGATTGCCGTCTACCTTTGGCACAAAGCCGTCATTCTCCAGATTGATACGATCGGTCGGGTTGAGCAAGTTCTCTTCCGTTAGGACAGTTTCCTGTGTCAGGTCTTCTTCACCACCAAACCCGGAAAGATCATCCAAATCAGTGTACTCTTCTGCATCATTTACTTCTGTAAACACCTTTTCTGCGTCGGCGACCAGATCTTCATTGGAAATATTAACGTTTTCCAATGCCGCTGTATCAACTTCACTAAAACGCTCTTCCATTTCCAACATACCAGTCGGCGTTTTAACTTCCTCGATTACTTCGACGCCGTCTGCCAGACCGCTATCGTACTCCTGTAATTCCATGGCGGCTTTTTCAAATTCCGAATCTCGGCGCCGACGAAAAATGGTGGAACCGATTCCGGTCAATACACCAAGCCCCGCTAGCGCCGCTAAAAAGACTTTGTTCAGATACCAGGGCGTTTTCTCCACACTTGTGCGGCTCACATCACTAATTGGAGCGGGTGCCGCTACAACTTCTGGTGGTGACAATGGGTCAACTTTGGCCGGGGGCGGCGGAGACCGCGGTGGCGCTACCGCAACGGGTGGCTCAACCTCGGCACTTAGTGCCGGTTCTGGGTCCAGAATGTCATTAACGCTTTCCAACGGGTCGACCGCGGCTTCAAGCTCCGGCACGATCTCTTCAGCCGGGGGCACCGGCGGCACGAATTCTTCGGCCGGTGGCACCGGCGGGATAACCTCTTCAAGTGGCGGCACTGGTGGTATTTCGGCGGCCACTTCTTCAACCACCATGTCAGTCGCCTCACCTACGGTCCGCTGCAACTCATTGAGTTGTTCACTTTGGACATCGATTAAACGATCTTTAATCTTGAGCATACCTTCAAGTTCGGCAACCCGTGAGGCGAGCTCGGCCTTTTCCCGATCTGCACTACGCACTTGCTCTTGAGCCAATTCAACCTGCTCTTGCAAATCGGACACCACGCCCGCGTCTGCCAGCACACTACCGGCACTACCTTGATTGGCCTTAGGAACGACGATTTCCAAATCACCAGCCGCTGTCTCACTTTCGTAGCTGGTGGTGTAATCTGAATCGCTAGTCGGTTGATAAGCGGCCTCGTTATCTCCAATCGCTTGCTGTGCTACCGCAACTTGCGACAAAGTACCGCGATACTGCCGCCATAAATCAGTTTGCTCGCGCACTGCAGCGACTGCTTCACTGCGCGGTATATTTGATGCCGCGGCCATGTCCGGAATACGGAGTACATACCCACTTTTCATCCGGTTAATATTGTTATCGATGAAAGCCTCTGGATTAGCTCGCAACAATGCAATCATCATTTGCGACACTGTGACGTTATCGGTTCTGTGCGTATCTGCAATGTTCCAGAGCATGTCACCGTCTTCTACACCATACTCGCCAAAACCAACATCGTAATAACCCTCATCGCTGGTAGCCGCATAGTCTGTATATCCGGAGTCGTCGTACCCGGTATAGTTTGCTGCGTCATTGGTATAAGAGGTCGCTTCATCGCTAGCATATTCGCCGTATGGTACGAAACCCGCGTCGGCCGTCGTAGTCTCGGTGGTGCTACCATCATAGGAACTATAAGTGTCGGTATAGCTGTCGTCCGTATAGGAAACGTCTCCA
>CAZUMV010000223.1:0-4897 GCA_964621435.1 uncultured Thiotrichales bacterium | reverse complement strand
GAAGGCCCTTCTTTTCTAACCTGGGTAGTACTTCTTGTCTAAAATACGGGAACTCCTTGGCATAGTCTACAAATGCCAGCGTAAGCCCCCGGATTCCAGTGTTACTTAATTTCTCTAATTCATCGGCAACGTAGTCAGGCGTGCCAACCAACGGCCAGGCACCGTGCCCGGACGCGAATCGATCTCTAAGACCAGCCAAAGCCTCGGGCGTAAATGACTGGGCATGCATGCCCTGCAAAGTCATGAGGTTATCTACGGCCTCCCAATCTGCATTGGTCTTTGCGTAATGCTCCATGAATTCGTCTGCTTCTTTTTGAGTGGGGCGACACACCACCGTGACAAAACTAAACACACCAACATCACGACCGGCCGATTTTGATTTTTCAGCAATATCTGCAACCGTTGCGTTAGCGTGATCGAAGTCGAATACCGGGGTAAATAGAAAATCAGCATTACGCATCGCGAATTTGCGCCCTTCCTCGGAACCGGCTGCATTTAGAATCGGTATCCTGCTTTGCGCTGGTCGCGGCTTGCCATAGACACCTTTGCCATTGAAGAATTTTCCGTCCCAATCAAATGCCTCATCTTCTTTCCAAATCTTTTGCACATAATCAAACCACTCTTGCGCAAAGGCATAGCGGTCTTCATGGGCTTCGGGCAGTTCGACGCCAAAAGCTTCATACTCCGGCTTGTTCCAGCCGGCGACCACGTTTAATCCAACCCGACCGTTGCCGAGTTGATCAATGGTAGCTAATTGCTTGGCCGTGACTATGGGGTGGTTGTAAGCGGTATGCACGGTGGCGAAAACCTGAATATTCTTCGAGTGAGCGAGCAAACCAGCCGCCCAGGTAACGGTTTCCAACACATTGCCATGAAAATCCGTTGCGCCGCCGTAGCCGATCCAGCGGGCGATCGGTAGCATAAACTCTATGCCAGCTTCATCGCACTGCTGCACCAGATCAATATTGTTTTCCCAAGAGTTATCCCAGCGGTCTTCGACCTGAGTGACCGCCATACCGCTAGAACAATTGGCGGAAAATGTGCCCAGCTTTAGCTTATTGTCGTTAAATAACGGACCACGATTAGACATGAACTCTCCTTGTGTACTTGGTTGTGCGTTATTTCTGTTATTATCTATTGCACGAAGTATCTATTAACTTTAACGTTAAATTTCATATAAGGAAAGAGCTAAATGCAGTCAATTAGCGATTTGAAACCCGGTAAAACCGGCGCTGGTCTTAGCAAAACCTGGCATTTGTCTACCAACGAACAAGAAATAGCACTCACCGAGCTGGAATTTTCACTATTCCGCAGCTATGCCGCATTTTCGCGTTGGATGGATGATCTGTCCGCCTGTTGCCAGATGCCGGACGATCCGACTTGCAGTGGTATCGATTTCGCCTTGCTCAATGCCATCCGCATGCACGGCCGGGCCAAAAGTATTTCCGAACTCGGCCGATTAATGAATCGGGATGATATTTCGAATATCCAATATAGTGTGCGTAAGCTGACTAAGGCCGAGCTGATTGAAAAGATCGGTCTGAAAGGACACAAAAAAGGTGCCACCTACAAAGTCACCGAAAAAGGCATGCAAGCAACCGACAAGTACACCCTCTTTCGGCAGGAACTGTTGCTGCCGTTAACCACAGAGATATCTGAAAGTGAAGATAAAATGAACCAGATTTCAAACGTGCTTAATTTGTTATCCGGCATCTATGATCAAGCCGCCTGCGTCGCCGCCACGCACCGTAATGACAACTGAAACAGACGCCATACCATTTCGCACATTTGAGGATTTAACGGTTGGGCTGGTCTTGCCGCTTGGCGACTACACGGTTACCGAAGAAGAGATCATCGAGTTCGCCAAAAAATATGATCCGCAACCGATGCACACAGACTCGGTTGCCGCTGCAGATTCCGCCATGCAAGGTTTACTGGCCAGCGGCTGGCATACTTGCGCGATATCCATGCGTATGCTTTATGACGGTTTTTTTTATAACACCAGCGCGATAGTGTCACCAGGTGCCGATGACATTCGCTGGTTGGGCCCGGTGCGCCCCGGTGACACATTGTCCGGCACATACACCATTACCAAAGCCAAAGCGTCTCGCTCCAAACCTGATCGGGGCGTCATCTATGCAGATCTCGTGATGAAGAACCAACGCGATGAACGCGTAATGACATTAATATCCAAGGGATTCTTTTTCAAACGCGGTTATTCATAAAAAAAACGCGCCCCTCAAACGACGGGCGCGCTTTTTTGTTACCAACTTGTACTACTAGTCTTTAGCGACCATCGCAATAACTCTCAATGGGCTGCCTGAACCATCCTCAATTTTTAACGGCGAGGCGACAATCACCGAACCAAAGGTCGGCAACTTATCCAGGTTACGCAGACACTGCAAACCGTAGCGACCATTACCATGCAGGATATTATGCGCTGGGTAAGGCGGTTCGAACACATGCCCTTGCCCTGCATCAGTACCGATGGTTTCGACGCCCAGCCCCATACAATCGCGCTCATGCACCAAAAATTCAACCGCGCTTGGATCAGGGCCTGGAGTATGCGCGCCGTCTTCGCGCATGTTGGTGTATGCCTCGGTACCCACTTTATCTGCCCAGCCGCTGTGAAACATGATCCACGCCTTCGCTGGTATTTTCCCATTGCGGCTTTCCCAGTCCTGAATGTAAGCGGCGGTAAGCACAAAATCAGGATCGGCCGCACATTCCTTTGTGAAATCCAGCACCACTGCCTGCCCAATGAAATCTTTGGTTGGCATCTTGTCAACGGTACCGTTCGGAACGTCCTTGCCAGTCACCCAATGAATCGGCGCGTCAAAGTGCGTACCGGTGTGTTCGTTCATACTGATATTGTTCCAGTACCACATTGGGCCGTCATCGTTATATTGAGAAATCGTCTCGCGCTTGAACGGCGCACACTGAGCAAATTCTTCCGGCAAAGTCAGTACCGGGAAATCAGGTGACAATACGTTGGTCAGATCAACCACTTCGATCCCGCCACTCCCTACGTTACTAACCATACTCGCTAAAATTTCAGCACTACTCATGTAACTTCTCCTGACAAATATTAATTGTTGATTACTTTATACACTGTCACGACTAGAGTGATCAAACTCTAGCGACATCCAGAATCAAATTTTTTATATCTTAAGTACTAACTTACCATTGGTTGTCATTGATTCGGATTGCAGGTGGGCTTTTTTCGCCTCACTCAAATCCATGGTCGTTACCTTTGGCGCCGGCAAAGTCCCGTTCTCGAAAAGGGACATCAACATCTTCAGCATTTCGCCGTCTGCGCGGTGGTGGATGAATTCAGTTTTTATATTGCGGGATGCTATTTCCGGCATTTCCGGCGGTTCATTATTCATGTACGGAACCGCGCCACCATCCTTGGTCAAGCGAATCGCGTTTTCTGCGATACCGTCACCGAGTAAAGATTCCAGAACAACATCTACCCCGTTAGGTTCTAACTTGTTTAATACCTCAACATAGTTTTCTTTGGTGTAGTCAATTGGGTGGTCCGCACCGCGTTCTTTTACATAATCAAAATTAGCCGTGCGCGTGGTGGTATAGACTTTGGCACCCAGGTGCTTTGCCATCGGTATCGCTACACTACCCACGCCACCTGCGCCGGCTTGTATCAAGACCGTCTGACCACTCTTCAAACCGGCAAATTCATCCAGCGCCTGCCATGCAGTAAGACTTACCAGCGGCAGTGCCGCCCCTTCGACAAAACTCAGGTTAGACGGCTTGGGGGCAATAGCAGCAATATCAACCGGACAAAATTCAGCATACGTGCCATGCTGGATAGACCAGGTAAACGCCAAACCAACCACTTCATCACCCACTTTCCAGTCGCTTACGTTCTCACCAAGTTCTACGATGGTTCCCGAGAGGTCCCAACCGGGCACGACCGGAAAAGTACGCTCGATATATTCGGTTAATTCACCACCGCGCAATCGCCGGTCAATCGGATTGACCGCGGCAGCCTCGACTTTCACCAAGACCTGATCCGGGCCGGGCTCAGGCTTTGGTAATTCTCCAAATTGCAATACATCGGCGTCGCCGTGTTGTTCGTAATAGACCGCTTTCATGAGTTACTCCTTTGTCCGATAGTCGTTTTTGTTTCGTTATTTCGGCTTGGTTTTTCTGTTTATATTGCGTCACCAATCAATTTACCAGCATGCCATAGATCTTCCCTGCAAACTGAAGTCCCAATAATTCGGGCTTGTTTTATTCTATACGCTTCCGTATAGTTTTTGCAATGCCACTAAACAATTAACCCTTGAACGAGCTTATGAACATTCAACTATCCGTTGTAACTAGGCGCCTCTGACATGGCGCGCACTCGCTCGTCCAATGCGGCGATAGCGTCACGCGGTGACCGTGAAAAGGCCAAGATTTGGATCGAAGGCGCTTTGCACATGATCGCCCATAGCGGAGCCGCCGCAGTCAAAGTCGAGCGACTGGCGCGTGAATTGAAAATGTCCAAGGGCAGCTTCTACTGGTTTTTCACCGACATCGATGACCTGCTGATGCGCAGCCTCGATCATTGGAAGGAAGCACTCAACGACTCGGTCTACGAAGACGTCCGCAACTTTGATGCGCCTGCCCGCGACCGCATGTTTTTGTTGGTGGATAAAGTATTGGCCAATCACCTGGGTCGGTTTGACGCCGCCGTCCGTGCCTGGGCCGCAACCGATGCACGCGTGCAGACTTTCGTCACCGGCGTAGATAAAGAAAGGCTCGAACTCTTGACCGAAATGTTTAGCGACAGCAATCTTAACTCACGTACCGCACGGCAACGCGCGCATCTTTTTTATCGCGCGTTTATCGCAGAATCTTATTTAACGATCTACCCCGGGCGCATTACCAA
>CAZUMV010000222.1:0-4916 GCA_964621435.1 uncultured Thiotrichales bacterium | reverse complement strand
GCCGCTTATGTGACTGGCCAGCAGATCGCGGTTGCCGGCGGCTACGGAATATAAATATGAGCGTTAGCGATAGAAAAGTATTGGTGGATCGAGCCCGTCAGGAAACAGGGTTAAGTGACTTTGGGGATGAATGGTTTTTTAAAAACCTCGATGCTTTGATACCGGCAATAAACACCGAAGCGTGTTTGAATGAAGAAGGGGTTTTTGGTGCGGAAGCTATGTTGACCGGGGCCTTAATCAGTCGCTTACGACATGTTGAACTGCTCAAGGCGCATCCCGGGATCCTTGAAGAAAAAGTGGATGTCGCTGCCGTGATAGTCGGCTTACCGAGGACTGGCAGCACCATGTTACATCGCATGCTTTCTTCCGCGCCCGGCATGACGGCAGTACGTTGGTATGAGGCGCAAAACTATGTGCCATTGCCGGGCGAGCAACGCGGTCAACCGGAGCCCAGGAAAGAGGCGGCGCAACAAATTCTGGATTATATGCTGGTAAAAATACCCGAGCTGATGTCGATCCACCCCATGAGTATCGATCAGGCCGACGAAGAAGTTATTATTCTTGGCAAGTTGTTTTCGAGCACCATGATGGAGGCAAGTTTTTTCGTTCCGGGTTACGCGCAATGGTTAACGCAACAGTCCTCCCTGAATGCTTACCAGGATTTGTACCAGGTATTGCAATCCCTGCAATGGCAGAACCCGGAACGAAAAGACCAGCGCTGGGTGTTAAAAACCCCGGGGCACTTAATGGCGTTAGATGCGGTGTTGCAGACTTTTCCAAAAGCCAAAATAGTGATGACCCACCGTGATCCCGTGGCAACGGTACCTTCTTATTGCAGTATGCAGCGCAGTTTATACGGAATGGGGTCAACCGAGATCAGTAACGAAATGATAGGTGATTATTGGCCAACGCGTTTAAACGAACTTATGCAGGCGTTCATGCAAGTGCGCTCAGAAGGCCAAAATGATGAGCAGTTTATAGACGTGTATTACCGGGACTTGTTGCAGGACCCGGTCGGTCAGGGTAAACGCATCCTCGAATTGTCCAATGCTCTGGACCCGGACTCTGTAGCTGCGATGCAAGCATGGCAAGACGGTAATCAAAGGGGAGCGCGCAAAGCGCACGCGTATTCATTGGCTGAGTTCGGATTGAGTGAGGCAAGTATTGAGAGAGAGTTTGCCAGCTACCGCGATAGATATTTCCCTGCTTAAAAATTGAAAAATACAGGAGGTCGAAATGAGTCCAACGGAGAAAGTAATCGGCAGTATTGAGCCGCGTCCGGTGATGTACGGTGGCGCGATGTTTGACGAGGATGAGATCAACCGCGTCATGCAACAGCTCAACAACCCGATGGGCTTAATCCCCGGTGTGAAAGTTGCCGAGTTCGAGCAACGCGTAGCTGACTATATGGGTAAAAAACATGGCGTCATGGTCAACTCCGGTTCCTCGGCTTTAACGCTGGCCTTGCATCTCGCGGACTTGCCAAAGGGTTCTGAAGTCATTACTCCGGCATTGACATTTTCCACGGACATTTCATCAATTTATCAACATGGCTGTACGCCGGTATTTGTCGATTCTGGTTTGACTGATTACCAGATTGACGTTGATCAAATCGAATCCGCCATCAGTGCTGATACCAAAGCAATATTGATTCCAGATCTGGTTGGCGGGATTTGTGATTGGGACAAGGTTCGTGCGATTGCAGACCAGCATGGTTTATTCGTTATCCATGACAGCGCGGATACGCTCGGTGGCACCTTGCGCGGCAAAAAGACCGCCACTCGAGCTGATATATCGATAACGAGCTTTTCTATTTATCACATTATTACCGCGCTTGGTAATGGCGGCATGGTGTTTTTCGACGACACTGATCTGTTGGACCGGGCGCTGATGTTGCGTAACTGGGGGCGTTCTTCAGAGAAATGGATGCACGGTACCAAGGTCGCCGAAAGCGATGGCCGTTTTTTAGAGGACCTCGATGGTGTGGAATATGACTCGATGTTTGTGTTTGAAGAACTGGGCTACGGCTTTATTCCGAATGAATGCGGTGCGGCGTTTGGGTTGGGACAAATGGACAAGATCCAGAAGCTGTGGGATTTACGCGAGGAGCGCTTCAACTGGCATGAAGAATTTTTGCAGACACACGCTGATAAATTCCTGCTGCCGACTATAATTCACGAAACCGAAACGACCTGGTTGTGTTACCCGATTCAGGTGCGACCTGAAACCGAATGGTCGCGACGAAAACTACAGCTACACCTTGAAGATTCGGGCATTATGAGCCGGGTTATTTTTACCGGTAACGCCACTCGGCATCCTATGTTGAAAGGTAAAGAGTATCGGGTGCATCCGAATGGTTTACCCAATTGTGAC
Source organism: uncultured Thiotrichales bacterium (assembly GCA_964621435.1). Lineage (GTDB taxonomy): Bacteria > Pseudomonadota > Gammaproteobacteria > CAZUMV01 > CAZUMV01 > CALIRD01. The sequence goes on along the minus strand of CAZUMV010000222.1, from coordinate 2,543 downwards.
CAGATTATGGAATACGGCATCATGCTGCCGTGCCACCCAACTATGAGCCGTGAAGATTGTCTCTATCTATATCAGGTCATCACAGAGTTTATAGATGCCGACGGTAACCCAGCAAGTCCTAAGTTAACTTAGCAGTATTTAATCAGCTCCCCGATAATTCCAAGGCGGTACTGTAAGAATGGCGATAAGTGAATTTGAAATTAAGCGTTGTGAGCGTGAGCTTGAAAAATTCATGCTAAAAAAAGGCCGCCCCCACACATTCGTGCCGAGCTTGATCTCGGGTACCGGATAGAAAACCAAAGTGTCGAGCTTTTTGAAATTCGGCCACAGTGGAACGATCCCGAAACTATCCGTCACTACCCATTCGCAAAAACAACTTACGTAAAATCCCGAAAACTATGGAAGGTTTTCTGGATGAGGCAGGATTTTAAATGGCATAGCTATAGCCCGGTTCCAACCGTGGAACACTTAGAGGAATTTCTGGATCTGGTGGAAAAAGACGAACACGCTTGTTTCTTTGGGTAACACTTAACAGCACTTAAACACGCTACAAAAAGCCGCACATTTCGACGCCGTTTTTCGACGTGATACTGTGACAATTTCTCTGTTAGATTCTATTTTATAGTTACTAGGTCACTAAGAAATTTAGTAAAAGGAATGATATCGAGATCAACGCTAGCCGACTCAAGGCAGGCCATGTAAGCGTCACGCTTTTCAATTGGAATGATCGTCCACGAGTAGCCGCCAGAAGCGAGCATGGCATTAAATGTAAATCTGCCTATCCTTCCGTTTCCATCCATATAAGGATGTATGTAGACAAAGATGAAGTGACCGAGTACTGCTCGTGCTGACGGTTCGGTTTCTTTTTCCAGTAGGTCAAAATACGCGGGCATAAGATCTCGAACTGCTTCCTTGTTAGGGGGGACGTGCTTAGACCGTCGTATGTACACTGGAGCATTACGGTATCCTGAGAGATCGCCTGTACGGAGAATCCCCGCGGTTACGCCAGGCGCAAAAAGAGAGGTATACCATTTAGTATGATCGCGACGCAATGTGGTGCCTGGGTTTTCACCATCAAGTATTTTTTCGATGCTGGTTTTGACTTCCTGAAAGGATTGCCAATAGCCACGTGCTGCCATTGCGTCGCGATGTTCGCGATCACTTTCAATATCATCAGGGTTCCACTTGCCAGATTTCACTCGTTCAATCAAATCCGGGCTAACTCGATATCCTTCGATGGATAGCGAATGATAAGCATCAGAGGTGTAGAGGTCGTCAATTTTCTTAAGATAACTGCTCTTGTTTTTTACCGATCTAGGTGCCGTTGGAAATTTTTCCAAGACATCCTCTCTCATGCGTTGCCATAGAAGTTGAATTCGACTGACATATGGAGATCGCGCTCGCTTGGAAAATATCATCGGGCTGGCTGTCTCAAACGGATCAATTTCTCTCACTTTATAGTCGGCTGCTTGCATCGTATTGATAATGTTTTCGGTAATGTCATCTCTGCCGATGTTCCGAAAAGCACCAGCCAATCGACTGGCGATTGTCGTGTGTCCGTTTTCCAAAAGGATTTCGAGTAGCTCCGAAGCGTCACCTAGCATTGCTAATGCGGCGCGAAAATCCGTTGGGTTTTGTAGGAAGTTACTTGGTGCAGACGCTATTAAAGCGGACGGAATCGAGAATATGCGTAGACCATCTTTGATAAGACTGTTGTTTTTGCTCGGTAAATCAGCATGAGTATCTAGTAGCGAGGTGTTGTGAGGTAAATCAGTAAGATTGTTTGTTTTCTTTTTTGTCCTCACCAGAAGCTGTCTGGGCACCGTCAGGTTTCCAGTGTGGAGCGCTAATGATTGTTCTGGAGATAAGCACCAGTCTTCACTAAAACGACTTTCTAAGTACGAAGCGCAGAACTCCCAGAAGGCGGCATACCATGCCGTGCTCTCTCCAGCAATTTCATCAGGCCGGGCAGGGACGTACCAGCCTTTGATTACTTCTTGCAAAAAGCCATTTTTCATCAAGCGTTCGCGGTGGGTTCGACTTAGATCACGAGATCTAATGGCAACAACCTCACGATCTTGTAACTCCTTTAATACCTCAAGAGATGCCGCGAGTTTTTCTGATGGCGTGCCCATGATTATTTTGTTTAATTACTAGTATATGATGTTTTACACTATTTAGTTTATTATGTCTATTGATTATTAGTTTTATGTGTTTATTAGTTGTTAGTTTATTGTGTTTCAGTATGAAGTTAAACGGGGCCAAAATAAGACCTAGTCAACCATTGCTAGGCAAACCCGTACATCTTAGCGCCGTTTTCCCAGGTGATTTTGTGCACATCCGCTTCCGGAACACCTTTGAACATCTCTTCAACTTTAGCGTGCGCATTCGGCCAGTTACAGCAAGGGTGTGGAAAGTCTGTTGACCACAACAAGTTTTCAACGCCCAACTCATCCCGGTTATTCACCGCTTCTGGTTCGTCCACAAAGGTCACTGCCATATGTTTTTTCCAGTAGGTGCTCGGCAGTTCTTTTACGCCCGGG
>CAZUMV010000221.1:0-4919 GCA_964621435.1 uncultured Thiotrichales bacterium | reverse complement strand
GGACGGCGCTCCATTGGGTGTTAACGAGGAAACTCCGGATCCGGATATCGCGGGACAAGCGGTTGACGAAGCGGCTAGTGTAGAAGACAACGTTGCGGCAGCTGTCACACCGCAAAGCGAATCTGAGAGTGTTGACGCTCCGGTTACCACGTTAGGTGGGGTTGAATCAATTCTAGTTCCCGATATCGGTGATTTCGAAGCCGTTGAAGTGATTGAGATATTGGTCGGTCCGGGGGATACGGTTGCAGCGGAAGACTCCCTGATTACGGTTGAGTCCGATAAAGCCTCTATGGAAATTCCCTCGCCACAGGCGGGTAAAATTAAAACATTGAATATCAGTGTCGGCGACAGCATCAAACAAGGTGACCCGATTCTGGAGATGCAGATGGCTACAGCTGTTGCTGATACTTCCGTTTCCGCGGAACCTGCGACTGCACCTGAATCGGTCAAAAAAGATGAGAACAAAGGGCCGCGCCCATCACCGACAGATAAGATGGCTTCGTCAATTTCGCATCCATCCTATGCGACCCCGACAGTTAGAAAATTTGCTCGGGAATTAGGCGTAGACCTGACAAAAGTAGTTGGCACTGGCAATAAAAATAGAATTCTCAAAACTGATGTCAAAAAATTTACCAAGCAAGCACTGACCTCAGGTACCGGGAGTGGTTTGGGGATCGAGCCTATGCCGGAAATCGATTTCTCACAATGGGGTGAAGTAGAAACACTTCCTTTATCCAAAATCAACAAGCTTACCGGCAAATTTCTGACTCGTAATTATTTAACCGTCCCACATGTAACGCAGTTTGATGAAGCGGACATTACAAGTCTCAATGCCTTTCGTAAAGAAATGGCTATCGAAAACAAAGATAAGGGCGTCAAGGTCACGTTGTTGGCTTTTCTGGTTAAAGCCATAGTTTCATGTTTACGTGAATACCCCAGATTTAACAGTTCGCTCGATATTTCCCAGGAAAACCTGATTTTGAAGAAGTACTTTAATGTGGGAATTGCGGTTGATACTCCAGACGGCCTGGTGGTGCCGGTAGTCAAAGATGCCGATCGTAAAACCCTGATTGAAATTGCAGCGGAGCTTGGTGAGTTGAGTGAGAAAGCTCGCGGGAAAGCGTTGACACCTTCAGATATGAAGGGCGCCAGCATTAGCATTTCCAGCCTTGGTGGGATTGGCGGCACCAAGTTCACGCCCATCGTAAACTTACCCGAGGTCGCGATTCTCGGCGTCTCCAGAGCAAAGATGCAACCAGTTTGGGATGGGGAACAATTCAACCCCAAGCTGATCTTGCCGTTATCGCTTTCCTATGATCATAGAGTTATTGATGGCGCTGATGGCGCACGTTTTACCACGATGCTGAGCAAAGTGTTGTCGGATACGAGACGATTATTGCTTTAGTCTTCAATTTGACCTGCGGATATATATAACGCTTTACATTTTTCGCCTAATACCTAGACTATGAGGCATCAAATTTACGCGTAATGCAGATTATGTTGATATCTGCCTTTAACTAAAAACCAAGAGATAAGTAATGAGCGATTCCAAATATGACATTGTGGTACTGGGTTCTGGACCTGGTGGATATACCGCAGCATTTCGTGCTGCCGACCTGGGTAAGAAGGTAGCATTGATTGAGCGCTACGAAAACATCGGCGGTGTTTGTTTGAATGTCGGCTGCATACCATCAAAGGCATTATTGCACACAGCCGAAGTAATTAATGAAGCCGCGCATTTTTCCGATATTGGCGTTAGCTTCGGCGCGCCGAGTATCGATGTTGACAAGCTAAGAGGCCATAAAGATAAAGTCATTGGTCAATTAACCGGTGGTTTGAAAGCGCTCGCCAAACAGCGCAAAGTCGATATTATTCATGGCTTTGGGAAATTCGTATCAAATGATACGATCGATGTAGAAGGTCACGGTAGTGTCGCGTTTGAAAATTGTATTATTGCGGCCGGTTCGTCGGTCACAAAATTGCCCTTTATTCCGTGGGATGATCCACGCGTCCTTGATTCCACCGGCGCGCTCGAGCTGGAAGATATTCCTAAACGTTTATTGGTTGTTGGTGGCGGAATTATTGGTCTGGAAATGGCGACCGTATACCACGCGCTGGGCTCCCAGGTGACGGTAGTCGAATTAGCGCCAGGCATCATGCCCGGGGTTGATCGGGATTTAATTAAATTGTTCGAGAAAGCCGTGAAGCCGCGCTATGAGAATATCTACACCAACACCAAGGTTACTGAGATAAAGCCATTGAAGTCCGGTCTTAAATGTAGCTTTGAGGGAGATTCTGCGCCCGAAAATGATACTTTTGATAAAGTTCTGGTTGCGATTGGTAGAAATCCAAATGGCAAGGCTATAGATGCCGACAAGGCTGGCGTTAACGTAGATGACCGCGGTTTTATTGCTTGCGACAACCAGCAACGAACTAACGTTGCCAACATTTACGCCATTGGCGATATCGTCGGTCAGCCGATGTTGGCGCATAAGGCAGTTCATGAAGGTAAGGTTGCAGCTGAGGTAATCTGCGGGCATAAGGCGTTCTTTGATGCCAATACCATCCCGTCAGTGGCATATACAGATCCTGAAGTGGCGTGGTGTGGTGTGACCGAAGAAGATGCCAAGGCGCAAGGCCTTGAATATGAAAAGGGTGCTTTCCCGTGGGCCGCAAGCGGGCGTGCCTTGAGTATGGGCGCTACCAACGGCATGACAAAAATACTTTTTGACAAGCGCACCAAGCGTGTAATTGGCGCCGGGATTATTGGTAAAAATGCCGGCGAGCTAATCGCCGAAACGGTGCTTGCCTTGGAGATGGGCGCTGACGCTGTCGATCTTGGGTTAACGATTCATCCGCACCCGACTTTGTCAGAAACAGTATGTTTCGCCGCGGAAATGGCTGAAGGTACTATCACCGACTTGATGCCGCCGAAGAAGCGTTAGTCAAATGATGGTTGGTTCCGGTTCGAGTTGGATATCGAATTTTTCGCCAACTGATTTTTGTACGTGGGTGGCGAGCCTGAGAAGTTCGGCGCCGGTGACCTTGCCATGATTTACTAACACGAGTGCATGCTGTTCGGATACGCCAGCATCACCTTCCCGATAACCCTTTAATCCGGATTGTTCGATTAACCAGGCCGCAGAAAGTTTGCTTTGGTCGCTATCGACCGGGTAAATCGGTATTGATGGAAACTGGTTTTGTAACCGGCTCAACACTTTATTTTTGACTACCGGATTTTTGAAAAAACTACCCGCGTTTCCAATGATATTTGGGTCGGGTAATTTTTTTTTCCGAATAGCCGTGATAATGTCCGCAATAACTTCACTACTCGGCTGGGTGTCACCCAGTCGTTCCCGAATACCGGCATAGTCCAGTCGCCAGTCAGCTTCGCGCGGCAACGCAAGGGTTACCTCAGTGACAATAAATTGGCCAAACGGACTAGATTTAAAAAAGCTGTCCCGATAGCCGAACTGACAAGCTTCTTTGCTGAATTTTTTAACTTCGCCAGTCGCGCAATCAAATGCCCGGAGCGAGTCAAAGCGCTCGCAAAGTTCTAATCCATAAGCACCGATATTCTGGATTGGAGCGGCGCCCGTATTTCCTGGGATATAAGCCAGGTTCTCGAGTCCTTGCCAGCCAAAGGCGATAGATTTTCGCACCGTTGCATCCCAGCGTTCGCCAGCGGCTACGCGCATTAAGTTTTGTTCACTATCAGTTTCGATAAAATCGATACCAGTGAGACTGATGTGCGCGACGATACCCTCGAAATTTTGACTAAACAGTAGATTGCTGCCGCCACCCAATATTAATACGGGCAGCTTCGTTTCATTCTTGAATTTCAGTAGCTCGGCCAAGTCTTCGGGCTGCGTTATCGACACGAAATAGCGTGTGCTTTGATCAACTCCAAAGGTATTTAGGTCGCTTAAAGAAACGTTTTCCCTTATCTCCATATACAGTTTTAGCCAGCTCTTGAAAAGCACGTCATGATAACATTTACCGGATTTTTTTTCGGCAGAGATCGCAGTGAAGTAAGGTATACTTGGCGCTAAAATTACATCCAGCAAGAGGAAATTCCAAAGATGTCAAAAGCGGGAATCAATAAAGTGGTCTTGGCGTATTCAGGCGGTTTGGATACCGCTGTCATTGCCAAGTGGTTGCAAGACACTTATGCCTGCGAGGTGGTGACCTTCACAGCCGATATTGGTCAGGGCGAGGAAGTTGAGCCAGCACGCGCCAAAGCGGTCGCACTTGGCATTAAAGAAATTTATATTGAAGACCTGCAAGAGGAGTTTGTGCGTGATTTCGTTTATCCCATGTTTCGCGCCAACGCTATTTACGAAGGCGAGTACCTGTTAGGGACGTCGATTGCACGTCCGTTAATCGCCAAACGTCTGGTCGAAATTGCTAACGAAACCGGCGCCGATGCTATTTCGCATGGTGCTACCGGCAAAGGTAATGACCAAGTTCGGTTTGAGCTTGGGGCGTATGCATTGAAACCTGGTGTTCAGGTAATTGCACCGTGGCGCGAATGGGATTTGAACTCCCGTGACAAGTTAATGGCATATGCGGCGGAGCATAATATTCCGATTGAGCAGAAGCGCGGCAAAAAATCGCCTTATTCAATGGATGCGAATTTGTTGCATATCTCTTATGAAGGCGGCCAGCTCGAAGATCCGTGGCTCGAATCCGAAGAGGCAATGTGGCGCTGGTCTGTGTCGCCTGAGGCAGCACCGGATCAAGCGCAGTACCTGGAACTTACTTATGCCAAAGGTGACATTGTCGCCATCGACGGCGAGGTGAAGGTGAATATGACGCGGGTGACCATGGTCCGCAACGTTGCCAAAACGGACGGTGGTGCGCTGTTTGTAAGAGGGTTTGGGTCTGGCGTTTTGCGTCTGGGCCTGGAGGATGTCGTG
>CAZUMV010000220.1:3468-4956 GCA_964621435.1 uncultured Thiotrichales bacterium | reverse complement strand
ATTCATACGGTCGCAAATATGCGTAACTATGTCGATATTTTTCCATTCGTTATTACCGCCGATGTTGTAGGTCTCGGAGACTACGCCCTTTTGTAGAATAAGATCAATGCCGCGCGCATGATCATCAACATACAGCCAGTCACGTATTTGACTTCCATCACCGTAGATAGGCAACTCTTTGCCGTGCAATATGTTGATCAATACCAACGGTATTAATTTTTCCGGGAATTGGTAAGGACCATAATTATTGGAGCAATTGCTAATGGTCGTTTCCAATCCATAAGTATGGTTATAAGCATTGACTAAATGATCAGACGCCGCCTTGCTCGCTGAATAAGGTGAACTGGGTTGATATGGCGTGGTTTCAGTAAACGCCGGATCAGTTAACTCCAGCGAACCATAAACCTCGTCGGTAGAGACGTGATGAAACCGGTGCGGCTTGATTTTATCGCCCATCAGCCAGTAATTTCTAGCCGCTTTAAGCATGGCATGGGTACCAATGATATTGGTATCAATAAATGCATCCGGGCCTGAAATAGAACGATCAACGTGCGACTCGGCCGCAAAGTGTACAACAGTATCGATCTCGTGTTTTTGCAGCAATGATTCAATGAGTTCTTGATCGCGAATATCGCCTTGTACGAAGCTAAAATTCTGATTGCTTTCAATAGGCTTCAAACTAACCAAATTACCGGCATAGGTAAGCGCATCCAAACCAATAATTTTGTCGTTCTTATATTGATCCAGCCAATAATGAACGAAGTTGGCGCCGATAAAACCGGCTGCACCGGTTACTAATATTGATTTACTCGACTCCATTTTTAACATCCGTAAGCATATCCTTGAGCGATTCCCGCCAGTGGCGCCCACGATAATCTAAAGCAGCACGAATTGAACGTTTACACATCACACTATTTTTAGGTCGTTGTGCTTTTGTTGGATATTCATCAGTAGAAATGGGTACGATCTCGATTTCGTTCCGCAAAACACCTAAACGCTTGCCATTTCGCAATATGGCATTAGCAAAATCATACCAACTCGCAACACCGGCATCCGTCCAATGATACAAACCTCTCGCATCTTTGATGACTGCCAACATGATCACGCGCGCCAGCTCTCCGCCCCAGGTGGGGGAACCAACCTGGTCATCAATGACTTGAATTCGGTCTCGCTCTTGCATCAGACGCAGCATTGTTCTGACAAAGTTGTGGCCGTAGACTGAATACACCCACCCTGTTCGGATAATCAAAGTGTCCTCAGCCAACGTGTGCAATATTTGTAACTCACCCGAAAGCTTGCTCTTGCCATAGATATTGATCGGGTTAGTACTATCAGTCGGAGCGTAGGAACTGGAACTGTCACCATCAAATACATAGTCCGTTGAAATATGCATCAGACGCGCTTCGGTTTCCTTACATACTCTGGCCAGCGTCCCCACCGCCTCTGAATTAATTGCGTGCGCCATCTTTTGGTCGTCTTCGGCTTGAT
>CAZUMV010000220.1:0-3458 GCA_964621435.1 uncultured Thiotrichales bacterium | reverse complement strand
AGCATTGATGACCCAATCGGGCTTTACTTCATGCAACACCCGTTCGACCTCACTGACGTTGGTCACATCAAGGTCTTTTCTGGTTAAGGCAAATAATTCTGTCTGACGCGACAAGCCTTTAATATATCGTTGTAGTTCACGACCGACTTGTCCACCAGCGCCAGTAACAATAATCTTCAAGTTAGTTAGTCCGTTCGCTCAAGATGTTCAAAAGATATTCGCCGTAGCCGCTTTTACGTAAGGGCTCTGCAATTGCGCGCACCTTGTCTGCGGAGATGAAACCCTGCAAATAAGCGATTTCTTCGGGGCATGCTATTTTCAATGACTGCCGGTCTTCAATAACACGAATAAAGTTACCTGCGTCTAACAGCGAGGCCGTGGTGCCCGTGTCAAGCCACGCTGTACCACGACTTAACTTTTCAACCTTCAAGTCACCGCGCTTGAGGTAGACATTATTAACATCTGTAATTTCTAATTCACCACGTGGTGATGGCTTGATGTTTTTAGCGATTTCCACCACATCATTATCATAAAAATACAACCCGGTAACAGCGTAATGCGATTTCGGGCGCTCGGGTTTTTCTTCTATACTTTTAGCCACGCCGGCTTTATCGAACTCGACCACACCATAGCGTTCCGGATCAGAGACGTAGTACCCAAACACAGTCGCACCTTCGCGGTCGGCACTAACTGCCTGCAAACGTTCGGCCAAACCTTCAGCGTGAAAAATGTTATCTCCGAGTATTAATGTACAAGCACTATCGCCTATAAAGTCTTCGCCGATAATGAACGCCTGTGCCAACCCGTCCGGACTCGGCTGCACCGCGAACGATAATGATATCCCCCACTGTGAACCGTCACCTAATAAATTTTGAAAAGCCTCTGAGTCTTCCGGGGTCGTTATGATCAAAATTTCCTGAATGCCCGCCAACATCAATGTTGATAGCGGATAATAGATCATTGGCTTGTCGTATACCGGCATCAGCTGCTTACTGACCGATATAGTGAGCGGATAAAGACGCGTGCCGGAACCGCCGGCAAGTATGATACCTTTTCTATTCGACATCTTATGTGGCTTCTATAGTAATAGTTCCTGAGATAACACAATTATGGCATTTAAAGACGTATGACCCAATTTAAAGCGGGATTTTCAACATCTTGTAACAAGTAAATATGATCCAGTTCAAGTCTTGAGATAAATGTATCCTGCTTTGCGTTTTAAAAACAGACCTGGCGCCATTAGATTTCTTTATGGGCCAGCACAAATTTTGATATTAGGTAACCATTCGAGAATTATTAGTAAACAAATGAGCGACGCCCAAACACGAGCATATACGTCCCCGTGCGAGACTAACCCTGATGATTTGATTATAGCGCTTTGGAAGTGAGTAGAAACTGGCCTCATGGATCAGTCCAGACATCGTTACAGGATATTCTAATTGCCACACACTAAAACTTAAGCAGCCAGTTAACAAAAACTCCGGCGCAATCTGATAACTAACCAAAGCGAATCCTGGTTTCATTCACTAAACATAGATTCTCGCTGGCATAACTTCTGTAGCACATCGCGCGCCACAAACAGTCGGAAACATCACATTCACAAATGCAGTGATTTGGCTATATAATGTAAGGAAAACCGTTTCAGCTTCGGCACTTTAACTTTTGGAGGCGGTGGTAGTAACAAGATTCATCCAGAGCTGATTGATGAAATTCTAAAGTGCGATCAAGCAATATAAAAAACGAGGTAACATAATATGCAAGGTCTGAATCCATTCCGTTTGATTTCCAAGCTCACGTTTATTGGTTTCATTACAGTGCTTGGCGCTTGCGGTATCTTGCACAAAGAACCGACAACCGATTTAAAGTTCATATACGAAAAGTCAGCACAATATCACTTACCCGATAGAAATCCGATAATAGTTATCCCGGGTATATTGGGCAGCAGACTGCAAAACACTGACACCGGTCAAACCGTATGGGGGGCATTTAATGGCGAAGCACTTAACCCTAACACTGAAGATGGTGCGCGGATTATTTCTTTACCGATAGAGGAAGGTAAACTTCTCAGCGAGAGTAGAGACAACGTTGCAGCAGATGGGGTTCTGGAATCAGTAGATATAAAATTATTTGGTCTGCCATTGAACATAAGGGCTTATGCCAGCATCTTATCGACTTTAGGCGCACACGGATATAGAGATGAAAGCCTCGGTCTTAATGGCCTGGATTATGGTGACGATCACTTTACCTGTTTTCAATATGCCTATGATTGGCGCCGGGACAACGTCGAAAACGCCCGTCTACTGCAAGAGTTTATTGACGATAAACGCGTTTACGTACAAGCCAATTACCGTGCCCGATACGGAATCGAGGACGCGGACGTTAAATTCGATATTGTTGCGCACTCCATGGGTGGGCTGGTCGCAAGGTATTTTATGCGCTATGGCGATGAAGACTTGCCGGAAAATGGTGAAGCTCCCGAAATTACCTGGGCCGGTGCCGAAGACGTTGAGCGGCTGATAATGATCGGAACGCCCAATGCCGGTTCGGTGAATGCATTCAGAGAACTTGTTAATGGCTATGATGTTGGTCTATTTTTGCCACACTACGATTCAGCCCTGCTTGGAACATTCCCCGCCTTATATCAACTACTACCACGGCCACGGCACGGAGCGATAATTACCAATGATAACAATGACCAAAGCGTAGTGGATATATATGACCCGGCGTTGTGGGCGAAATACGGATGGGGGTTGGCAGCAAACGATAAAGTAACACAAAAATACTTGCGAGCTGTGTTACCGAATGTAGCCTCAGACGAAAAACGACGGCGAATTGCACTTGACCTGCAAAGTAAAATACTAAAACGTAGCAAGGCATTTCATGAAGCCATAGATCTGCCCGCAGAGACACCGGAGGGCACGGAAATTTACATGGTACTCGGAGATGCACACGACACAGCCAGCCAGGCAACTATCGACGTAGCTACGGGAGACATCCAAGTGACCGAGTATAACGCCGGCGATGGCACTGTTCTAAGATCCAGCGCCTTGATGGATGAACGGGTTCGCGCCGAGTGGCAGCCCGAACTCAATACACCCATTGATTGGTCATCTGTATTGTTTTTAATGTCCGACCATCTTGATTTAACCAGTAACAGCATCTTTGCTGATAACGTTTTATTTTGGCTTCTCGAAGATCCTCGCTAGTCGACATCATTCTATCGCGACGCCGAAACAGGTTCGAATCAAATACCTAAGAAACCCACATAAAAAAACCCGACCGATAAAACCGGCCGGGTTATTTTATATGGCGTCCCCTAGGGGATAGATTCGATTGCGCTTTGGCGCACTCTCACCCCTGCGGGGCCGCTGCACTCCGTTGCGCGGTCCAAATTGCTTAGCCGCAATTTGTCGAAATGGGTTCGAATCAAATACCTAAGAAACCCACATAAAAAAACC
>CAZUMV010000219.1:0-4962 GCA_964621435.1 uncultured Thiotrichales bacterium | reverse complement strand
CCGCGTTTGCTGCGAATGAATACTTCAAATAATTTTAGTGCATCATCAGACATTACGCCGCTTCCTGCTTATTTCGTTGCTTTCGCGCATAGGCATTCAATGCTTCCCGCACCCACGCACCTTCCTCATCTGCCTTGATATGGTGCTTAATACGATCGCGGTTGCAATGACCATTACCCTTGATGACTTCGTAAAATTCTTCCCAGTCAATCTCGCCAAAGTCATAATGTTGCCGTTCTTCATTCCACTTTAAATCCGGATCAGGCAAAGACAATTTCAGAATTTCACATTGCTCAACTGTCTGGTCGACAAATTTTTGACGCAGCTCATCATTACTTTGGCGTTTGATTTTCCACTTCATCGACTGCTGCGAATTAACCGAATCAGAATCATGCGGACCAAACATCATTAGCGACGGCCACCACCAGCGGTCAATCGCATCTTGAGCCATAGCCTTTTGCGCCGCAGTACCTTCCGCCAACTTAACCATAATGTCGTAGCCTTGACGCTGGTGAAAACTCTCTTCCTTACAGATACGAATCATGGCGCGGGCATAAGGGCCATATGAAGTTCTTTGCAATGACACCTGGTTTACAATAGCAGCCCCATCTACCAACCAACCGATCGCGCCAACATCAGCCCAGGTTAATGACGGATAATTAAAGATTGATGCATATTTTGATTCACCGGATTGTAATTTAGCACTCATTTCATCCCGGGTTATTCCAAGGGTTTCAGTTGAGCTATATAGATACAAGCCGTGCCCGGCTTCGTCCTGAACTTTTGAAAGCAACACAATTTTTCGGTACAACGAGGGCGCGCTACTGATCCAGTTACCTTCAGGCTGCATGCCGATCACCTCGGAATGCGCATGTTGGGACATCTGACGGATCAGGTTCTGCCGGTATTTTTCGGGCATCCAGTCCTTAGGCTCAATTCTTTGTTCGTCGTCGATCTTGGCCTGAAACTGACCCAATAATTGTTGCTCTGTTTCACTCATATTTAGAACTTCGTTTTTAATATATCCTGATACATTATATACAATTTTATCGCTTACTTTGTATCATATTTGCTATTTATGGCTGTTGATCACACTCTTTCGATTACCATAGCAATGCCCTGTCCTACGCCAATACACATACTACAAAGCGCATATCGTCCGTCGGTGCGCTGAAGTTGATAGGCCGCCGTCGTGACGAGCCGGGCACCACTCATACCAAGCGGGTGTCCAAGCGCAATTGCACCACCATTCGGATTGATATGTTCGGCATCATCCGCCAAACCCAGATCCCGGGTCACCGCCAGTGCTTGTGCTGCGAATGCTTCATTAAGCTCGATAACATCCATCTGATCTAATGATAATTTTAGGCGTGTCAGTAATTTCTTGATCGCTGGCGAAGGGCCAAAACCCATGATGGCCGGCTGAAGCCCGGTCACCGCACCACCAACAACACGTGCTATTGGCGTTAATTGCTGATCTTTTGCACCCTGCTCCGACGCCAATAGAATTGCGCAGGCACCATCATTGATACCAGACGCATTGCCAGCGGTCACTGTACCGCCCTCTCTAAATGGCGCTGGCAATTTACTCATACCCTCAATGCTCGAACCTGCCCGGGGGTGCTCATCCAGTGCAACTACCAATTCTTTTTTCTTGCGCTGCGGAATACTGACCGGAACAATCTCTTGCTCAAACAAACCTTCAGCGATTGCACGCTCGGCACGTTGTTGACTACGCAGCGCAAAATGATCCTGATCTTCTCGCGAGATATTGAATTGCTCGGCAACGTTTTCCGCAGTCTCGGGCATTGAATCGACGCCATATTGCTTTTGCATTAGCCTGTTAACAAAGCGCCAGCCCATGGTGGTGTCATACATTTTTTGACCACGGTCATAAGCATTATTTGATTTAGCCAATACCAATGGCGCGCGACTCATAGATTCAACACCGCCCGATATCATCACGTCAGCTTCGCCTAATTGAATACAACGAGCAGCGCTCATCGTGGCATCCATTCCGGATCCACATAAACGATTCAGCGTCACCGCGGCAACATTGACTGGCAACCCCGCCAACAAAGCACTCATGCGTGCAACATTACGATTGTCTTCGCCCGCCTGATTGGCGCAGCCATACATAACATCTTCAATTGCGGCCGAATCCAGACCGACGTTACGCTCCAGCAATGCACGCATTGGAATCGCACCCAAATCGTCCGCGCGCACTTTGGAGAGGCCGCCACCATACCGACCGATGGGTGTTCGTACTGCATCACATATAAAAGCTTCAGACATCTTGATGTAAAATCCTGTGTTATTAATCGTCGTTAAAAATGGGTTGGTCACCGGCGAAAGATTTACCTCGCATTACCGCAACTAACTTTTCGTTTTGGTTGTGCACCTCAACATCGTAAACGCCTATTGTCTTACCTCTACTGATTTCCGTAGCCGTTGCTGTTAGTAAATCCCCGACAAAAGCAGGACGAATGAAATCAATATTACAGCCCTGTGCTAGCGTCTGGATGTTGTAGCTGTTACAGGCAAAGGCGAAACAGGAGTCAGACAAAGTAAAAATATAGCCGCCATGACAAACCTTGGCGCCATTCAACATATAGTCAACAACCGGCATTTCAATCACTGCCGCGCCTGGTGCAATAGATTTAATCTGCATGCCAATATGCGGCGAAGAAACATCTTTATCCCACATAGTTTGCGCACTGCGCTCGGCGATTTCCTGAGCATTCATGATTACTTTCCTTTGAATTCCGGCGCTCGTTTTTGCAAAAATGCGTTAACCCCTTCGGCATAGTCAGCCGACAGCCCAAGGCGATGCATAGTTTCTTTTTCAATCTCAAGGTGTTCATTCAATGGCATAGTGCTGGCACCGGAAAACACTTCTTTTATGGCTGCCATTGCCAACGTCGGTCGGCGTGATAAATCGACCGCAACAGACTTGGCTTCTTGCAATAAGTCCTCGTCATCAACTGTGCGCCAAATCATTCCCCAGGATTCGGCTTGCTCAGAGGGCAATTTGTCTCCGAGCATCGCCAGCGCTTTGGCGCGCGGTAATGTTAGCGCTCTTGGCAAATGCCAACTACCGCCGGAATCAGGAATTAAACCGATTTTGGAAAACACTTGCACAAATGAAGCACTACGCGCTGCGAATACAATATCGCACGCCAAGGCGATGCTGGCGCCAGCGCCAGCCGCTACACCATTGACCGCACAAACAACCGGTTTTGGCATCTCGGTAATATTACGAATTAGCGGGTTCCAATACTGTTCGATAGCCGCTCCCAGATTAGGTGGCCCACTGTCAGGTGTCGCGGCACGATCATTTAAATCCTGTCCAGCACAAAAACCGCGGCCCGCACCAGTCAGCAAGACCGCACGGATGTCAGCATCTTCGCGTACCTGCATAATTACTTGTGCAAGCTCCTGGTGCATGACGGACGTGAAACTGTTGAGCGTGTCCGGGCGGTTTAATGTGATTACTGCAAGACTTTCCTCAATCTCGAAATTAATATTTTCGAATGTCATAATAGATCTGCTCTTTGTGTTGTATTAATGATACGCATTTTTAATTTTTATGGCAAACTTGTGTATCGCTTAACCCTTGCTAAAGGACACTCTGTATGCCTATCTATCGCTTAGGAAAACATATCCCCGTGGTCAATCCCGCTGCATTCATACATCCGGAAGCAATCCTTATTGGCGATGTCGTGATTGCTGCCAACGTCTATGTGGGTCCAGCTGCAGTTTTACGCGGGGACTTCGGCAGAATACAACTTGATCAAGGATCAAACTTACAGGACACCTGTGTGATGCACGCCTTCCCGGATAAGGATTGTGTCGTACAAGAAAATGGACACATCGGTCATGGCGCAATTTTGCATGGTTGCATCATCGGTGAAAACTCGTTAGTCGGTATGAATAGCGTAGTTATGGACGACAGCATAATTGGCCCGGAGTCAGTAGTCGCTGCCTGCAGTTTTGTGCCAGCGAAATTCACCTGCCCGGAGCGCAGCATGATAATGGGTGCTCCGGCGAAAATAAAACGCACCGTGCGCGACGACGAAATCGGATGGAAAACAGCGGGAACAAAAGAATATCAGGAATTGGCAAAGCGCTCTTTCACGCGGATGGAAATAGCCGAGCCGTTGCACGAGGTAGAAGAAAACAGGCCTCGTATCACTGCTTCCGAATATTCACCCAAATCCTGAGACCGGGAATCCGCTTGCCGGCGCTTACTCTACCGGGTAGCCGGCTGGCATTATAAACTCCCACGCAGAACTCTCGCCACCGCGCTCACACGGTATTTCTATGACCACTGGTCCATCTGAAGAATCAACGACCGCTTGCTCAAGATGCTCTCTAAACTGTTCAAAAGATTCAGAACGATAGGCCTTTGCGCCAAAGCTCTCCGCCAATTTAATAAAGTCCGGATTCACCAGTTCAGACCCGACTATATGCCCGTCAAAAAATCTGATCTGATCACGCCTAACATTCCCGAAAGCGTTATTGTTGAATATCAGCAAGATGATACCGACATTAAATTGAATCGCTGTGGCGAGTTCCTGAATTCCGAACATGATCCCGCCGTCGCCTGATATCGAAAATACCACTTTATCCGGATTAGCGACCTTAACGCCGATCGCGGTCTGAAAACCATGCCCCAGGTTTCCCTGATAACCGCACGTTACGAACTGGCGAGGCTTAAGCACCGGAAAGCCAAACCAGGATGCAAAGCCAACTTGAGATATTTCTTCAACCAGGTAGCCATCTTCTGGCAGGGCTTCGCGCATGATATTAAGGTATGACATCTGCGGTTGGACCTTCTGAATATCCTGTGTACTCTTTTCTTTAATTTGCTTAAAGTGCTCTTCCCTCGAAGCCTGCTTGGGATAGCTGCGCTTTAACTCGGTTAATAACGATTGGGTCGCCAACTTTGCATCAGCCACA
>CAZUMV010000218.1:0-4967 GCA_964621435.1 uncultured Thiotrichales bacterium | reverse complement strand
AAAGACCTAATACAGTTAATCGTGGTCATCGTGTTTATGAACATGTTACTGAACTACGCACATGCTGATGAGCAATATCAGACCCCGATAATAGAAGAAAACTTTTCTGAGCATTGGGCCGAATACGGAAATGCCGTATCTGTACTTAAGGGACCGCAACGATCAAACGACGCTAACGGTACTCGACTATCCACCACACTCAACGATCCCGACAGCACTTCCGGAACAAGCGAAAATCACAATGCGGAGCTTAGATAGTCCAACTTGATGAAAGCCGGAATTAGCACCGAAACAGCACCCCAACTTTAAGAATTTTTGGATGCGAGTATTAGACGCGCTTTATAGCGCCGGCAGCGCTATCCAAAAATAGTAGATTATTCCACTGCAGTAACTCGCCTTCTATGGCCACCGGTTCACCGACAAACGACAGGATCGACATACCAAAGGAAGTTTTGTTTTCAGTCAATAGCATTAAGCTAGGTTGGTTTGATTTATTTCGCACAAACAAAGCGGGCGGAATACCGCCGCGAATACATAATGAAGCGCAAGACTTGTGGGGCTTTCCGTAACCAGGGCGCATTGCGCCGAACCAACACTTTGAATCCAGTATTTCCCCATTATAAGTAACACCGCCGAGCGATACATGGTTAGCAGCAAATGATCTACTATCAACGCCAGCATCGCCTGTGGTTACAATCCAGTCAGGGGCTTCGCTCACCGCAATCATGGCATTGCCATCTCGATGGATAAGACTACCTTTAATCACAACAGATTGTCCGTCAAATTCACTGACTTTTAACTTCACGCCGCACTTGATCGGGCAAGCCAATAGAACAGGGCGTTCCTGACCATCAAAATCTTCAGTTATTAGCATCGCATAAGGCTCCGCCAATAGTGTACCGCGCCATTCCCGTTCCTCGAAATTCCAACCACCATTACCCGGACCACGCTGGGACTTGGCGAGCACAAATCCTCCCGCTGCTGACAATAGCGATAATGCAGCAGCGGATCTAAGGAAAAACCTGCGATCTTGTTGTGGTATTTCATGAGCTGCACCCACAAAAAAGTCATCATTTTTCATTAAGGTACTCCTCAATATTTGTCGCTACTCGTGGAGTGCCAGGCGCGTTGCCTTTCGCTTGCACATACACTGTCCCTGACTCAACTTTGGTTTCGAAGGTAGCTACTTTCTCAGTAAACGGCTCCGGCGACTTGCCATCCTCCAGCCGGTACTGAAATCCATGCCACGGGCATGTTATACAACCGTCAATGACCCTGCCCTCGCCAAGCGGTCCACCCTGATGTCGGCACACATTGGAAACTGCTGAAATTTTATTATCGTGACGAAAGATCGCGATCGACTCGCCTTTCTCCGGGCATACGATTTTCGCTCTATCCTCCTCGAACTCGGATATTTGTGCGACTGGAATCCAGCCATCGTTAGTGGCGGAGACCGCGCTGAAGCGACCACGTAAAGCACTGACCATATGCAGCAGCGCTACACTGGCCCCTGATCCAATCATTAATATTACATATACAGGGTTATGTTCGAATTGTAACGCCCCAAACATGATGTGCGCGACCAACAAAACATAAGCCAAATAAACCAACATATGGATAGTTTTCCATAGTCCTGGCCCGAGATTGGAATTCCAGAAATCATGGCTGGTAGCGGCCATTAGAATCAGAATTATCAACGCCATCAGTCCGAGAACCTCAAATGGCAGTCCAGCAACTAAAGCGTCGCCCGAATTTGACACCAACACTGATACAAATGGATTGATGACGCCAAAACCGTGATACCAGAAGATCACTAAAGCAGCATGCACCACTGCAATGACACAGGTGTAGACGCCTAGATGTCTGCGGTTATACAAAAAGGGAATAAATCTTTTACTGATTCGCGCCAGCGGCCCGATACACAATATAATACTCAGCAATATAAAACCAAGCGAACCCGTTGCACGAATTAATACCTGCGGCGCGGAGTAACTCTCACCACTCGCCTGAAAAAGGTTGGTCACAAGCACAAAAACGGCTAGGTACACAACAATACCGAACAACACCCAGCGGTCGTATTTCTTCTTAAAGGGCGTCCACGTAACCGCCTTATATCCATGTGACACTAGCGTGACTCCGTAGACGTGAGGGGCGTCAATTCAATCAAAGAGGTGGCTTGCCGTTCACCTAAAGCTAGATAGATAATAACAATCAGGGCAACCAACAATAGTGGCCAGATGATTAAGTGAACTCGAAGCTGCAGGCGTTTCATGTAAGCGGGGGCGGACTTTTGGTTAGCCATTTAAATGCCATCAACGGCCACAATAGAGCACACCCCGGAAAAATAAAAAGACGGACCAACAATGACATACCCTGCGCCTCTTCATCCACTCGCGCAACGCCGAAAAAAATGAAAAGTAACGCGAAAACCACACCTGTCAATAGATAAATAGCGAAAATGGATACCAGACTGGATGCCAGTTGAATCCCCATGAAGTCTCTCCCTAACGATATAAACTTAAATTTCTGTCTTTTGCTAATGCAATCCACAGGGCAATGGTGACATCCACTAAGTAAACTGCATTTTGTGTTTGTTTTGATAGTATAAACTTATAATTGGTATTAGTAGATTTTTTTATAGCTAAACTATTTTTACTATGATACACATCAAAATAGTTTTATTCGGCTCGGTAATTTAAGCAATTAATCTAATCGATAACACTGCGGGTATCCGCAAACTTCCATAAGAAGACCAACCATGACCACAAAAAAAATAACCTGGCATAAAGTAGCAAAAACCGATGAACTCCCGGACGGCAGAGTAAAGTCTGTGGCGGTCGGCGAAAAAACTGTAGCGCTTACGCATTTCAATGGCGAATATGCTGCGATGGACAATAAATGTCCACATCAAGGCGGCCCATTAGGGGAAGGTTCGATAGAAGTTGGTGTTGACGGCAAGTGCTGGTTACGTTGTCCATGGCACGGTTGGGATTTCGATCCGCTAACCGGCGAACCACCAGGAGGTCATGAAGATACCGGTCAGGAAATGTTCGCCGTCGAAGTTCGCGAGGATGGCGTTTACGTCGGTACGGAAGAAGATGAACCGGAACAACGTACGGTAGCTGATGTCATGGCAGAAACGCTTTCCAATTGGAATGTAACAGCTTTGTTCGGCATGGTCGGTCACTCCAATCTTGGCTTGGCTGATGCACTACGTCGGCAAACTGATTTGGGCAATATGCATTATTACGGCATACGGCATGAGGGAGCCGCGGCGTTTGCGATATCAGCTTACGGAAAACTGACCGGAGAACCGGCCGCTGCGCTAACCATCGCCGGGCCCGGGGCGACCAATTTGCTCACGGGTTTATGGGATGCCAAAGTTGATGGCGCGCCGGCGCTAGCATTAACTGGTCAGGTTCAGGAACAAATTATTGGCGTGCACGCGTTTCAAGATATTGATTTACTCGCAGCTTTTCAAGCGGTGACGGAATTTTCGCAAACAGTACATCCGGGTTCCGACCACGTCGAGCTGGTCAATCAGGCAGTCAAGACCGCGACCATAAAAAGAGGTGTTGGCCATTTGATTTTTCCTGACAATGTTCAAACCTTGCCCGCATCCGAAAAGGCCGAAGCCGGTGGGCCCGCTGGCCGAATGCCCGATTTTCGGGTCGCCCCACATGCATCTGCGCTAGACGACGCGATGGAGCTTTTAAAAAAGGCCGAACGGCCGATGATCATTGTTGGATACGGAGCCAGACAATTAATGCCCGAGGTAATGGCGCTTGCGGAGGATATCAATGCTCCAATTGCGACCACCTTTAAAGCCAAAGGACAAATCGCCGATGCCCATCCCCTTGCGGCGGGTGTGCTTGGTCGTTCCGGTACGCCTATTGCAAGCTGGTTTATGAACGAATCCGATTTACTAATCGTGTTTGGTGCATCCTTCTCTGACCATACCGGTATTTACGATACCGCAAATATAATTCAAGTTGATACCAACCCGATGATTTTAGGTAAACGTCATGCGGTCACCGCGCCAATCCTCGGCGATATTGGTATAACGGCCATAGCCATGCGGGAATCGCTTTCAGCCTATAACATCACCATGAAAGATCGGCGTTCAGAAGTCGCCGACCGATGGAAAATCTGGCGCGCAGAAAAGGCCGGACGAATCGCAGATGATTTGGGCAAAGGGATCTCGGCTGCCGCTTTGTTTGATGCGCTATCAAAACATGCACCAGAAGATGCGATTTTCCCTGTGGATGTGGGCAACAACACTTATTCGTTCGGCCGCTATTTTGAGCCGAGTGGTAAGCAACGCATATTAATGTCCGGGTATTTGGGCTCAATAGGTTTTTCACTTCCGGCCGCTATCGGCGCCTGGGCCGCCACGGTAGATCGAGATGAGTACCGCGGCAGGAAAGTTATTTCGGTGTCTGGCGACGGCGGCTTTGGTCAGTACGCCATGGAATTCACCACCGCTGTAAAATACGAAATGAATATTTGCCATATTCTTATGAATAATTCCCAGCTAGGCAAAATTTCCAAAGAGCAACGCGCTGGACAATTTCCAGTCTGGCAAACAGAATTGGTAAATCCATCCTTTGCTGAATTTGCCGAAAATTGCGGCGGTATGGGAATAAAGGTCACGGAGGCTGGAGAACTTGATACTACTCTTAAAAAGGCCATTGCCCATAGAGGCCCGGCGCTAGTAGAAATAATGACAGATGCCGAACTTCTCTAATTTTGCTGCAAATAAGGTATTTCTATAAGACTCCTGTCCTAAAGGAGTAGTGACCACTTTCCCGGTCTAGATTTCTGCTATCTAAAGCGTCGGAAAATGCTGATCATCAGCACCAACCAAAAAAACACAGACACACTGTTTATCGCAGTATAACTACGATAAACAGACGATCTGACCTATTTGAGAGACGATTTCATATTCTTCGTCTATCATTCCATGC
>CAZUMV010000217.1:0-4968 GCA_964621435.1 uncultured Thiotrichales bacterium | reverse complement strand
AGTGTGAAACAAACTGCAACGACCATGAACTGTAGTGAGGGCAGCGTAAAAACCCATTATTCACGAGCAGTTCATAAACTGAGAGAAGAATTGGAAGAAGAATGGCTATGAAAAACGATCAAGAATTTACCAAAGCAATCCAGGATCAATTGCGCCAACGCGAAACTGATTTGCCAACTAGTGTTTCGAAGCGCCTGGCCGAGGCGAGACGAGCGGCCGTTGCCGAAGCTGAAATCCGCGAGCACAAAAAGCCCGGGCTGCTACGGCCGGCCTGGATGCTGCCGGCTGGCGGATTTGCTGTAGCGGCGCTTACGCTGGCCTTATACCTACCTTCAGGAAATGGAGCGCTGCCAGTGCTTGAAGAGTCTGAAATGCTGGCGGCAACTGAAATGGAAATGCTGGATGACATTGAGTTACTCGCCTGGATCATCGAACAGGATAATAATGCAGAATTATAAAATCATTCTGGCCGCAGTATGTGTGCTGCTCTACCCCGCATTTAGTGCTTATGCGAGCGCAGAGGAAGCAGTATCCGAATATGGGCTATTTGACTATCTCGGCACCCTGGTAGCCGATGAAGATGAGTGGGTTGATGCCATGGATATGGAGACTCTGGATATAACAGATCCTGAAACATCACCGGATGGAGTGTACATCGGAGATATCGCCGAAGAAACCCCTATGAAAGTAATTAAAACCGAGGAAATGGAGCATGAATAAAATATTTCTTGGTGTGATTTTCACACTGTTATTAAGTACCGCCAGTAACGGTTTTGCGAAAGAGTGGTCAGACCTGAGTGCAGAGCAACAAAAGGTGTTATCAAACTATGCAGACTCGTGGAATGATTTTCCCGAAAAAAGGAAAGACCGCCTAGCGACTGGCGCAGAACGCTGGCTCAATATGGACCCCAAACAACAAGCGAAGATGCAAAAACGATTTAAGCAGTGGCGCGGCCTGCCGAAAAACCGGCAGAAAGCACTGCTCAATAGACTTGAAACTTATGAAGAACTAACGCCAGCACAACAAGACGAATTGAAAAAGGCGCGATCGCGGTTCCAAAACATGACGCCGGAGCAAAGAAAAAAAATTCGCGAACGCTTTAAGGATCTAAGCCCGGAACAAAGAAAAAGAGCGCTTAAAAGAATGCGTGAACGAGCCCGGCAGAATCGACCGCCCGGGGATTAGATTTAAAGCTGGGAAGTTACTTCGCGGTGTTCAGTACCGATACCCGACGTTATGAACAGGGCGGTCGCAGTATTTTCAACTATAGCGGTATGCCAAACTCCCGGTTGATTGATCGCGTAGTCTCCGGCAGCCAAATGCACTTTAGTTATCTGCCCGTCCGGCGTTTCCTGAACCAGAGTTAATTCGCCTGCCGTACAAACCACTACCTCACTGCCCTGCGGATGCATTTCCCACACTTTCCAGGACTCGGTAAAGGTATGCATACTAACCAAACGGGCCTCTATGCCATCATGACCATTTCGTTTTCCGTATTCCTCGTACCATTCCATACCCTCAACAAATTCTGGCTGTGGTTCGGCGGTCGCCCCTAGCCCCAGATTAATCGGAAATTTGCCAAGACTACTTCCTTTTTGTGTACTCATAATAAACCCCTGTTAGAAAACTCCAGCTAGCTCAAAAATACCTTACTAATATTTTCTTTACCGAGTCATAATAAGATGCGCCAAACAAATTCAAATGTGCAAGCAAGTAATAAAGTTGATACCAATCCTGACGCCGCTTCATCCCTTCTTTTGCCGGATGCACAGCGTGGTAGGCCTCATAAAATATCCCGTCAAAGCCTCCAAATAAACGAGACATCGCCAAATCCACCTCACCATGGCCATAGTAAACAGCGGGATCAATTATAAAGGGAGTGCCATCAGAAGCGATTAAAAAATTCCCACTCCATAAATCCCCATGCAACAATACTGGGGAGATCGCGGGCAGTACTTCCCTTGAACATACCATTAACGCTTCAACGTTTGGCACCTCTTCAGTGCTTAACAATCCCCTTTGAACCGCTAAATGTAATTGTGGCAGTAAACGTTCCTGCGCGTAGAATTCTGGCCAATCAGCATGTTCTTTGTTGGACTGCAACAAAGACCCAAGATAGTTATCCTCACCCCAACCAAAATTTGCAAAGGTCCCTACGTGCAGTTGTGCTAACTCGCCTCCAAACCGCTCAAAATCTTTTTCGGAAGGTCGTTTGCTCTCTATAAAGTCCATTAGTATGAACGACGCTTCCGCTTCTCGGCCGACCGAATGAACCGCGGGTACGTTGATTGTATCGGTCTCGGAGATAGTCGCTAACGCCAAGGCTTCCTTGGCAAACATTTCTTCGGCAGTTAAGCCTCTATTGGTCTTTAATACATAACGGTGATCTGTCGTTTCCAACAAAAACACCCTGGAGATATCCCCTCCCGACAATGGTGTATGTCTAACAATGGCAGTGCCCAATTGTTCACCGATGATAAAAAATAGATCGCGCATCGCTTTAGTTGTCTTAATCGCTCTATTACCGTAACGTATTCACAATCGAATAAATAGATACCAAATAACTGATACGCATTGGGGAAATTATGGCGCTCAAAAATAGCAAGATCGATACATTATTCGCTGAACCGATGTTCAGGGCTGATATCAGCGAGGCAATTTCACCAGAACAGGTTGAACACATACAAACATTACCAATGGTCGAAAATCAAACCAATCTGATTTCTGATGATAAATACATTTTCAAAAACCCCAAACTGAAGTCGATAAGTGATGCGGTCCAAGAAGCGTTGGATGTGTATGCCGAACAAGTCATGGGTATTACGCAATCGTTATATGTCACTCAGTCATGGAGCTTGATAAACACCCCGGGCAAAGGTATGCATGGGCACACGCATTCAAACTCGGTAGTTTCCGGATCACTCTATTATTGTGATATGCCGGAACCTGCTTCACGTATGATTTTTGACCGTCACCGGGTTTACCAACAATTGAAATTAGATCCAGAGGTTGAAAAACGGAATTTATTCAACACACCAATGAATCTTGTTTTACCCAAGAAGGGAGAAATCTATTTATTCAGCTCAAGCCTGCAACATATGGTTGAACCCAACATCAGCTCCAGAGAACGGTACTCAATAGCATTCAATGCCTTTGTTCGTGGTACGCTCGGTGGCTACGTTGATGTGTCCGAACTTGAGTTGGTTTGAAACGAAGACGAACCGCAACCAATCAATAGCAACCTTGGCATACGCTAGCGTTACCTGCCAAAATTTTAAACTTCTGATGGTTGACTCATCACAGAAATAAATTTAACCGGCAGGTCAGTGAGCTCTTCTGGCCCGTGGGTCACATCACTATCAAAAAAAAGTGAATCACCGGGTTCCAGTTGATAAGTCAAACTACCGTGACGATACACCATGGATCCACTCAGCACATAAATAAACTCGACCCCGCGGTGTTGAAAAAGTGGAAACACATCCGAACGTTCAGTAAGCGTAATCAAATACGGTTCGACCGCAACGTCCCCATGCAAGCTATGCCCCAGCAACTGATACTGGTGGCCGGCACGCGTGCCCCTTCTATCGATCGACAAGCCGTGCCCCGCTTTTACGTGCACCGCATCGCGCTGTTCGTCGAACGCTCTGAATAAGGCCGTAACCGGAATATGTAATCCTGACGATAAAGCGCTAATCGTAGCTAATGAGGGCGACGTCAAACCGTTTTCAATTTTCGAAATCATACCCTGCGACAAATCAGTTACCTTACAAAGGTCGGCCACGCTAAGCCCCAATTGTTTGCGGTAATAACGCACTTGTCTGCCGATGGCTAATTCGAGTGCGTTTTCAGCCGGTTTGGCATGCGCAGGATCGGTTTTAAGGTCCGATTCCGGTTTGTTTGGCATATTCATGACAGGAATATAACTTTACTGGAGGTTAATTTCTAGCGTAGAATCAATTTGACTAATTTTTTGCGTGAGCATTGGCTGTTATGTGCGGAATTGCTGGAATCTATTACAAAAACGAAGCCTTATCTAACAATCTTGGAACGTCGCTCGCGGCCATGCTCATTGAATTGAGTGACCGTGGACCAGACAGCGCCGGCGTCGCGATTTACCAGGAACCAAACAACTCCGAGACATTTAAAGTAAGTCTATTTTCACCTGATGACTTTGCCTGGGACACGATTGCATCCGGATTGAAAAACAAAATCAATCAAGCTGTTGAATTTACGACGCATGCCACGCACGCTCTGTTTGAAATTCCCAAGTCGGATTTTGACGTTATCTCGTGGTTAGAAATGAACCACCCCGATATTCGCATCATGAGCGCCGGCAACGCGATCGAAATTTACAAAGACAAAGGCCTGCCTCGCGAGTTCGTTGACAATTTTGCACTGGGAAATTTTTCGGGTAGCCACGCACTCGGCCATACTCGCATGGCGACAGAAAGCGCTGTCACGACCGAGCATTCTCACCCCTTCTCAACGGGTATGGATCTCTGCCTGGTGCATAACGGATCACTATCTAACCACAATCGACTGCGCCGGCAGTTGCGTAGTTACGGCGTGAAAATTCAAACTGATAACGATAGTGAAGTTGCAGCGGGGTACCTGATGTGGCGCATGCGAGAAGGCGATACACTGGAACAGGCATTGCACAACGCCCTCGATGACCTTGATGGTTTTTATACTTTGGCCATTGGTACCCGGGACGGCTTCGCAGTACTGCGGGACCCGATCGCCTGCAAGCCAGCAGTGCTCGCAGAAACCGATGACTGGGTCGCCATGGCATCGGAGTTTCGTGCCATCGCGCAACTCGACGGTGTTGAAAACGCCAAGATTTGGGAACCGGCTCCGGCAACAGTCTATACCTGGGGTGCTACATGAAACAATTCGACCTTAACAACGACACACTGCGCGACCTCAACAGTTACCTGCATGAGGCGCCTGCCAGTGAAGTGACAGTC
>CAZUMV010000216.1:0-4970 GCA_964621435.1 uncultured Thiotrichales bacterium | reverse complement strand
ATTTTGCGGCTCGAGCGAGCGCGTATAGGAGTGTTGTAGCTGTCGTCGCGGTCATAGCTATCGTAGTTGGCATTGTTGTCCTGCCGTTTAACATCTGAATATTTAACCGCCGCAGGCGCGCCGTAATTACCATAGGTAGATTTGCTTCGGTTATTTGAATATTCTATCGCAATGTCATATAAAGCCTGCGCATGCGCGTCCTCCGGATTACTTTTTATATAACCTCGCAAAAATTTGGCTACTTCCTTATATCTTCCATCACCAAGTAATCGTTGTGCTTTATCCGT
This sequence comes from uncultured Thiotrichales bacterium, assembly GCA_964621435.1. GTDB lineage: Bacteria > Pseudomonadota > Gammaproteobacteria > CAZUMV01 > CAZUMV01 > CALIRD01. The sequence goes on along the minus strand of CAZUMV010000216.1, from coordinate 4,683 downwards.
GGCTCCCTCTTGAGGCGCACCATTAAACATAAAATCGTAAATACTACCTAACAGCCCTGAGGAACTATCGACCACTGATCCGCCCGCACCGCCAAGGTTTTTAAAGATTCCAACGAGAACGCCTTTAAAGACAGAATAGACTATGAAAAAAACAATCAAATACGGTAAAGCATTGAAAAATACATCGATCAGGTTTCCCTTGACCAGGTCCTTAATAAGTTCGCCTAGTACTTTTTCTAGACCTCCTTCGGAAAACAAGTCATCAATTAAATCGACGGAAAACATAAGACCACCTCAACAAAAGATATTGTTATCTTAACAGGACAATTGTCGTAACCGTAGTTTAGGTCGACACTTTTGGGGTTTCCAAGGCTATGATTAGCTGACAAGGCCGGTAGAGCTGGTTACACTGCGCGGTTATCACGCAATAGTCTAAAAAATGCCGCTTTTAACACTTCAGGATATTGGTCTAAGTTTTGGTCACCCGCCTCTATTGGATGGCGTTAACCTGGTTATCGAAGAACAAGAAAGACTGTGTTTGATCGGACGTAATGGTGCGGGCAAGTCTACCCTGCTGAAAATTATCTCTGGTCAAATTAAACCTGATGATGGCGCTGTAAAAACAGCCTTCGGAGTAAAAATTGCGCAACTGGAACAAGAAGTGCCAAAAGATGCTCTCGGCTCTGTTTTTGAAGTAGTATCTTCCGGCCTCGGCGACGAGGGGCAGCTGGTGCAAAACTATCATCAACTCACACAACAAGTTGCAGATGAACCAAGCGACAAACTCATGCATGAATTGCACCAGTGCCAAACGGAACTAGATCGAACAGGTGGCTGGGCGATCAACCAACGGGTCGAATCGATTCTAACCAAAATGCAATTAGATGCGAATGCAGATATTAGTGATTTGTCGGGTGGTTATAAACGCCGGGTATTACTTGCACGCGCACTCGTAAGCAATCCACAATTACTGTTATTGGACGAACCTACCAACCATCTGGATATTGAAGCGATTCAATGGCTGGAAAAGTTCCTATTAAATTGGGACGGAGCACTGTTGTTTATTAGTCATGACCGGCGCTTCATGGATAATTTAGCCACGCGTTTTATTGAAATTGATCGCGGTGCCTTAGTGGAGTTTTCGGGTAATTATGCCAACTATGTACGTCGTAAAGGCGAACAACTCGATGCCGAAGAAAAACAGAATGCACTGTTCGACAAAAAGCTCTCGCAAGAAGAAACGTGGATACGGCAAGGCATCAAAGCCCGGCGAACCCGCAACGAAGGTCGGGTACGGGCATTAGAGAAAATGCGCGAGCAACACGCTGCGCGGCGAAAAGTGACCGGCAAGGCCAAAATTCAAGCTCAAGAAGCGGAGAAATCGGGGCGCGTAGTAGCCAAAGCAATCAAGGTTAGCTTTGCCTATGACGACGAGGAAATTATTAAAGATTTCTCCTGCCTCATTCAACGCGGCGACCGGATTGGTCTCGTCGGCCCGAATGGCGTTGGTAAAACAACACTATTAAGACTATTGCTGGGCGAGCTTGTTCCAACAATGGGTAAAATCAAAACTGGTACTAATCTTGAAGTCGCCTATTTCGATCAATATCGAACGGCTCTGGATGAAGAACAAAGCGTGCAAGATGCCGTCATGGACGGCGCTGAAATGGTAGAGATAAACGGTAAGCCCCGACACGTAATAAGTTACTTGCGTGATTTTTTATTCAGTCCCGATCGCGTGCGACAACCAGTGAAAGCGTTATCGGGAGGAGAACGAAACCGCTTGATGCTGGCAAAAATGTTCACCAAGCCCGCAAATCTGTTGGTGCTGGACGAACCGACAAACGATCTCGATATGGATACTCTGGATTTACTTGAGGAGTTGTTAATGGATTTTCAGGGCACCGTCTTATTGGTTAGCCACGATCGTGCCTTTATCAATAATGTCGTCACCAGCACTTTGGTATTTGAGGGCGAGGCTTGTGTGAATGAATATGTCGGGGGTTATGACGATTGGTTACGACAACGGCAAGGCCCAAAAAAGACTGTATCTGGAGACCAGGAAAAAACCCCCATGCCACGAAAAAAAGGCAAATTAAAAAAACTATCTTATATGCTACAACGCGAGCTCGATGGTTTACCGGATGAACTGGAAAAACTGGATGTTGAGATTAAAACTTTAACCGCAAGGATTAGCGAACCCGAATTTTATAAAGAGGATAAAAAAGTAATAACAGACGCGCAAGCCGAACTTAAAGCGCTGGAGGCAAAGCTCGCCGAACGCTTTAATCGCTGGGAAGAACTCGAAGCAGAACAACAACAATATGGTGAACCAAAATGAATATCGGGGTAGTCAATCTGGAACAAAAACTGTCGTTGATAAATGATCATTGGACGCCACGGGTAGTGGCCGAGATGAACGATTATCAGTTTAAACTGGTTAAACTAGAGGGCGAATTTATTTGGCATAAGCATGACGATACTGATGAAGTTTTTTATCTGGTCGATGGTGAGCTAACGATCGAATTGCGTGATGGCAATGTGCACTTAAAAACCGGGGATATGTATGTTGTCTCAAAAGGTGTCGAGCATCGGCCAGTTGCTAAAGCAGAGTGCCAAGTGTTGCTTGTGGAGCCTAAAGGCACCACCAACACCGGCAATATGGACGGCGAGCTAACAGCTGAAAACGACGTTTGGGTATAGGCTAAGTTGTCAGAACTCTGGCAATAGCGTCCGTGGTGTAGTCTAAATTTGCTTTAGCTAATCCGGCCACATTAATTCTTGAGGAGTCCAACATATAAATTTTAAAATCATCTCTTAAACGGTGAACTTGTTCTTTAGTGATTCCTAGATTTGAAAACATACCCCGATTACTGGCAATAAAGCTAAAGTCCCGAACGGCCTGCTTATTGTTCATTTGCTTGGCGAATTCAGCGCGCAGACTATTCATACGGTCACGCATTTGCGATACCTCGGCTAACCATTCTTTAGTAAACGCCTCATCCTTCAATATTGTGCCGACAATACCGCCGCCGTGAAACGGCGACATACTGTAGCTTTGGCGCGCTTTGGACATACCCTGACTTTGCGCAGCCAAGGCAGCTTCCTCTGTTTCACCCAAAAACGTCAACATACCGGTACGTTCCCGGTACAAACCAAAGTTCTTTGAACAAGAATTGACCACGATCGCTTCCGGAACCCGTTGAGCCGCTAACCTTATCGGTTCGGCATCTTCTTCCATTGAATCGCTAAAACCAAGATAAGCAGCATCAATGAAGGGCAACAGCTTACGTTCGACAATGACATCGAATAACTGCTGCCATTGGGCGCTACTTAGGTCAGCGCCGGTCGGGTTATGGCAACAGGCATGTACCAGGACAATATCGTTTTCCGGAATTTCCTGAAATGCATCTAACATGGCCTGAAAGTCGACCACCCCTTTATCAGCGTCATAATAAGGGTAATTTTTAAGTGTCAGCCCTGCACTTTCCAAAAGGGGGTAATGATTACCCCAGGTCGGCGTACTCATCCAGACTGTGGCACCGGGGCGGGACTGGTTAATTACTTCAGCCGCTATTCTCAGGCCACCGCAGCCTCCCGGCACCATAATAGACGCCAGTCGGTCATTAACCTGCGCCTGTAACTGCGCTCCAAACATAATCCGCGTCACTCCGGCAATGAAGTCGGGGTCACCTGCCTGCGCGATATACACTTTGCTACCTTGGTTTTCCAGCATATGCGCCTCGGCCTTTTTGACTGCGCTTAGTACCGGCGTTACGGCTGCTTCGGTTTGATATACACCCACGGCTAAGCCAACTTTATTAGGGTCTGTATCCTGAAAGTACATTTGGCCAACACCCAAGATAGGATCCGGGGGTAAAATACTGAGGTTTTCCAACATTTTAGATACGTCCTTTTCAGCTTGTTTAAGTGACTTCCGGAAGTTGATGTTACATGATAATCACACAACTGGAAGCCGTTTTTGTTACTCTATTTCAATCTAGAAAACAAACCAAAGAAAAATGTATATTCGCCCTGCCCAAAGCTCTGATTTTGACGCCGTTTCCAACCTGTTGCGAGGCGCCGAATTGCTAACGGATGATTTGGATATCGAACTAAACAATTTCGTCGTCGGCGTTGATAACAACCGAATCTGTGGCGCAGGTGGATTAGAACAGTTAAACGATATCGCTCTGCTTAGATCGGTCGTGGTAGCCAAAAATATGCGTGGTGAAAACATGGGGTCGAAAATTGTTCTGGTACTCCTGGACAATGCAAAAAGATTGCATCTACGACACTTGTATTTGTTAACAACGTCGGCGGACCGGTTCTTTGGGCGGCATGGGTTTGCGGAAATGGATAGAAAAGACGCGCCACCATCGATCACTAATACCTCTCAATTTAGCGATTTGTGTCCCGCTAGTGCAACCTTGATGGGGCTTTCTCTTGAATAATACCAAAGACTTTTTCAGCCCGACGACAGCTACATCTGTCGTAATTGCCAATATGATCGGCACCGGTGTTTTCACTATTCTTGGATATCAGTTACTCGAGATTCAATCCGGATTCGTGCTGCTGATGTTGTGGGTGACCGGCGGCTTTATTGCCTTGTGCGGTGCACTTTCTTATGCCGAACTGGGCGCGGCTTTGCCACGCTCCGGAGGTGAATATAATTTCCTCGGT
>CAZUMV010000215.1:0-4974 GCA_964621435.1 uncultured Thiotrichales bacterium | reverse complement strand
GTAAGAACCACAACGCCTAAAATATTGAGCACCAGGCCGGCGCGCATCATATGTCGAATCGACACTTTTCCGCTGCCAAAAACGATGGCGTTGGGGGGCGTCGCGATCGGTAGCATAAAGGCAAAACTTGCGGCCAGAGTGACGGGAATAATATATATCAAAGGATCAATCCCTGACGCCACAGCCAACGCACCAATTACTGGTAAAAATGTCGCAGTAGTCGCCAGGTTGCTGGTTAGTTCAGTCAAAAAAATGATCAATACGCAAGCTATTGCTATTGATACAACGAGGTTGATCTGCACAAGCGGCGCCAGATGCGAACCTATCCAGGTGGTCAGTCCCGAACTGGTCATGGCGCCAGCGAGCGCCAAACCACCACCAATTAATATCAACACTCCCCAGGGCAAATTTTTCGTATCCGACCACCTCATCAATGGCTCATTAGCCTGGCCACTGGGAATAATAAATAACGACAACGCTGCCAGAACAGCGATACCGGCATCACTTATTCCGGTAAACCCGGTTATGGATATCAGTGGCTTTCTAAAGAGCCATAATAGCACCAGAGCAATAAACACCATGCCTGTCCTTTTTTCAGCAGTGCTCATGTCGCCAAGCTCTGATTTTTGTGTCGCAATGTGCTGCAAAGTTTGTTTTGAAGCTTTGAAATTAACTGGAAACAATACCCTCACTAACACAAACCAAATTAGCGGACACATGGTAATAGTCAAAGGTAATCCTATAATCATCCAACGCGCAAAATCTATTTCTATGCCGTAGGTGCTTTCCATAAAACCGGCCATAAAAGCGTTTGGGGGTGTGCCAACCAAGGTGGCAATGCCGCCCATGGTGGCGCCGTAGGCCAGGCCGAGATAGGTCGCGATCTCAAAATTATTGAGTTCGCTTTGGTCAATATCCGTAACGGTTTCGCGAATAACATGTACCACCGACATCGCTATCGGCAGCATCATGATGGTTGCAGAGGTATTTGAAATCCACATACTGAGGAATGCAGCGGTCGCCATAAATCCGGCGATGATCATTTTGGCATCAATACTAACGACACTGAATATCAATAGTGCTATTCGTTGATGCAAACCGGATTTTTCAATGGCGGTCGCGACGATGAAACCACCCAGGAAAAGATAAACGATGGGATGCGCATAGTTCGCTGCCGTATCCGCCATTGAAGACACACCGAACAACGGAAAAACACCCAGCGGCAACAAGGCGGTTACAGAAACGTTGACTACCTCGGTCGCCCACCAGATCGCCATCCAGACTACCATTGCGCCAACAAACTTTGCGTGAGCGCCGATCGAATCTGGTAACAACACATAGAAAACCAATAGGGCCAACATTGGCCCCGCTGGAAACCCTATTTTTTTTGCATCTACACTCACAGAGTCAGGCACATGGCTTTAAATATACTGGTCAATATTCATTGATACTTGCACGAGCTTTCCTGTGACAATAACCTAATGCCCTCGAGCTTTGTGTGCGACTCTTTTCCGCTGAAAAAGCAAAGCGAGGACAAACTAAATGTCTATGACAATATATGTCTTAAGTAGACAAACGAGTCTGGTATATCAAACACAAAAGATATCAGGATAACCAAGGTCATGAGACCGGTCCAAACCGCATAGATTGATTTTTCTTTGCGGAAGGTCTGACGACGCAACAAGAAATACAACCCTGGTGACCATAATAATACATGGGTCAAAGAAGCCAACCCCTCCAAAAAAGGGATTTCAAGAGCAGGCACGATGAGTCTGGAGAAAATTAACATCAAGATAACGCCACCTGCGACCCATCTGGCCTCAACTCGTTTATAGGCAAAAAGCAAACTGGAGAGCAGCATGACAGTCATTACCTTTAACCAGATTTTAACCTCGTTAGAGGCATTCGCCCGCCCTTCCTCATCAAATAATCGTAATGCGCGATGTACGTTTTCGGGCTCGGCTGCGACCGCCAAACTACTAAAAAGGAAAAGGACGATAGCAGTCCAGAACAAATTGTTATGCCAGTATTTGATTACTTTTTGATTCTTCATTTTCACTCACTCCCCATTTTTCAAATTATGAATAGAATTAATTATACCGAATAGAATATTTTGTTACGACCCGAAAGCAATGATATACATTAGCCGCATCTGGGCGCGTTTTCGGCCATACCATCAAACACGTTCAACAGCTTTGTACGCCAATGCGCAACCGGGTCATCCTCTTTCAGCAGTTCAATTCTACTGATACACCTCGCCCACATGAATGCGCCAAAAACACAGTAATCTGCGTAGTTCGGTTTCTCTCCAGCCAAAAATGGCTGCGCCTGAAGGGTGGCTCTTAACGGCGTCAATAAACTCCGAAAGCTCTCAAGCTTGACGTCTTTAGCCGCAGAAAATTCTTCTAATGTCTGTCCGATTGCAGCTTCCCGCGTTTGCCGAAAATAATCGAGATCGATATCAGCCAGATTGTTGTAGACATCAGACATAATCAGCGGTGCAATCGCGGGGATCAATGTCATATCCGCCCAATGATTGAAAAACAGGGACATAGATTTGGCACTATCGCCTCTGAATAGCGACGCCTCATCATCAAAAATATCTTCAAGATACAGCGCTATTGGCCAGGATTCAGAGCGCATCTCATCGTCATGAACCAGTACCGGAACTTTCCCCTGTTCTGAAAAGGCGATCTTTTCTTTTTCTGTAAATCGCCACGGAATAGTTTCGGCGACCAATCCCTTGTGCGCCAATGCCATTCTGATCTTCCAGCAATGGGGGCTAAACCGCACTTCTGGATCCTTCGCTGCCAGTTCATATAATGTCAACGCCATCATTCAAGCTCCGGTAACTAATTAAGGCATACTCGTTAAATTAAAAATCTTCGGCGCAAACCTCGTTTCATTTCAGTCTGTTTGGCTGGAGGCAAAACGTCATGACAAAGCGGTCCTCGCTCAAACACAGCACCGCTGTGGATGTTTGGTTATATTGCGCCGCTTTCACGCATTTTCTGAATTCTCTCGGATGAATAACCAATCTCCGCGAGCACCAAATTGGTATCAGCAGCCGATTCACGAACCCGTCCAGCGCGGGCAACCGTGCGGCTAAATTTCGGCGCAGGTGCGGGCTGCACAAATCCATCTACTGCCACAAAATTCTCGCGTGCGACATTATGAGGATGCTCCGCCGCTTCCGCCAAGTCCAGCACCGGCGCAAAACAGGCATCCGTGCCTTCCAATTTCTCACACCACTCCGCACGGGTTCGGGTCCTAAACAGTTCCGCCATTTTCTTTTTCGCGACTGGCCATTTGGAAGCATCCATCTGGTCTGCAAAATCAGGATCATCCTCAAATCCGCAACGTTCTACCAACTCACGATAAAACCCGGGCTCGAGTGTACCAACTGTGATATAGCTACCGTCAGCACATTCGTAGCTATTATACCAATGCGCTCCAGCGGTTAAAAAACTCTTGCCACGCGGACCGTCGGGCAGTGAGCCCGCTTCTCTTAGAAAAGCCAACAGCGTGTTCATATAGGCGGTACCATCAGCGATCGCGGCATCAATCACTTGCCCCTCACCCGTCTGACGGGCATGCAACAAAGCACAAACCAAACCAAAGGCCAACGACATTGCTCCGCCACCCACATCGCCAACAACGGTCGACGGCGTAAACGGTGGCTCGCCATCGTTACCACTGTAGTAAAGCGCACCAGCCAGGCCAATATAATTAATATCGTGACCAGCGGCTTGCGCTAGTGGTCCATACTGCCCCCAACCCGTCATGCGACCATAAACGAGACTCGAATTTCGCTCGAAGCAGATATCGGGACCAAGCCCCAAACGCTCCATGACCCCGGGTCGAAATCCTTCCACCAACAAATCAGCATTTTCGACCAATTTGAGTGTTGCCGCAATCGCGTCGGGGTGCTTCAAGTCCATCGCAAGTGAACGCTTGCCGCGCTTATAAAACTCATGCTTGCCGCCGCTAATCCTGGCTGCATTAGGGTTACTACCTTTACGCTCGACCAAAATCACATCAGCGCCCATATCCGCCAACATCATGCCACAAAATGGTGCCGGACCAAGACCGGCAATCTCGAGTACTTTTACTCCTTGTAACGGACCCGAACGCTCCACTTTTTTACCTCTCCTGGACTGATGTTTCTAAACTATTTCGCTTGCATCCGCGTAACCGCATCGAGACGAATGGTTTCTCCATTAAGATATCCATTCTCAACCATATAGGCACAGGTATGGGCGAATTCTTCCATCTCGCCAGCGCGACGCGGCGCCCCAACGTTGGAAATCAGACTATCGATAACATTCTGATCAAGAGATTGCAGCATCGGTGTATTAAACAGGCCCGGCGCGATCGCGTTTACTCTAATACCAAAACGGGCCAATTCCCGCGAGGCAGGAAAGTTTAGCCCGAGAATTCCGGCTTTACTAGCCGAGTAAGCACACTGTCCGATTTGGCCTTCAAATGCAGCACCTGATGATATATTCACGACGACTCCCTGTTCGCCTCCCTCATCAGGGTCGTTTTTAGCCATTAGCTCCGCGCACTTCGACATCACGTTAAACAAGCCCAACAGATTTACATTGATCACTGCTTTGAATTTCTCCAACGGTACCGCTATCCCGTCCCGATCGAGTATTTTAGAGGGCAACGGAATTCCCGCACAGTTAATACATATGTGTACCGTGCCAAAGTGCTCTACGGTTCGCTTCAACCCGGCCTTGACTGAATCTTCAGAGGTGACATCTACGTTTGAAAATATTGCGACGTCTGACCCAAGCTCGTTGACCAGCTCCTGACCACTGTCTTCATTAACATCAAACAACGACACCCTGGCACCTTTTTCCCTTACAAAATATTGCGCTGTAGCAGCTCCGAGACCTGAAGCACCGCCAGTAATAAGAACAACTTTATCTTGAATATTCATTTCTGATTTTTGTTTCCAATAATATG
>CAZUMV010000214.1:0-5056 GCA_964621435.1 uncultured Thiotrichales bacterium | reverse complement strand
ATGGGTATTCTGGCGTTAGCCGAGGTAAACCTAGAATACTATCCGCGATTTTTTCAGCAATCATTATGGTGACGGCATTTAAATTGCCCGCCGGGATAGACGGAATGATCGAGGCATCTACAACTCGTAAGTTATTCAGCCCCTGTACTCTACCTTCCCCATCAGTAACAGCTTGGTCATTAACACCCATACTACAAGTTCCGCAAGGGTGGTAGTTCGACTCTACATGAGCAAAGGCCCATTTCATGATGTCGCCATCAGACTCGAGTTCATCAACGCCAGATAATTCTGATGTGAGACGGCCACTCCATGCGGGTTGTTGAAATATTTGTCGGGTTGCTTTGATCGCGGCTATGGCGATTTTTTGGTCGTAGTCAGTAGATAGATAGTTGAATCGAAACTTTGGGGGAGCCGTAGGGTCGGCACTATCGATCCAAAGCTTGCCACGACTGGTAGGGTGCTGGATACTGGTGAAGCACTGGAAGCCCGGCTGTATGTTGATTCCCTCAGGCGCAAAGTCGCCGATCATCGCGATACATTCCAACTGTACATCCGTGGCGGTTCCTGGCTCAAGTAGAGATAAAAAAGCACCAACTTCAAAGTGATTGGAAATTCCTGGCCCTCGTTTGCCGAACAACCAATCGATACCGATTTTGAGTCGTCCCAAAATAGTCAGTTTAGAAGCCAACGAGTCGCGAGGATTGGTTGCCCCAAATTCGAAACACCAGGCAGGGTGGTCTTGTAAATTGCTACCCACACCCGACAGGTGCTGCTTGACTGCGATGCCACTTTTTTTAAGCATATCGCCATCACCAATACCGGAAAGCATTAACAGTTGGGGTGACTGGATCGCGCCTGCGGATAAAATCAACTCGCCTGCAACGTCAAGATGAAACGCTTGACCGCGGCGATTCAAATGAACCCTCACGGCATCCGACCCTGAAAGCTCTACGGCGGTACAGCGTGTTTCCAGCATTATTTCCAGATTGGCTTTCTCTGGCTGGTCGTATAAGTAAGCCTGAGATGCGCTATGCCTTAGGCCACCTGAAACATTCCTTTGAGTTTCGTGTGCTCCGACTTGCTGCGCGCCGTTGTGGTCGGGATTGAGTTCCAGGCCATACTCCATTGCAGCATTAAGAAATGATTGAAAAAGCGGATTGGTAATCTCGGTCTTAATAATTTCGGTCGGGCCGTTGTCGCCACGATAGGCCAGGTCGCCCTGCTTATATCGTTCGCTGCGTTTAAAGTAGGGCAGGCAATGGGCATAGGACCAATTAGTAAGACCGGTGTCGCTCCAATGATCATAGTCCGCGGCATTTCCTCGAACCCAATTCATGCCATTGATCGAGGACGAGCCGCCCAAAACACGGCCACGTGGTGTGTATGCGCCTTCTTTCGCGGTGGCAAAGTCCTCTTTTTCGGCGAAGAACTTCCAGTTGAATCGGTCCTTCATTAGTGGAATACCCAGGCCGGCGGGCATTTGAATAAAAATATTCCGATCGCTGGGTCCCGCTTCAATCAGCAGCACGCTGGTAGCGCTATCTGCTGATAGACGAGCGGCGAGTGTACTGCCTGCAGACCCGGACCCGATGATAATGTAATCATAGTCAGACTTGCTGGGGCGTTTTACGATATTAAGCATCGCATAATTACTCAGTGTCGGATTTCACCACAAAGATCAGACTTGTTTCAAGGCTAATGACATGATCGTGGCTGTTTGTTCGTGCAGGGTAGTTTTCAATGAGTCTAGTTCCATTTTTTCGTCTCCAATAAAAGTTGTGAACATCTGGTTGACGTTATTCCAGACGATTTCTCCGAGCGATTGCGGGTCTACGGTATCGTTGAAAACCTGTTCATTATGTAATGCATGCATCAGGTCAATAATCTGGTTCTTTAGTTGCTGGTCCACGTTTCGATATTCCAGAGTAAACTTTTTGTTGGAAGATGCGGTTGAGGCTGAAACTGCCTGGCGCCAGCAGGACTTGTTCATGAACTCCATTGGATGGTCTACGTACAGATCAATTAAACGATAAATAATGTCAGCATCATTTTGTTTGCGCTGCGCAATAATCTTCTTGCCAAGCTGCTGAACTGCTGCCCCTTCGTCTATTAATACAGCAAGCAACAGCCCAGTCTTATTTTCAAAATTATTATAGATCGTCGCCGGTGAAACATCCGACCGTTCAGCGACCAGTTCGATTGCGGTGAGGTCGTAACCAATAGAAGAAAATAGTCGTGCGGCATTCGCGACGATAATTTTTTGTCGTTTGGCTTTATTGGTTTGTCTTAAGTTCATTAAGGTCTATTTGATCAGCTGAGCTAAATTCAACAAATTGTAGTTGACTACAATTTTATATGCAATTAATATAGCTTAAAACGTACCTAAAACCCTTTATATAAAGGGTATTCTGTGTATGTATAAAGTAAATATGTGAAAATAATTTTAGTTAACTATACTTTATGGCAAAGGTTTAGGAACGTAACTCATAAAGTAAACTTCACTGATGAAATAGGGGAACGTTATGAATGTCATTAAGAAATCCAAGTGGGTGGCGTTAATCGCAATTGGATTTGCCGGCTGTATTGGTGCGCAGGCAGTTAGCGCTGAGAGTGCTGGTGTCCTTGAGGAAATCGTTGTCACCGCGACCAAAAGAGGCGACTCGAGTCTACAAGAAGTACCCATGAGTATTTCGGTGGCTTCAGGAGATATGATTGCCAAGCAAGGTCTGGTCGGAATGGATGATTATCTACGGTCCACGCCTGCCACCAATTTCCTGGATCGTGGTGCAGGTCGCAATGGCATTATTGTGCGCGGCGTAACCGCATCACCACAGACCGATGCCACGGTTGGTGTTTACATCGATGAAACACCGCTAACAGGTCTGGTTTCTTCAAACCCGGGTAGCGGCGGCAACCCGGATTTGAAATTTGTCGACATGCAACGTATTGAAGTGTTGCGGGGTCCTCAGGGCACCTTATATGGCGATGGATCGATTGCTGGTACCGTCCGCGCCATTCCTAACGAACCAGAGCTGAACGCTTTTTCAGGCGAACTAGCTGGAAACCTTTCATCAACCGCAAAGGCGGGTGGCGAAAATTCAATGCTGCGCGGTATAGTCAATATACCCGTGGTGGAAGACACTTTTGCGGTTCGTATCGTCGGCTATGACTTTGACAATAGTGGGTATTATGAGAGCGTCTCTGGAAGTAACGCAGATAAACAAGTTTGGGCGCAAGCTTTTGGCGGTGTGGCAACGGATAAGGATGATGTTGGTAGTGACGGCTACACCGGTGGCAGGATAGCTGCTTTGTGGCAGGCGACCGAGAATTTTGACTTGTCGTTATCCTACATAACGCAGGAGATTGAGCAATCAGGCATACCTGAGTCTTTCATGAATCTCGGCGGCACGCGGAGAGCGCCATTCCAAAGACTGGATGGAAGCGATGAGGCGTTGGCGATTGATGTTGATGTTACCAATCTGGAAATGAACTGGGATTTGGGTTCGTTTATTCTCACTTCCTCTACGTCAAACTCGGAAACAGAGTCGCTTCAAGACCGTGATATTGGCTTGTTCTTTGCTCCGCTAATTGATCCAAGCATCGCAGACATGCCTCTTTTCCTGAAGGATTCGGGAAGCGTCGAGAGCTTTACCCAGGAATTGCGACTCAATACGCAGCTAGACGGACCTTGGCAGTTCCTGGTAGGTGGTTTTTACCAAGACGTCGAACTTATAGCGCAACAAAATCTTACCTTTGATGGAGACCCTGCGTTGGATCTGTTCGGCGGTTTATTGTTGTTTGATTCAATGCTCAAAGAGGACTTGGAGCAACTGTCTTTTTTCGGAGAGGTCACTTTTGATCTGACCGATCAACTAACGGCTGTTGCAGGTGTTCGCCGCTATGACTATGACCAGACATCGGCAGACAGTGCTGACGGCCTGTTCAACGGTGGAGCTTCGACCAGCAGCCTCGGGGCGGATGACTCGGGTCAGACTTATAAGCTGGGTTTGACGTATATCCCTAATGAGTCAGCGACCTACTATGCAACCTTTGCTCAGGGATTCAGGTTGGGTGGCCCACAACCCGAGGTCCCAGCTAGTCTATGTGATCTTGATGGAGATGGACTGATAGATGGACTTGGTGTTGCGGCCCCAAGTCAGATAGATTCGGATGAGCTGGACAGCTTTGAGGTTGGGGCAAAGTTCACTCTGGCGGACGGTCGTGCCACCTTCAACATAGCGGCATATCAAATTGAGTGGCAGGGCATTCCTGTTGCCCGGACGGCCGACTGTGGTTTTGGCGTGACTTTGAATGCTGGTGAAGCAGAAAGCACGGGTATAGAGGTTGAAGGTCAGTGGTTGGTGTCAGACATGTGGAGTTTGAACTATGGCGCATCATACGTGCAAGCGGAGTTGACAGCAGACGCTGCTGGTCTTGGTAGCTCGGGTGACCGCCTTCCCGGTGCGCCTGAATTTCAAGCGTCTTTAGGTCTGCAGGCTGACTTCAGTATGGCAGGGCGTCCGGTTTTCGCACGGGCAGACATTGCACATACTGGTGAGTACTTTAACAACCTGCAAGAGCAGGGGGTTAATGCCGGAGATTTCACCACCTTAAATGTACGTATTGGCGCTGATATCACCGAGCGCGTATCGCTAGACTTTTTCGCACGCAATCTAACGGGTGAAGAGGGTCTTACATGGGTTGAAACAGAAATTGGCGACGGTCGAGCTAATTTTATCAGGCCACGAACCATCGGTCTTGAATTACGCGCGCTGTTCGGTGAATAGGTGGCGCTTATGGTGCTCCGGGTGGATAGCTCGTGCAATTTATAAGTGGCTAAGTGCGTACCCTGTAGAATTCGAGCGAAGCATTCTACAGGGGTTAGACCAGAATTGTCCTCGCTCTTGGTATCGCCCGTAAAATGCGGTTATCCCAATTCTGTCAGTGTTCGAGTGTCGTGTAATCAATCATCTTATCTGACCGCAGCTGCAATCTTACTTTTGGGTGGTCTAATAAATTCCGGGCGGATCGGTCGTAAGGATATAATTGGGAATGC
>CAZUMV010000213.1:0-5057 GCA_964621435.1 uncultured Thiotrichales bacterium | reverse complement strand
CTATCAACATAACCATTCGACCAGTCTTCCAGATAAACATTTACCCTTAATCCGGATTGCCTAGCGTAAGCAATGGTTTGACGAATACCCTGCAGATGTTCTTCCAGAGATTTTCCCAACTGATTACGACAGTGTTTTTCGCTGCCTTTGGTCAGTAAATTGATAACTTGCCCACCGGCATCGCGAATCCAGTCAACACTGCGCTGGTGATCGACGAACCCAAGCACTTCAACCGCAGCACCAAACCCATTAGCACCGGCCCACTCGTTGATTTCCCGCACCGCGCCTTTTTCGCCACTGGAAACACCGGCTGAGGCAACTTCTATGCGATCAACACGCAACGAACTCAACAAGGCTTGTGCAATGTTGAGTTTTTCCTGCGGTGAAAAAGATACGCCCTGGGTTTGCTCACCATCGCGCAGCGTGGTGTCCATCAGGGTAATTTGGCGCTTGGTCATTAGCTCATATAACTTTGGAGTATTTAGTCGACTTTATACAGAACGCCACAACCACGGTTGCGCCTGCTTATGTTTTTCCTCGAAAGCAGTAATTTCTCCCTCGGATTGCAAGCTGACAGCAATATCATCGAGACCTTTAAGTAAATTGTTTTTACGAAACGGATCAACCTCAAAACTCAACTCGGTGCCGCCCGGTGTAGTGACGGTTTGCGCTTCCAAGTCGATTTCAAATTGCACACCTGGAAATTGCTCGACTTCGGAACGCAAGGCATCCCAGGTCGCCTGATCTACTACGATCGGCAAGATGCCATTCTTGAAACAATTGTTGTAAAAAATGTCGGCATAACTGGTTGAAATGATGGTGTTGAATCCAAAATCACCAATCGCCCATGGCGCGTGTTCACGCGATGAACCACAACCAAAGTTATCTCCGGCAAGTAGAATTCCGGCACCTTTAAACTCTGGAAAATTCAGTTCAAAATCTGTGTTGTCGCTTCCATCTGCGTTAAAACGCCAGTCGTGAAAAAGATGTTTGCCAAAACCATTGCGTGAGACTTTCTTCAAAAATTGCTTCGGCACAATTTGATCAGTATCGACATTGTTACGGTTCATCAGTGCAACTTTACTAAAATGTTTTTGATACGGTTCCATTATGATCTCCCTTAAAGTTGCCGAATGTCGACGAAAGTACCAGCTGCTGCAGCCGCCGCTGCCATAGCCGGAGACACCAAGTGAGTCCGACCACCTTTACCTTGGCGACCTTCAAAATTACGATTGGATGTGGAAGCGCAACGCTCGCCATCTTTTAGCTCATCACCATTCATTGCCAAACACATCGAGCAGCCAGGTTCCCGCCATTCCCAACCGGCTTCGGTGAATACCTTGTCGAGTCCTTCTTGCTCGGCCTGACGCTTGATAAACACCGAACCTGGCACCACAATCGCGCGCACGTGATCTTTGACCTGAGTACCTTTAGCGACCGCTGCCGCGGCCCGAATATCCTCAATGCGCGAATTAGTACACGAGCCAATAAATACGAAATCCAGCTTAAGGTCACTGAGTTTTTCACCAGCAGTAATGCCCATATAATTCAAGGCACTCTCGCACGCTTTGGCCCGACCTGGATTGTCAAAACTATCCGGGCCCGGAATCGGGGTATTGACACCAATCACTTGTTCAGGCGATGTCCCCCAGGTGACCTGCGGCTCAATATCCGCTGCGTCGAGCTTTAACACGGTATCGAATTTCGCACCCTCGTCACTGGGTAAACTTTCCCAATACTTCTTGGCCAAATCCCAATCCGCACCCTGCGGCGCATATTCTTTACCTTCTAAAAAGGCATAAGTCTTTTCATCGGGCGCAATCAGACCGGCACGTGCACCGGCTTCGATAGCCATGTTACAAAGGGTCATACGACCTTCCATGGTCAATGATCGAATCGCCTCTCCCGCGAATTCAATCACATGACCGTTGCCTCCAGCGGTGCCGATTTCACCGATCACCGCTAGCGCTATATCCTTGGCAGTACTATGGGGACTCAGCTCACCGTCAACTTGTACTAATAGCGTTTTTGATTTTTGTTGCGGCAACGTCGAGGTTGCCATGACATGTTCAACTTCAGAGGTACCAATGCCAAATGCCAAAGCGCCAAAGGCACCGTGTGTGGCGGTATGACTGTCACCACAAACCGTAACCATACCGGGATGCACGAAGCCATGCTCAGGTACAACCACATGAATGATGCCATTGTGCTCACTTTCCATGTCGTAAAGGGTCAAACCATGCGTTTCACAGTTTTCCATCATGGTAACAATTTGTTTATTAGCAATAGGATCAGCAACCGGTAAACTTCGGTTTGCGGTTGGCACGCAATGGTCAAGGGTCGCTAAAATACTGTGCGGGTTTCGAATCTTCCGGCCAGCCGTCTGCAAACCTTCAAAAGCCTGAGGGCTGGTAACCTCGTGCATCAGATGGCGATCAACGTATATCAAGGGCGCTTGACCTTCGGCCTGATGGACAAAGTGGCTGTCCCAGATTTTTTCATACATGGTTTTCGGACTACTCATTACTGTGGTACCTGGCGTTTGAGTCGGATCGGCTAGTTTATCCAGTTTTTACGGCAGGTAAAATGAGCAATCCACATTTTTCGAACATTTAGGGCCAAAAACCCCCATACGAAACGCAAAATTCCGCCGCGCTCAATCAATCAGCACGACGGAATTCTGTTTGTTGCTAAATAGCCTAACGGAAGTTATAGCTCATCTATCTTCCGTCGCAATGAATAACTGCGTGACGTTACGATTTTCTCCATATCGGCAATGCGCTGGTTTATACCGGCAAAGCGATCAGAGAGCGTGTCATTCATTTCCGCTGGCGAGCGTCGATAAGACTTCCAAAAACGCTCTTCCACCGGGCTGTCATAGAGGTCAACGGGCCGCACATCGAGAATCATCCATAGCACCACGTAAGCGATAAAAAATGGAAAACCGCCAAATATCACTGCCAAAATAAGAAAGATCCGTACGGCCGTAACACTAATACTAAAATAGTCCGCAACGCCTGCACACACACCGGTCAGGCGGCCACGTTCCGGGTTTTTATACAATCTATTGGGGTTATCGTTATAGCTCATTATCTATCTCCTTTCGGTTCAGTTTCTAAAATGGACTCCAATGAATCCAGTCTTTGTTCCATCTTCTCTGCCAACCGCCACAGCCGCTCCATATTCTCGCGATCTTCTGGCGTTCTTTGCTTCATTTTTTTACTTTTCGTGACGTAATGCATGATCACCCATAGCGGCGCCACGAAAACCATAAACACAATAAGTGGCGCGATCACCAACATTAGTATGTCTTCCATTAACGCTCTCCTTGCAGTTCGTCGATCTGCTGCCTTAGATCAAAACTTTTACTCGATACAATTTCTTCCACCACCTGCATCCTTTGCTCCAATCTCTCAACCGTCGTAATCAGTTGTTCAAGCTCTTTCTGCTTAACCCCGCTGGCCTTCCTCTTATTGATGTCACCAACAAGATCGGCAACCACATAAATCACCACCAATACAATTACAAATTCAAAAGGTCCCATCACTCATCTCCCCATAAGCCAGGTTGTATTTTTCGTTAATCGATACTTGATTTCAGATTCTCAATCTCCGCATCTATCTCTTCTGACACTTCAAGCTCGGCAAACTGATCCTGCAAACTCGGATTTCGTCCGATCTCGTAGGCCTCAGCCTGTCCTTCCAATTTATCGATTTTGTTTTCCAGTCGATCAAAACTAACCAGGGCGTCATCCAGACGGTTGTCATGCAGTTGCGCCTTGGTTTTTAAACGACTGCCCACGGCATTGGTTTTAAGCAGCATAGTTTTTTGCCGCGCCCGGGCATCATCAAGTTTCTCCTGCAGCCGAGCGATATCTTCATTTAACTTGTCGAGCTGCTCATCGAGCACCTCGAGATCATTTTCCAAATGACCGACTGATTTAGATAGATTATGTTTTTCCATCAGTGCTGCTCTCGCCAGGTCTTCGCGATCTTTGTCCAGGGCAAGTTTGGCTTTGCTTTCCCAGTCATCGATTTCTGCGGTCATTCGATCGATGCGGCGTTGTTGCTTTTTGCGGTCAGCAATAGCTTTGGCTGCGTCCGATCTGACCTCAACCAGGGTGTCCTCCATTTCCTGCACAACCAGGCGGATGATTTTCTCCGGGTTTTCCGCTTTATCCAGCAAAGCGTTGAGGTTCGAGTTCACTATGTCGTTTAATCTACTGAAAATTCCCATCTCAATTCTCCATTAGTTCGTTGCACTGTTTGCACAGTTTTCATATTCAATTCTCTTAATACAAGTTACGTGCCAATTCTCTCAATATTTTCGTTAATCATTGTTTTTATTGATTTATTTAAATTTCTCGATCTTGAGTGGAAAAATTTTACAGGTAAAATAATCCAATAATTGTATTTATTATATGTTTGACGTAAGTTGCTCATATGACCCGAAGAGAACCACAAAAACTACTCGGCGAAGCACCCGCCTTCCAGGCGGTACTTGACCATGTTTCAAGCGTCGCTCCACTCAACAAACCGATTCTAGTTATTGGCGAACGCGGTACCGGTAAAGAATTAATCGCCTCTAGATTACACTTTCTTTCAGCTCGCTGGGAAGAGACTTTAGTGAAAATAAACTGCGCCGCCTTACCTGAGTCTCTACTTGAGTCGGAACTTTTTGGCTATGAAGCAGGCGCGTTTACCGGCGCCGGAAAACGCCATCCTGGCAGGTTCGAACGCGCCGATGGCGGCAGTCTTTTTCTAGATGAAATCGCTAACATGTCACTACGGGTTCAGGAGAAGTTATTGCGAGTAATCGAATATGGTGAATTTGAACGCGTTGGCGGCACCGAAACACTGCAGGTTGACATTCGCATTATTGGTGCAGCGAACGCGGATCTGCCCGCATTGGCAGCCGCTGGTAAGTTTCGTGAAGACTTGCTCGATCGCTTGTCTTTCGACGTGATCACGCTACCACCACTACGTGCGCGGGTTGATGACATAGAACTACTCGCAGATCACTTCGCGACTAATATGGTCAAAGAGCTGCAACGCGAG
>CAZUMV010000212.1:0-5073 GCA_964621435.1 uncultured Thiotrichales bacterium | reverse complement strand
ATCCCGGCGAAAAAGCCCGGCGCAATTTTACCGATCGGTATTTATGGAAAACTAATCCGGCAGTTCATGAGTTTGTTATGCAGGCCGGTTGCGCCAAACTTGCCGGTCAGGCGATGGGGTGTCAATCGATTCGATTTTACTTCGATCATTTACTGGTCAAAGAACCTGACACCGCCGTACCAACACCTTGGCATCAGGATGTGCCGTACTGGCCCTTCAATGGTAAACAAATTTGTTCGGTGTGGGTGGCATTAACCGATGCAACGGTGCAAGCCAGCGCCATGGAGTTTGTGCGTGGTTCTCATCAGGATAATAAATACTATATGCCGGAGCTTTTCGGCGCGCGCGAAGATCATCCCTCGGCGTGGCAACTAGAAGGCGAGGGCGAAAAGGTTCCCGACATAGAATCTAATCGAGATAAGTACGATATTGTAGGCTGGGATGTAAAACGCGGTGATGCGGTATTGTTTTCCGCCTGGATTTTGCACGGTGCGCCGGGTAACGGTTCGGGGAAACGGCGCGCCGCTATTTCTACTCGATGGTTAGGCGACGATGCAGTCTGGTTTCCGCATACTGGTGCAGACCCGACAGTGACAGAAAATGATGTTTCGTTAAGTGCAGGTGATCCACCACATGACGATGAGTACTTTCCGGTAGTATGGCAAGCGGGAGCAAACTAATGAGTCAACTAACTGCGTCGCCAATTGGACCCCAATGGCTGGGCATGTCGTCGCCGCGTATGACAAGTGGTATAGAGCCGCTGTTAATAGAGCGGGGAGAGGGCGTCTATGTTCACGATACCGATGGTAATCGATATTTAGACACCCAAGGCGGATTATGGTGCGTCAATGTAGGGCACGGACGTCCGGAAATGAAGGCGGCAATTGTCAATCAGCTGGACAAAATTGCTTGCTACAACAGCTTTGTAGATACCTCCAACCTGCCATCCATTGCGCTCGGTAAGCAGCTTATTGCCATGACTAAGCAAGAAGATATGCAGCGCGTGATGTTTTCATCTGGTGGTTCTGACGCCAACGAGACCGCGCTAAAACTGGCGCGACAGTACTGGAAGTTATCCGGTCAACCTGATCGAACCAAGTTCATTTCAATGCAGTATGCCTATCACGGTGTGCACTTTGGTGGTTCTTCAATTAACGGTAACGATTACTACAAAGATCCCTACGGGCCGATGTTGCCGGGTTGTACCCAGATCCCGAGTCCGTTTATTTACCGTAATGACATCAGCGATGACCCACAAGAGCTCGGTGAAATTTGTGCCAATAATTTGGAGAATGAAATTTTGGCGCAGGGGCCGGAAACTGTCGCAGCGTTTATCGGTGAGCCTATCCAAGGCGCAGGTGGTGGTGTGGTAATTCCACCAGAGAATTTTTGGCCGCGCGTACGAGAGATTTGTGACAAGTACGAAGTTCTATTTATCGCAGACGAAGTAATCACCGGTTTTGGCCGTTCTGGCGCCATGTTTGGTACCCGCGGCGCAGGTGTCGCGCCGGACATAATGTGTCTGGCCAAAGGGATTAGCTCGGGTTATGTGCCGCTTGGCGCCACTGTGGTTAACCGGCGAGTTGCGACGGCCTGGGAAGTCGATGGTCCAGAAGGCCTGATCATGCA
Source organism: uncultured Thiotrichales bacterium (assembly GCA_964621435.1). Taxonomy (GTDB): domain Bacteria; phylum Pseudomonadota; class Gammaproteobacteria; order CAZUMV01; family CAZUMV01; genus CALIRD01. The sequence continues at coordinate 3,444 of CAZUMV010000212.1, read as the reverse complement.
TGGTTATACCTATATGGGGCACGCGGTGGCCTGTGCAGCGGGTTTAGCGGCATTGAAAATCGTCGAAGATGAAGACCTGCCAAATAACGCTAAAGAGGTCGGTGGGTATTTTCTTGAGCAGTTAATGCCACTGATGAATGAGTACGACATTATCGGAGATATACGTGGTAAAGGTTTAATGATCGCGATAGAAATGGTGGAAGACCGCGCCACCAAAGTTCCGCTAGCGCCGGATGATCCGTTTGTCGGTGCGCTATCGGCTCGGGCCATGAAGCATGGGTTGATCGTGCGGGGTATTGCTAACAAACTGATTATTTCACCGCCCTTAATATTTACCAAAGAAAACGTTGATGAAGCGGTCTCGATTATGAATAAGGTATTTGCCGAGTGTTGCAAATGAGCGTGAGTACCATGGACCCCGTTTTCCTCATTACCGTGCAATTGTTTTTGGCGGCAATTTTTGTTTTGTCTTGCCTGCACAAGCTTAAGAATTTTAGTCTGTTCAAGCAACACGTCACCGACTATCGCGTCCTGCCCGAAGCATTGACCAGCGCCGCGGCTATCGGTCTGGCGGCACTGGAAATAATCACCGTAATATTGTTGCTGATGCGTTCGGCTTCTGGCTTACTGCTCGCGGCAGTACTGTTAGTTTTGTATGCCTTGGCAATGTGGGTTAATCTGGCTAAAGGTCGAGACGCGATTGACTGCGGTTGCGGAGACCCGGAACAGGGTCAGACCATTAGCTATGGTTTGGTGTTGCGTAATGGCATCTTGGCAAGTTTGGCTCTTGTTAGTGTTTTTGTTGGTGTGGCCTCGCGCGAGCTCGCGGTTTTTGACTTTGCAACCATACTTTTTGCTGTTACCGCCGCGTTGTTAATGTACGCCACCATTAACCAATTGCTGGCTAACTTACCTCGTCTTAAGAACCTCGGATAGTCTATGTTGATTTCGATAATTTTATTGTGGATTTTGGTCATTGTCTTGGCTGTTGTAGTGGCCGCGCTGTCCAGACAAGTTGGCCTGCTGCATGAACGTATTGCTCCCGCTGGTGCATTGGCAATGAGTAAAGGTCCAAAAGTAGGCGCCAGCTTGCCAGATTTGGGTTTGCAAACCCTGGCTGGCAAAGCGCTGAATCTCGGACATAAAAACCCGGATGGAAAAAGCCGTTTATTGTTCTTTTTGTCACCGACCTGCCCAGTGTGCAAAACGTTGTTGCCGGTATTAAAGTCCAGTCAGAAGAGTGAGCAAGACTGGGTAGATTTTGTGCTCGCCAGTGACGGTGACTTGCCAGAACAACATAAACTAGTTGAGAAGCATCAGCTTGAGAACTTTGATTTTCTTGTGTCATCTGAATTAGGGCAGCAATTGCAAATTGGAAAACTGCCGTATGTGGTATTGGCTGATGAACACGGTGAGATTAAGGCGCACGGCTTGGTGAATTCGCGCGAGCATATTGAAAGTGTCTTTGAAGCCAAGCGACTCGGTGTTAGCTCGATTCAGGACTATCTGGAAAAGCAGGGTGTTGAGGCGGCGTAATATTTGCCGCTGTGTAATTCATTGCGCATAACCTGAATCATGCGTGCCCACGTATTAGCTATTTCTCTTATCGTCTGGTTGGTATTCGCGGTGGCACTCGGCCTGCCACCATATTTCGGCGCCGGTGTTTTCTGGGATATCGCCAATGCTTTTGGCTTTGCTACAATCGCCGGTTTGTTTGTTGTGTTCCTAACCGCGGCAAAGCCGGTAAATCAAGCTGCACATAAAAATCTTAGCTTCGCTGTTTTTATGTTTACCTTGCTGCATATTTTTATCTTATTGCTTGGAGATGGCGCGGCAGTTACCTACGTGCGCAAAGGTGCGCCACTGTACATGTGGGCAGGGCTGGTTGCCTCGGGACTCTTGGTGGCGCTGATCTGGCATAGTTTGCAGCCATTACGCACGTCGCTGCATAGCAAGTACTCTAGCTTTTCTCAGTGGCATCGATGGTTCGCCGTCTTCTGTCTGGGCTTGGCAATCTGGCATGTTGTCGGCAGCAATTATTACGTGAAAAGTAATCTCCAAGTGATTGTATTGATAGCTTTTTCAGCCCTACTGGCGCTTAGGCCATTCACAAAGCGGATCCTGATGCAGCCGCATGCGAATTCCTGGTTGGTTTATTGCGCTAATTCAATGTTGGCAAGTTTAGTGTTCGTCGCAATACGGAATTATCAAGCATGAAGATAGTCGGTGCGATCTCGGTTTGCTTGGTGCTACTGCTAATAGTGTTTGGTTCGCCAATTGCAAAGGAACAACCGAATATCGATCATCATTGGCGTAGCGCCAAGCCGATTCTACCGATGAGTTTTAAGCATGTGGATCACACCGCTGATACGTGTGTGACCTGTCACCACAATTATATTGATGACACCGGTGAAGATGAGTGCATGTTATGTCATGTTAATGACGAGCGAGTAGCACACTTATTCAGAGAGCAATTTCACGAGCTCTGTATGGGCTGTCATGTAGAGCGACAAATAGCGGGTAAGGAATTTGGGCCGGTGCGTCGCTGCGTGGATTGCCACATTTTTGACCGAGTTCCATAGCTGCCTGTTTAAAAAATCCTGGCTACTGCGGGAAAGCCGAATTCGATCATCATCATCCGATTGCGTTCGTCAAATAAGAGACTATTCTCCTCACAAAATTGAATGCTCTGATCAAATCGGGCTTTCCCTCAAGAGGACAGGCCCTCGCAACGATCGGATTAATCTTATTCGTTGCGTTCTAGTGGCGTAGTTCTTCGGGCAAGTTTCGCAATCATATTTTCACCAACGCCGGGGCGGGTGAACGGACACACGGCAATACAAATGGCACAGCCCGAGGTTTCGGCAAAGAACGGAATGCAGGCGTCAAAATCGACGTACCACTTCTTGATGCCGCGCACCATTTCCTTTTCAGGTTTGATCGCGAAGGGCGGGCAAGCGTTTTCACACACTTTGCAGCGGGTGCAAAAATCATCAATACCCCATTCACGTTTTGGTGTTAATGCAAACGGCGCGTCGGTGAGTACGGCACCAAGACGAAACCCTGAACCGAATTCCGGGTTAATAAGCGAGCCGTGTTTACCTAACTCACCAAACCCACACTCCAGAGCGGGTGGGATCATAGTGATTTCACCAACCATCGGTCCGGTAACCGGCTTGGCGTCCCAGCCTTGTTCGCGCAGCCAACTGGCGACTTTTTTAGCCGCCCGTGCAGCCCGGCCGTATTGTCGCGTTACGTCTGCCCCGGCCACCTGGTCGGGCGCTGATTTTAATTTGTCATAATCATGTTGAACACCCAGCATGATGACATTCTCAAAGTCAGTTTCTTGATGCTGGTAAACCCACTCAGGGCGCATCTTCGCAACCCCAACCATTTCGCAATCACCGGCATCAATAAAGTCATCTAGTTGTTTGGTCCATTGCT
>CAZUMV010000211.1:0-5117 GCA_964621435.1 uncultured Thiotrichales bacterium | reverse complement strand
ATCGACTGGCATCAGGTTTGCAGCCGGGGGCGGAGCAGCTTACCAAGGTCGGTTACCTTTATCGTACCACCGCTGTTTACGGCAGTGGTAAATTCGGTTTGGCTGACTGGCACAAGGTCAAGTCGAAATGCAGCGCTTTTGCGCGGCCGTTCGCTGCGGAAATGTTCAGTTGTTTTTTATTGCGGCAGTTCAGTATTGAGCAAGCTGAACATATCGCGCGCCGGCGCTCGCCAAAAACGTTCAAGCCGCTGGCCGATAACCTCAAGCGCTATATCGGTATTGGTAATTCGACCGGACTAGGGATGGCGCCGTTCTTGATAAAGCATCCATTGCTAATCAGTAATTGGTTGTATCAGCGGGAAATAGGCCTGGCACGAATCAATAATGTTAAAAAAGTCGCCACGGAAAAGGTTGGACAGCTAATTGACTTGTTGGCGAAAACGCAAAAACATTTCGAGCAGACTTTTGTCGTGGATGACGCGCAAATAAAGAAAAACAATATTTTAAAAACCGAGCTACGGGAACTGCATGCCTGGTTGAAGGAAAATTCTTCCGTTGATGCGTGGGAGGATTTCCTGAAATACTCCGATGAAAATTATCAGCTGGAAACACAAGAATTGTTGCGCTCTTTGTTGTTGGAATTATATCCGGATATTGTCGATTCACTTGAAGATCATTTGTGTGTCGATGAGCACTATTCGCTAGACTCGGCAATGCCGATAAAAACCTTGCTGCAAAAGTTCGAAAAGAACTATGGTTGGGCCCTGGACATCGATTTCAGTGAGGCGGATAGCGAAGCGGTATTTTGGTATCGCTCGGAAGAGAAAATGGAGCCGCGTTTAGGTCAGCGTTATGTCGAGCCTGGCGAAGAAGACGAGATAAGGGTAACCATTGCGCGTGACGCCAGTCGTTGCTATGCAGAACTAAAGGCTTTTGCCGAAAAATACCCGGATACCATCACCGCACAATTTTTGTTAGAGAATCCGGTCCATAAGGGCATCGTCAAGCGTGTGCAAACTATGAGTGATGATTATTACGGAGAGATCAGAGCGAACCTTGCCGATAAAAATATGTTGCCGATGAATTTGTTGCGCTGCAAGTTATCCTTCTTCGGGGTGAGTAAATTTGATCCTAAATCGAAGCTCTGGGTTCGTAACACCATGTTTCAGGGCGCGCCGACGGTCGATGATATAGGCAAGCCCTTCACTGATGATTGGTGTTTTCCCTTGGTTGAAGATTATAAACCCAACGAACATTCAACTTAGCGTTGTATGCAAGTCTCGCGCAATGAACTTATCGCGGTCGTCAAGCAAGCCTTCGAAGGGTTGGGCTATGCCCAGGGTGATTATGAGAATGCTGCGGATACGTTTGTTTGGTCCGAGTTGCATGGTCTAAACGGATTGCAGGGTTTACAGCGTGCGGTGACTGATTCAACTACCGCAAAAAAAATCAAACCCGGTGCGTATTCTTTGGTTAGCGGCGCCCGCTGGAATCTTGCCGGCGCGAGTTGTTTTCAGGTTGCTGATCTGGCACTTGGTGCGCTGCGTGTGCAGGCACAGCGAAACCCGGACGGCATTGTTAGTATCAGCCTGAATGACTATCGTGATCCGGAGTTGATCGCGAAATTTATATCCGAGCGCATAAATCAGAACTTTGCCGTCGCCGCGATTTGGTTTGCCGAGCAGGGGTCTCGTGCTAACGTGATTCGACCAGACCGCAACGCTCTAAACATTAGCTATCAACAGTACACCTTTAGCAAGACCGATTTTAAAAAGGACCAGCCCTTAAGGCTATATGCCGGGGTTGATGCTGAGGCCGTGAATAACCGGATAGCGTTAAGTCTGCCTGAAGAGGCGCAGCTTGACGTTGAACTAGGTGGTGCAGAGATGAGCGAGAGTTTTACCCGACAGATCGCCAATGGCATTGAGATAGAAAATGGGTTATGGGAAAAACTTATAAGTCTGGGCAATAATGTTCTTGTGGAAGCGACCGAGCAATCACGCCTGGGTGCTGGCGCTTGAATGCAGGCAATACTAATTATGTTTATCAGTTGGGTTAATCAAGTACATAGGATAATACGCGTTAATCAGCAAATGAAAGTTAGCCATGCCATATAGACTTTTTAAATTCGGTCTACAAAAAAGCCATCAGGAACCGCGTTTTTTCGATACCCCGGATAAACTAAAGTCCAGCTATGACGTGGTTATTATTGGTGGTGGTGGCCACGGCCTGGCATGCGCTTACTATCTTGCACGAGACCACGGTATTACCAATGTGGCGGTGTTGGAACAAGGTTACATTGGCGGCGGCAATACGGGCAGAAATACCACTATCATTCGCTCCAATTACCTGACCCCGGAAGGGGTGAAGTTTTATGACCAAAGTCTTGATCTTTGGAAGGATCTGTCCGCTGATCTGGATATTAATCTTTTTTATTCTACCCGTGGGCACTTTACGCTGGCGCACACAGATGCCGCTATGCGCACCATGCGCTGGCGCGCTGAAGTTAACAAGCATTTTGATATTGATAGCGAGTGTGTTGACGCTGACTTTGTCGCCCGTCACGTTCCGTATATGGATATGGCGTGTGGCGGTCAACACCCGGTTATGGGTGCGTTGTATCATGCGCCTGGCTCGGTCGCGCGGCATGACGCAGTTGCGTGGGGTTACGGGCGCGCAGCGAACAACCGTGGTGTGGAAATACATCAGCGCACCCGTGTTACCGATATAAAAACCGAAGCAGGTAAAGTGATCGGCGTTGAAACCGAGCGCGGCAGTATCAGCTGCGACAAAGTTATTTCGATGGTGGCAGGCTCAACGCCACGCATTACCGATATGCTTGGTATTCGTACACCAATTCAAATTTACCCGTTGCAGGCCTGTGTGACTGAACCGGTAAAGCCGTTTATGAATACCATTATCGTTTCCGGGTCGCTGCACATTTATGTAAGTCAGTCTTCCCGCGGCGAGTTGGTTATGGGGGCTTCGGCAGATCCGGCAACACTGCACTCAACCCGCTCCAGTTTTGATTTTGTTGAAGGAATGGCGGACCAGTTACTGGATCTGTTTCCATTTGTCGGCAATTTAAAGATCGTCCGGCAATGGGCTGGCATGTGTGACATGACCCCGGACTTTGCACCGATTATGGGTCTGACCGACATTGACGGTTATTACATTGATAGTGGTTGGGGTACCTGGGGGTTCAAGGCCACACCGATCAGCGGTAAGACCATGGCATATACCGTTGCCAATAATCAGCCACATGAACTCATCAAGCCTTTTTCGCTACAGCGTTTCTCTGACTATAAGTTGGTTGGTGAAAAAGGCGCAGCATCGGTGGGGCACTAATGAAAGTTTTGGACTGCCCATATATTGGTAAGCGACCGCAAAGTGAATTTGTTTATGCCGGTGAAGTGCGCCTGCAGCCAGATCCGGGCGCGGTCGATGATCATGCCTGGGCAGACTATGTGTTTAACCATTCCAGCGAACCCAGGATCCAGCATGAATGGTGGTATCACTCGCCTTCGGGGATATGGTTTGTATGGCAGCGAAACACCTTAACGGATGAATTTATTAAAGTACTGGACGCCGTTGAAGTCGAAGTTCTGATCGGGGGAGGCAAATGAGTCGACGCCTGACAGAACAGCCACTGGAGTGGCTTGATCGAACACAAAGCGTAGAAATAGAGTTTGAAGGTCATAAATATCAAGGATTTAAGGGCGATACTGTCAGTAGTTTATTGTTGGCGAATGGCGTGTCGACATTGGGCAGAAGCTTTAAATATCATCGTCGTCGCAGCGTATTCTCGTTTGCGAATCATGATGTAAACGCTTTGGTCGAGAGCGCGGCTACCACCAATATCCGCGCTGATATGACCCCGGTGGTTGATGGTATGGCGCTAAAAGCCACCAATACCCTTGGCGGCCTGGCGAAAGATCGGCGCAGACATTTAGGCAAGTTCTCGAAATTTTTACCGGTTGGTTTTTACTACAAGGCCTTCTTTAAACCTCGTTGGTTGTTTCCATATTGGGAAAACATCATCCGGCGCGCAGCCGGTCTCGGCAAAGTTGATTTAAGCTGGCCTGCGGCTCGTGTGCCCAAGCGCTATGGATTTTGTGATGTCCTGGTCATTGGTGCTGGCCCGGCCGGTTTGGCAGCGGCGTTAGCGGCGGCTGAAGCGGGTGCCAGGGTTGCGCTGGTAGATGAGAATAGCCGGTTGGGCGGTAGCCTGGATTATCAGCATGCAAATAATGCCGAGCTGCAGGTGCTCGCCAGACAGCTAAAGCAAGACGTAACGGCACACGCGGATATTGAAATTTTTCTCAACTCGGAAGCTTCCGGATTTTACCAGGACAATTGGGTGCCGATCACCACCCGCAACGGCATCGTTAAGATGCGTTCCCAACAGGTGATCGCGGCGACCGGATTACAAGAGCAGCCGGCGGTATTTCACAATAATGATTTACCCGGGGTGATGTTGGCCTCTGCGGCACAACGTCTGGTCAGTCGATACGCTGTAAAGCCTGCCGAGTCCGTCGTAATGCTGGTGGCAAACCTGGAAGGCTATCGCGCCGCCTTGGATATGATGGCGGCCGGAGTGAAGGTGGTGGCAGTCGTTGATTTAAACGCCGAAGGTGTGAGCGTTGCCGGCGAGTTGGCGGCTGAGGTCGCGCAGCACACGAATGTGTTTTATCAGCACGCAGTGTACGCCGCAGATTCCCGCGAGGGCCACTTGTCAGAAGTAACGGTTTGTCCGCTTGATGATAACGGTGAATGTCTGTCGAGCACAGCAACCGTATTGGCATGTGATGGCTTGTTAATGAGTGTGGGTTGGGCGCCTTCGACGCAATTGTTATATCAAGCCGGCGCGAAAATTAAATACGATGAGCAGTTAGAGCAATTGGTACCGGTCGAATTGCCCGCCGGCGTTCATGCAGCAGGTAGAGTGAACGGTGTTTTCGACATCAAGGCGCAGATCGCAGATGGTCAGTCGCAAGGTAGTAAAGCTGCAGGCGAAACTTTATCCAACGCGAATGGCGTCATTGAGAAAAGCAATCGTGCTAGCGAACAACACTCACATCCGTATCCTATATTTTCTCATCCTAAAGGTAAGAATT
>CAZUMV010000210.1:3775-5283 GCA_964621435.1 uncultured Thiotrichales bacterium | reverse complement strand
ATTGAGAATAAATCGATCGCCTTTTTGCTGGGCACGCAATTTCATCGAAACAACATCCGAACCTGAGCCAGATTCAGACATGGCTAGTGCGCCAAGATGTTCGCCAGAGCAAAGCTTGGGAAGATATTTAGCCTTTTGCTGATCGTTACCATTCTTGTCGATCTGGTTGACGCAAAGATTCGAATGGGCACCGTACGATAGCCCAACCGAACCCGAGCCTCGTGAGAGTTCTTCGATTACCACGGCATGCGCCAGATATCCAAGGCCCGAACCGCCGTGCTCCTCTGCAGCAGTAATACCTAATAAACCCAGGGCCCCCATTTCGGGCCAGAGGTCGCGGGGGAACTCGTTGCTTTTATCAATTTCATCAGCCCGGGGCGCGAGGCGGTCATCGGTCCAGCGCCGCACCGTATTTCGAATTTCCTCAATCTCCGGACCCAAACCAAAGTTCATTTCATGGCCACCATAGTTCGTCATTTTTGTCTCCACATCTCTAATTTTGTATTTACAAACATTCTAATTTTTTCGAAAAACATTTGCCGGTACGACCGCTATTTTGCGATCCCTTCTCTAAGCTGACGGGTGAAATGATCGCCGATATCTTCACCTTTCAATCTGCCTTCCGGATCGAACCACGCGTTCAGCCAATTCAGGGCGCCCATAAAGAAAAACACGTGCAAGCGCGGATCACCCTGGCGAATAGAGTTATCTTTTGTCCGGACTTAACCAACGCGGTGACGCGTTTTTCGATCGCATTTCGACGCGCGTGAATTTCTTCCTTCAGGTCATCTTGCAGACTATCAACGTCGGTTAAAAGAGAGACACCCGATTGCGTCAGCATGGTTACGAATTCCCGGAATGCCCAAGATAGTTTTTCCAGCCCGGTGCCATCGTAACTTTTCGAATCTTTCAAGATACTTTCCATTGCCCGATACGCCACCAAATGAGATTCATACAGAATCTCTTCTTTGTTTCTAACGTAATAATACAGAGCGGCTTTGCTTAACCCGAGTGACCGTGAAATTTCGACCATCGAGGTATTATGGTAACCCTTGCGCCGAAAGGCTGAGGCCGCGGCAATAATCACGGCTTGGCGCTTTGCCGCATGCTGGGCGTCGCGGTCAAAAGGTTTTTTGATGGTATTACTGGTCATAACAGATCAACCATAACGTAAATATAAATTTGACTCAAGAGTCAAATTTTCGTATACATAGTCAAAATTCATGAAACTTCGCCAATGCTTAAATCAAAAATTGACACGAATTCTGATACTTTTCGTGAGAACAGCGCTCATATGCAGGGCTTGGTGGATGATCTTCACGCCAAGGTTGAAAGCATTTGTCGAGGTGGCTCGGAGCGTGCGCGCGAAAAGCATCTATCACGGGGAAAGCTTTTGCCGCGTGAACGAGTGGAGCGGTTGCTCGACCCTGGCACACCGTTTTTGGAATTATCTCAACTTGCTGCGTTTGATTGTTATGACGTTGAGGTGCCGGCCGCAGCGTTAATTA
>CAZUMV010000210.1:0-3765 GCA_964621435.1 uncultured Thiotrichales bacterium | reverse complement strand
GGTCGGGTGTCTGGTCGGGAAGTGATGATCATCTGCAATGATGCAACGGTAAAAGGCGGCACGTACTTTCCAATGACTTGCAAGAAGCAGGGACGTGCGCAGGAGATTGCCAGAAAAAACCGCTTGCCGTGTATCTATCTAGTGGATAGCGGCGGAGCAAACCTGCCGAATCAGGCCGAGATTTTTCCGGATAAGGGGCATTTCGGACAGTGCTTTTATAATCAAGCGAACATGAGCGCTGAAGGCATCGCCCAGATTGCCGTGGTTATGGGTAGCTGTACAGCCGGGGGAGCTTATGTACCGGCTATGGCAGATGAAAGTATTATTGTGAAAAATCAGGGCACAATTTTTCTTGCTGGCCCACCATTGGTAAAAGCCGCGACTGGCGAAGAGATAGACGCAGAAAGTCTTGGCGGTGGTGCGCTGCATGCAAAGACTTCTGGTGTGGTTGATCATCTTGCCAATGATGATGCGCACGCGCTGGAACTTGCTCGGGATATCGTCGCCCGACTGGGCCCGGCGCAGAAATATATGTCGCCCGGAACAGTGGCAAAGCCTGCCTATGACATTGAAGAATTAAATGGCTTGATACCCGAAGATGCCCGCCAACCGTATGATTGTCGTGAAATCATTGCACGCCTTGTGGATGGCTCGAAATTTGACGAATTCAAAAAAGAGTTCGGCAGTACTTTGGTTTGTGGTTTCTCCAAAATCCATGGTTATCCCGTTGGGATACTGGGTAATAATGGAGTTTTGTTTTCCGAAAGCGCCTTAAAGGGCGCGCACTTTATCCAGCTCTGCACCCAACGCAAAATCCCCATTCTTTTTCTGCAAAACATTACCGGCTTTATGGTCGGCTCTGATGCCGAAGCGGGCGGCATTGCGAAAAACGGCGCTAAAATGGTGACAGCTGTGTCTTGCGCTAAAGTCCCAAAGTTAACGATCATTGTTGGTGGCTCCTACGGCGCGGGTAACTATGGCATGTGCGGTCGTGCTTATGATCCACGTCTTTTATTCATGTGGCCGAATGCGCGAATTTCGGTTATGGGTGGAGAGCAGGCTGCCAGTGTGTTGGCTTCAGTCGACCGCAATGCGGCCAATTGGTCTGATGCAGAGCGTGAAAGTTTCATGGCGCCAATCAGAGAGCGTTTTGAAAAAGAAGGGCATCCTTATTTCGCCTCGGCTCGATTGTGGGATGATGGCGTGATCGCGCCGGCTGATACGCGCAAAGTCATTGGTCTGGGTCTCGCGATGGCCAGTAACGCGCCAATTGAAGAAACACGCTACGGCGTGTTCCGAATGTAGTGCGTTAAAGATGGGCTCCGTAACAAAAATTCTGATTGCCAATCGCGGAGAGATTGCTTGTCGTATCATCCGTAGCGCGCGCAAAATGGGTATTAAAACGGTTGCAGTCTATTCGGAAGCCGACGCTGGCACTCTGCATGTCAAACAGGCGGATGAGGCGGTGCCGATTGGTCCGGGCCCTGCAGCTGAGAGTTATCTACTTATTGAAAAAATTATTGACGCCTGTCGCTCGACCGGCGCCGACGCGGTTCACCCTGGCTATGGCTTTCTCTCCGAAAACCCGGCGTTCGCTCGTGCTTGTGAGAAGGCGGGTATTACATTTATTGGTCCAAAGGCCGATTCGATGGAAGCCATGGGGCTGAAGGATGCAGCAAAAAAACTCATGTCTAAAGCGGGCGTGCCGATCACGCCGGGCTACCATGGCGAAGATCAGGCAATTGAGTTTCTTCAAGCGCAAGCAGATCAAATTGGCTATCCGGTTCTGATCAAAGCAGTCGCGGGCGGCGGTGGCAAAGGTATGCGCAAGGTTGAGGAGGCCGCTGACTTCAGCGCTGCGCTTGAGAGTTGTCAACGCGAAGCCGCTGCAAGTTTCGGTGATGATCGTGTGTTAATTGAAAAATACATTACTTCACCGCGGCATATCGAAGTTCAGGTGTTCGGCGACAGCCACGGCAACCTAGTACATATGTATGAACGCGACTGTTCACTGCAGCGTCGGCACCAAAAGATTATTGAGGAAGCACCGGCCCCGGGTATGACCGCAGAGGTCCGCACTGCAATGACTGGTGCAGCTATCCAGGCGGCGCGAGCGGTAGATTATGTGGGCGCCGGCACAGTTGAGTTTATTGTCGATGGCTCCGGCCCATTGCGTACCGATGGCTTCTGGTTCATGGAGATGAATACCCGTTTGCAGGTTGAGCATCCGGTAACGGAAGAGATTACCGGTCTCGACCTAGTGGAATGGCAGATCCGTGTTGCGCGTGGCGAAGCTTTGCCTCAGCAATCTGATATCTCTATCAGTGGTTATGCGATGGAGGCGCGCGTTTACGCCGAAGATCCACTAGAAGATTTTTTGCCTTCTGTTGGTCCGGTGGAAATATTTACTTTGCCAGATGGTGTGCGTGTTGATTCGGGCATTGAAGAGGGTGGCGAGGTATCGGTGTACTACGACCCGATGATTGCCAAAATGATTGTTCATAAAGAAACCCGTCTTGCCGCGATCGATGCGCTGGAGGTCGGTTGCCGTAACACCCATATTTTTCCGATTAAGACGAATCTACGTTTCATGGTAGCGTGTCTTTCGAATACGGATTTTCGCGCTGAAACTATCTCGACGCATTTTATTTCGAAAAATGCCGCCACACTGTTACCTGAGAATTTTTTGGATCAAGATCTTGCTAGTTTATCCGCGGCTTTATTGGCTAAAGGTGCGTTACCTGAACAAGTCGGAACGCCGTACCATGATCTAGCTGGGTGGCGCTTAAATCAGCCGGCAAGGTCACATTATTTTGCGCGCTTGGCTGGTGAAACAACCCGGTTCGAGTTGTCGCCATCGCAGACGCAGCTTAGTGAGCACTTTGCGCGGTATAGTGTGCCCCAAGGCGAAGTGGTTTTTGTTGATGGTCTCGCCTACCTAATTGAAACACATACTGAGGACGACGATGGGGCGAGCTCTGGTAACGCAGTTATCGCGCCGATGCCGGGTAAAATACTGGATGTTAATGTCAAGGTCGGTGATGTCGTCACAGCTGGAGATACGTTGGTTGTTATGGAAGCAATGAAGATGGAGTTGACACTGCAGGCGCCAAGGAATGGTGTGGTCGCGAGCGTTAATGCTGAAGAAGGTGCGTTAGTCGCTGGTGATGCGTTACTATTCGAGTTAGAACAAGAGCAGGAGACAAGCTGATGACGGGAAAATGGTTTGATGAACTGGAAGTCGGCGAAGTTTTCCAACACGCAATCCGTCGTACTTTGACGGAAGCCGATAACGTACTCTTTAGCGGCATGACACATAATCCGGCTCAGCTTCACTTGGACGCCGAATACGCCAAAACAGAAACGGAGTTTGGAAAACCGCTAATTAATTCAATCTTCACACTAGGCTTGGTGGTCGGTATTTCTGTGCATGACACAACGCTCGGTACGGCGGTTGCCAACCTTGAGATGACCAGCGTTAAATTTCCGAAACCACTTTTCCCAGGCGATACCATACGGGTCGAAACCGAAGTCATCGCTTTGCGTGAAAGTCAGTCTCGCCCGAGTCAGGGAATTGTTACCTTTGAGCATAGAGGCTACGACCAGAACAATGATCTCGTTTGTATTCTCCAGCGCAAGGGGCTGCAACACAAGAAGCCGGCTTCCTGATGAAGCCAATAAAATCCTTCCTCTTTTCTCCGGCCGATAGCGAAAAGAAAATAAATAAAGGCTACGAGAGTGGCGCTGATGCCATTATTCTTGATC
>CAZUMV010000209.1:0-5311 GCA_964621435.1 uncultured Thiotrichales bacterium | reverse complement strand
ACCGGATGAGGATGGTTCGGCGGATATAACGGCAGTTTTAAAGGTGGCGGAGACGATTGCTTCGAAGATGGCTGCTGATAAAATCATTGTAGACAAGTCCACAGTTCCAGTCGGCACTGCTGATCGAGTTCTAGCTACTGTCACTGAGACTTTAAGGGCCCGCAATGAGTCTGCGCGTGTGCATGTCGTCTCGAATCCCGAGTTCTTAAAAGAAGGCGATGCAGTTACGGACTTTATGAAACCTGATCGCATCATTATTGGTACCGACTCGGAATACGCCACCGAAAGCATGCGGCGTTTATACGCACCGTTTTGTCGTCAGCATGACCGAATCAAGATGATGGATGTCAGATCGGCCGAATTGACCAAGTACGCAGCCAACGCAATGTTGGCGACCAAGATTAGTTTTATGAATGAGCTATCGCGTATCGCTGAAAAGATGGGCGCGGATATTGAATTGGTTCGCCAAGGCATAGGATCTGACCCGCGGATTGGCTATCACTTTATTTATCCCGGCTGTGGCTACGGCGGTTCCTGTTTTCCAAAAGACGTGAGTGCGCTTCGCAGTACGGCAAAATCTGTTGGCTTGGACCCCGTGTTGCTTGATGCAGTGGAAGCGCGAAACGAGCGCCAAAAACAAATATTGTTTGAAAAATTAGCGCGGCATTACGATAACGATTTGCACGGTAAAAAAATAGCGGTATGGGGCTTGGCCTTCAAACCCAATACAGACGATATGCGTGAAGCCCCTAGCAAGGTGTTGTTGGAGCAATTATGGCAAAGTGGCGCGTTAGTCAGCGCACATGACCCAGAGGCTGCTGATGAAGCAAAAAGGATATATGGTGACCGGGCTGACTTGGCTTTGGTCAGCAATCCGATGGATGCTTTGGTTGAAGCGCATGCCTTGATTATTTGTACGGAGTGGAAGGCCTATAGAAGCCCGGAGTTCTCGCGGATTAAGGATCAGCTTATAGATGGTGTGGTTATAGATGGGAGAAATATGTACGATCCGGGTCACGTGGCTGAATTTGGGTTGGTCTACTACTCTATTGGCCGCAATACCGTAAGCCACTGATTAGTCAGATTCAATTTGCTGATTTATTCCAAATTTTGTGAACCCTTACATAATAGGTACACCTGATATGCCTTAATTCGTTGTATACTTGCCGCCTAGATAGTACTGGTAATAGGGATGTTACGGTAACTAGTTTGAGAATTGGGCATTTGCCTGATATTTAATTCTTGTGATAGGGGCATGTGCCTCTTGTTTTAAATGTACTCTTATACGTCCGATACCCTATAACTTGGCAGAACATTTATCGATTAGCGGTATAAATTTCTTGTTGAGTGTGTTTCTAAGTGCCGTGTTTAATAGCTAACATACCGGTAACAGCAAGCCTAAAAAGTTAGAAAATTTGAACAGTTGTACTAATTAAAGAAAGGTCTTTTTAAATGAAAGTATTAACAGTGATAGGAACTCGCCCCGAAGCGATCAAAATGGCGCCACTTGTGCTGGCACTAAAGGCCGATCCCAGATTTGAAGATATGGTTTGTGTTACCGCGCAACACCGCGAGATGCTCGACCAGGTTCTTGATTTATTCTCAATTACGCCAGACTTTGATTTGAACATAATGAAGCCCGGGCAAAGTTTGTCTGATGTCACAACTTCAATATTGTCTGGTATGCAAAAAGTCTTTGCAGAATTCAAGCCCGATTTGGTTTTGGTGCATGGCGATACGGCCACGACGATTTCAACGAGCCTGGCGGCGTTCTATCAACAGATCCCGGTTGGGCATGTCGAGGCGGGTTTAAGGACCGGAGATCTGTACTCTCCTTGGCCGGAAGAAGCCAACCGCAGATTGACTGGCGTGCTGGCGACCGTGCACTTTGCGCCGACGGCAAATTCTGAAGAAAATTTATTAGCCGAGCGTGTTGACCCCGCAACCGTGCACGTGACCGGCAACACCGTTATTGACGCATTGCTAGAGGTTGTAGAAAAGATAAATACCAACACTGACTTGATTGCTGAATTTGAGCAACAATTCAGCTTTTTAGACGATTCGAAAAGAATGGTGCTGGTGACTGGTCATAGACGCGAAAACTTTGGTGCTGGCTTTGAGAAAATTTGTCAGTCTCTGGTTGATATAGCCACCATGTTCCATGATGTTGATATTGTTTATCCAGTGCATCTAAATCCCAACGTGCGTGAGCCTGTGAATAGGTTGTTGCAAGGTATCGATAATATTCATCTTATCGAACCATTGGATTATTTGCCGTTCGTCTATTTGATGACCAAGTCTACAATCATTCTAACGGATTCTGGCGGTATTCAGGAAGAGGCGCCTTCGTTAGGCAAACCTGTGCTTGTTATGCGTGACACCACGGAGCGGCCCGAGGCAGTTGATGCAGGCACAGTTAAATTGGTAGGAACAGAGCCAGACAGTATTAAGCAGAACATTATTGAGCTATTAACCAATGATGTTGCCTATCACGCTATGAGCCAGGCGCATAATCCATATGGTGATGGCAAAGCGTGCGAAAGAATAATCGATGTTATGGCATCAATGGATGCTGCGACGACCGAAGGGATTGCTGAAGACGGTCAATCCCAACAACGAGGATAACTACTGGCGAAAGCCAATCAAAAAAGTAAAGGTACTGAAAATGGAATTTAATAAAATCTCGGTAATCGGTTTAGGATATATAGGATTACCTACCGCGGCAGTATTTGCCTCGAGAAAAAAGCAGGTGATCGGCGTTGATGTCAATCAAAAAGCCGTTGATACCATTAACAGGGGTGAGATTCATATCATTGAGCCCGATCTGGATATTGTTGTGATGGGTGCCGTCTCGCAAGGTTACCTTAAGGCAACGGTAACACCAGAGGCAGCTGATGCCTTTGTCATTGCTGTGCCTACACCTTTCAAAAACGATCATGAACCCGACTTAAGTTATATCGAAGCGGCCAGTAAAGCGATAGCTCCGGTGCTTGAATCAGGAAATTTGGTTATTCTCGAATCGACTTCACCGGTAGGCGCAACCGAAAAAATGGCGGACTGGCTAGCGGCTGCGCGTCCTGATCTGACATTTCCTCGGCAGGCAGGAGAAGATTCAGATATACGAATTGCGCATTGTCCGGAACGCGTACTACCGGGACAGGTTCTAAGAGAGCTGGTCGACAATGATCGGGTTATTGGCGGCATGACGCCAAAGTGTTCAGAAGCTTCTGTGGCCTTATATAAAATATTTGTCGAAGGCCACTGCGTGGTTACTAATGCACGTACTGCAGAAATGGCAAAGCTGACGGAAAATAGTTTTCGTGATGTAAATATCGCTTTTGCCAACGAGCTGTCAATCATTTGCGACAAGCTCGATATCAATGTCTGGGAATTAATAGAATTGGCGAATCGACATCCTCGAGTAGATATTCTGCAGCCTGGCCCGGGCGTCGGCGGACATTGTATCGCCGTAGATCCTTGGTTTATCGTCAACAAGACCCCTGAAGAAGCGAAGATTGTTCGGGCTGCACGAGATATTAATGATGGAAAACCACTTGTCGTGATCGATACCATTACTGCGCATGCTGACGAATTAGGCACGAAAAATGTTCTTTGCCTAGGTGCTGCATTCAAACCTAATATCGACGATCTTCGCGAAAGTCCGGCCCTGAAAATCATCGAGGCGATTGCCAAAAAAGGATATGCGGTAAAAGTAGTTGAACCCAATATTGATCGGCTACCAGAACATTTAGCGGAGTTAGGCTGTGAGTTAATGTCACTTGACCAGGCGATTGATTATAAGAAACCCAATGCATTGGCTGTATTAGTCGCGCACAAGGAGTTTACAGTGTCGAATGAATTGAGAATTCAATCACCGTTGGACTTTTGTGGCGCACTTAAAGAGCGACGAGCGGATCGGCGTGTTGCCAGCGATTCTGGAAACGCGGTAGAGGAAAAATAACGCGTCTAATTGAATTGGCGACAGTCACCGGTGCTTTCTGTTACAGTGCCGTAGATAGCGTTGTTTTGTGAAGCAAGTATGCTATGGATAATTTGTGGTATTCAATCAGATGGAAATTACTGGTTCCAGTAGTTTCCAAATTTAGAATTTGGAAGCGAAAATACTTTAAATCCCGCACTTATGTTCTCAGGGATAAATCTCGAGCGCTCGAAAAAGCAGGTCATTTACGCCTCGCCAGAGATGCCTTATTGGAGTTAAAACCTCCAGCCGATGGTGCAGACAAAACCAGGTTGGACTGTTTAAACTG
The DNA here is from genome assembly GCA_964621435.1 of uncultured Thiotrichales bacterium. Taxonomy (GTDB): domain Bacteria; phylum Pseudomonadota; class Gammaproteobacteria; order CAZUMV01; family CAZUMV01; genus CALIRD01. The sequence continues at coordinate 1,043 of CAZUMV010000209.1, read as the reverse complement.
GCAGCTACAGTTGCTGGAAGACGGTTATCCTTTTCCTCATCAATCCGCGAGCACTGTATTAGGCGGCTCCGATTCAGATTCCGTAGTGTTCCTAGTGTACAACAGTTTGCCATACGTCTCGGCTGGCTATGCCGCGCGCAGCCAAAGTATGGTGAAATCCTTGCTTCGGAAACGATGGCAAGTCAGTTGCTTGACGCGCTATGGTTTTCCGGTTGACGTGAATCTGCAAAAGGGTGCAAGTGTGAGTGAAGTCGATGAAATTGATGGCGTTGAGTACTTTCGTGCACTTCCTGAAAAAAACGACTTTGTTAAAATTGGTTCTGAAGAATTTTTTGCGAGAAATAATCGGGCGGTAATAGAGTTCCTGGCGCAAAAAAATCCAGCGCTAATTCATGCATCTTCCAACCATGTCAACGGCATCGCTGCGTGCGTGGCCGGGAGCAAGTTCGGGATTCCTGTGATTTACGAAGTGCGGGGACTATGGGATATTACCCGCGCATCAGCGGTACCTGAATATCTGGATTCTGATCTGTATAAGCAATCAATGCGTATGGAGCTGGAGGCTTGTGGTCGTGCTGATCATGTTGTTGTGATTACACAGGCACTCAAAGAATTTTTGATCAACAAAGGAATCGCCGAGGACAAAATCACCGTGGTACCGAACGGCGTTGATCTAGAGAAATTTTCGATTCGTGAACCTGATCAAAAACTTCTGAAATCATTGGGTTTGGCCGGGAAGGTGGTCATCGGCTATGTCGGCAGCATGCAGCAATATGAAGGTCTCGATTTACTTCTGAAAGCGATTTCTTTACTAAGACAAAGAACACGCATAGATTTCCATTTTCTCGCGGTCGGCGATGGCAGCGAATTGGATCTGCTTAAACAATTGGCGATTGATCTGAATATCAGTGACATGGTTACCTTCACCGGGCGCGTGCCGCACAACGAGGTTGCGGATTACTATTCAATAATTCAAATCTGCCCATTTCCGCGAAAAGATCAATTAGTCTGTCAATTAGTCTCACCTTTGAAACCATTCGAGG
>CAZUMV010000208.1:0-5346 GCA_964621435.1 uncultured Thiotrichales bacterium | reverse complement strand
GCACCACCCATAGTTACGTAGCCAATCAATACCACCGCGGTTATTGCCAACGCCCATTGTTTCGAAAGCCCGAGCATCATTTCAAACATCACCAGGCCCGCCACCAATTGTCCGGCAAGATAAAACAACAGTAGTAACGATATGATTGCTGCCGAAATGCGCAGCGCTTCGGATTGGTAGCGTTCGCCCAGATATTCAGGGATTGAACGGGCCCCGGATTCATTACCAAAACGTCCGACGTTACGTTGGCAAATCATGACACCAATATAAATACCAACCGGGTAGAGGAAGGCGATCCACATGATCGAGAATCCGTAGGTGTAGGATAAACCCGGTACACCGAGGAAAGTCGCGCCGCTGGCAGCGGTCGAAGCGAACGCCAACGCCAGCAAAAGTGGACCATAGCTACTTCGGGCGGTAGCGAAATCATCTGCGTCTTTAACCCGCTGACTGGCGATATAACCAAAACCCAGCATGGCGCCTATATACAGCGTCATGAATATCCAGGAATAGGTGTATAAACTCATACTTCGTGTGTTTTAGGCTAACGTCAAGGGCAGGGTGCGCAGTCGTTGTCCGCTGGCGTGATACAGTGCGTTCGCAATCGCAGCCGCGGTTGGTCCTTGCGCGGTTTCGCCAACACCCAGTGACTTGTTGCCGTTAGCGGGCATCAGGTGAATTTCTATTTCGGGTACTTCATCAAACCGTAATATTGGATAGCTGCTCCAGTCATTGGAAACAACTTTGTTCCGGTTGAATTTCATTTCTTCTTTGAGCGTCCAGCTCGATGATTGCACAATTCCGCCTTCAAGTTGCGCGCGTAAGCCGTCTGGATTTATAACTTCACCGGCGTCGCAAACGCCAATGGCGCGTTTGAGGGAAATTGACTTTTTAGCATCCACTTCGAGTTGATAGACCATGCCGAGGTAGCTGGCCCGGTTTTTAAATTGCGCAAATCCTATTCCCCAACCGGAACCGTTACCGGCAGCAGGACGATTGGCCCAGTCGCTGACTTCGCCGAGTTTTTCCAAAACCGCAATTGCGCGCGGGTCTTTGAGGTGTTGGATGCGAAAGTCCAGTGGGTCCGTATTAGCATGGTGAGCAAGTTCATCCATAAACGACTCGATCGCAAAGACATTGGCGTATGCACCCAAACCGCGTAATGCAGATACCCGCAAAGGTATGTCGGTCACCAAATGTTTGGTTACCTTCAAGGCATCGAAATCATATAACGGAACCCCGTTTCTGTCCGAGCCGCCATTAGGTTGTGGGATAGATCGTGGCGGCGGCTGGTCCAGTGGTTGTTCGCGATGTTGCGCATATAAAAGGTTGCCGGCGGTCTCGGCACTGGTAGGACGACTGGCGTGTGGGCAACTCCACAGATCATAACCCCAGTTTCGGATACGACCATTGTCATCCAGCGTAGCGCTGGTCTCAATATGCATTGCCGAGCCTAACGGTTCGCGCAAAAACTCGTCATTGCGCTCCCATTGTAGGCGTACCGGCCTGCCGGGCATTTGCATCGCCAGGACGGCTGCCTCGCAGGCAGCATCATCTGCACCGTTATGCCCATAGCAACCTGCTGCTTCCCGGAATAAACAGCGAACACTTGAGGCAGGTAAACCAACTGCTCTGGCGATCGCATTGCGCAGCGGATACATACCTTGTGCGTGACTCCAGACGGTTAAAGATTCGTTTTCAAACAGCGCGACTGCCGCAGACGGAGAGATCGATCCATGACATTGATACGGACGTTGATAACTTGCCTGAAAGCGTTGCCCACCATCAACGGCTGGTTCTGGACTGGTTTTTTCGGCGACCACTTCAAGCTGCGCTTTTGCCGACTGCAGCCATTTATATATATTGGCGTGTTCTGGCAGGTCGCTCTTGAGCGACCATTGCAGCGACTGCTTGAGTTTGCTTGCCGCTTGCCTGGCCTGATGTTCGTGCAGCGCGACCACTGCAACGAAGTTGCCGTCACGAATGACTTTTTCCACGCCGGGCAGATTGTCAACAACACCCGGATCAAATTTATCCAGCGTGGCACGCGGCGCGGGGGGATTGATGATTCTGGCATGCAGCATATTGTCGAGTCTAAGGTCTTGAAGATAGCTGCTTTTTCCGAAGACTTTCCCGGGAATATCAATTCTCGGGATTGACTGACCAACGACCTTTTGTGTTGGTGCTGCAGGTTCGGGCATTTCTTTAGCCGGCGGTAACTCTGTTTGTTGATCCGCAACCAGTTGCCAGTAAGTTAGCCCGGTATCTTTGACGTCGCTAAAAAATTGACCGTCCTGGACGCGTAATTCATCTACATTTATAGACAATTCGGCGGCAGCCTTTTTCTTCAGCCAATGGCTCGCGGCTGCTGCTGCCTTTTTTATAGCGGGTCCGCTTTGTTGCACCGAAATACTACTGAAGGTGTAGGCTTGATCCGGCGAGTATTGCGTGTCCACTGGCATAACCTTGATTCGGTCAAAGTCGACCGCGAGTGATTCAGCAGCGACTTGCGCCATTGCGGTACCAATGCCTTGCCCGAGTTCAACCTTGCCAAGCCAGAGTTCGACTATTCCGGAAGCGTCCAGCTTTAACCAGTTTCCGATGGTAACGCTTCCGTCTGTGCTGTCTGTTTGTAGTGTGCTTTGTTTCGAATCACAGGCAACAAGCGTGATGGGGACTAATAACGCGCCCAATGTGCTTCCGGTGGATTTGAGAAATGCCCGGCGGTCCATTATGAGCTGATCAGTCATCATCCGCTCCTTGCAATGCTTTGGCCGCGTCTACCACCGCGTTGAGCATTCTTGGTTGGGCACCGCAGCGGCACAAATGTCCAGACAGCGCTTGTTTTATTTCTGTCAACTCCGGGTTTGGATTGCTGTTAAGAAAGGCAGCCGCAGAAATAATAATGCCATTAGCGCAATAGCCGCACTGAATTGCCTGATGATCGATAAACGCTTTTTGCAACGGGTGTGGATTTTCTTCGTCGCCGAGTCCCTCCAGTGTGGTTATAGATTGTCCTTCTGCACTCGATACCGGCATAACGCAAGACCGCACAGATTTTCCATTCATTAGTACTGAACAAGCACCGCATTGCGCCAGGCCACAACCGAATTTCGGTCCGTTGAGTTCGAGATCGTTTCTGAGTGCATCTAGTAGAGGTGTTTCGGGGTCGATATCCAACGTTTCCGGCATACCGTTGACTGTGAGGTTGATAGTCATATCGATCAGGTCTTGTTAAGTGACAGACCTAGCAACTCGGCCGCTGTGCCACCCAGAATTGCTTGTTGATCCTGCTCGCTGAGTTCAGCCACAGACAAGACGTGATTGACGCCGTCCTTATTACTCATGCCGAACGGAAAGTCCGTGCCAACGACCAGTCGGTCTGCGCCAACTGTGTTAACCAAATGGCGAAGATTTTCAGTCGAATATACTAACGTGTCGAAATATAGTTGTTTGAGTGTTTCACTCGGAATTTTTTCGGTGGGTGTGCAAAATTTTGGCGTGTGGTTGGCGCAGTGGTCAGATCGACCAATGTAGGAGGGCAGGTAGCCGCCGCCGTGCGCCGCACAAATTTTTAAACCCGGGTATTTGTCTAAAGTACCTTCGAAGATCAAATGTGAAAGGGCGACCGATGTTTCCAGTGGGTTGCCGATGACATTGTCCAGCCTGCCATTGCCCTTGAGTCGATTTTTAGCTTCGGGGAAATTTCTGGGGTGAATAAAAATAACGGTACCAAGTTCTTCTGCCGCTGCCCAAAATGGATGAAACCGCGGACTGGCTAATTCCTCACCATCAACCGAGGCGGTAATCATGTAACCACGCATATCCAGTTCTTTAATACCGTGCTTCATTTGTTGAATGGCTAAATCAGGATGTTGTAATGACACAGCGCCCATACCGACAAACCGCTCAGGATGTAGCGCGCACAATTCGGCAATCTTTTCGTTTTGAATATTGATGATTTGGGTTGCCAGGTCCCGATCTGCCCAGTGATGGTATTGACCGACATGCAGGCTAACAGCCTGAACATCGATGCCTTGTTCATCCATTTGTTGCAATCGAAAATCAACATTGTTGGCATCAAGTTTGTTTCGTAGCGGTGGCGTGTTGACGAATCCTTCCAGATAGTCGACTTTGCCGCTGTCTGCAACCAGTGGCCAGACATCATGTACATAGCTATGGGCATGAATATCAACTGTAAGCATGCGTTTGCCATTCACCATAACGGGGCGGTGGCGATGAGTGATTGATGAGCCATCGGGTGACAGGTTGCTACCAAGACTGCAGCCTACGAACGAAAAGCCAGCCAACGAGGCGGCAGATTGTTTTAGGAAATCCCTGCGTTTCATCGTGCTCTCCTGTCAATTGACGTTATTGTTACGTCTTCAATGGATCCGCATCAGGACTAGGTAAACGCAATAGACGCAGATTTAATTTTAAATTCAATATACAGGAAATTTCGAAATAAGTGGTAAAGTTATCGGTATACCGAAATTATATGGTAGTCTCTTTCGCTCCTGTAAATTGGCCGGGATCAGCTACCATGTCGCTAAAACTTTATAACTTTCCGCAATCAACCTGCAGCCAAAAAGTGCGCCTTGCGCTTTGGGAGAAAGGTCTCGCATTTAATGATCGCCCGGTCGATTCGAAAAAGCAGGAACACCTGTCCGACTGGTATTTAAAACTTAATCCCAACGGTGTTGTGCCAACGCTAATGCACAACGAAGATGTCATTGTTGATTCCTCCGTGATTCTCGAATATCTGGATGAGGTCTTTCCTGAAAACTCCTTAACTCCATCAGATCCAGTCAAACGTGCCCACATGAGAAAGTGGATGCGCTATTTTGAGGAAGTGCCAACACCGGCGATTCGTGTACCTTCGTTCAACCAGTATTTAAGTAAGCGTTTCGACAAGCTGACCCAGGAAGAGTTTGAAGACTTTGTCGATACTCATCCAATCCGCAAGCAGTTTTTCAAGAAAATGCGCAAGGAACACGGCTTTGACGAGTTTGAATCGGGGCTCGCTCGGGATCGCTTACGCCAGACTATGCAGTATATGGAAACCGGCCTGAACAAAAGTGGCGGACCCTGGTTGATGGGCAGTGACCTGACTTTGGCTGACTATTGCATCACCCCGACAATTGATCGCATGAATGATCTGGGTTTATCTGAACTATGGTCTGATTGTCCAATGGTGACCGCTTGGTATGAGGTGATCAAGTCGCAGGAAGCCTATCGAAAAACCTACTACCACGGAACGCGGCTAACGGAAGTGTACGATGGCGCTGATTACAACGGTGGCGAAAACCAGGCAGCTATTGTTACTGACTAAATAAACCCGTATTA
>CAZUMV010000207.1:0-5365 GCA_964621435.1 uncultured Thiotrichales bacterium | reverse complement strand
TCACCCCCGGAGAGCCAGGCGACGGTTTCGTCTTCAACTCAACTGTGGTCGGCGGTAACGTTCCCAAGGAATACTTCCCGGCGATTGAAAAAGGCTTTAAGAACATGATGGAAAATGGTCCATTAGCGGGCTTCCCGGTATTGGATGTCGCTGTTGAGCTTTATGATGGTGGCTTCCACGCGGTGGATTCCTCGGCGGTCGCATTTGAACTGGCCGCACGTGGTGCCTATCGTCAATCCATGACCAAAGCCGGCCCGCAATTAATTGAGCCAATCATGAAGGTAGACGTATTTACCCCTGATGACCATGTCGGTGATGTTATCGGTGACCTGAACAGACGCCGCGGCATGATCAAAGATCAAGAGTCTGGTGCCACTGGTGTGCGCGTTAAAGCGGATGTGCCGCTATCAGAAATGTTTGGCTACATCGGTCACTTACGTACGATGACTTCTGGTCGTGGACAATTCTCTATGGAATTCGCGCACTACCTGCCCTGCCCGAAAGCTGTGGCAGAGAAAGTTATTGAAGAAGAGAAAGCACGACAAGAAGCAAAGAAAAAGTAACGCTTCTTTCGTAGTTGCAAAAAAAAGCCTCGATATTGTCGAGGCTTTTTTGTTTATACACCAAAAAACTACTCGAAGGGTAGTTCAATAACGAAACAGGCTCCGTCTTGCCAGGTACGATCAAGATACAGCGAACCACCATGTGCTTTGGCAATTGACTTGGTTAGGTACAAACCCAAACCGCGATACCCTTTGTGTCGGGACCGCGATGCTTCGATACGAAAAAATGGCTCGCCGATTTGATCAATTAGGTCTTCAGGGTACCCACTGCCGTTATCACGCACCTTTAAAAGCCAGCCGGTCGGCGTTTCGGAAAATTCTAATTCAACATAACCGGAGAGGTCATCAATATATCTAAGCGCGTTACTGATTAAATTCTTCAACATCAGCTTGGTACGTGCCTCGTCAACGGTGATGGATAAATCCGGCGGGATCTTGGTACGAATTCGATGCGCGTCTTCGGAAAAAAAACTCGTTATCAAGGACTCGGTTAGCTCCCGTGCCGAGGTCCGCACTAATGTAAGTGGCGCATGCCGCTCGTTTAATCTCTCAGCTTCCAACAGCACGCTGATGATACTCTCCATTTCATCAATATCATTCTTTAAAGGTTGCAGCGCTTCCGCGTCAGGCATGATTTCCAGAGCGAGGTTCATGCGCGACAGTGGTGACCGTAACTCATGGCTAATACCGAACAACAACTGTCTCTTGGCATCCAACATACTCTCGACTTCATTGGCCATATCATTAATATCGTTTGCCAAATCTCCTAACTCATCGGCGCGCGAACTCGCAACCCGATGGGAAAAGTCACCTCTCCCAATTTTATTGGCGCCTTGTCGAATCGCATGAATCGGTTTAAATAAAGAGTGTACTGCCAGAAAGGAGCCAAGAATCGTCAAGATACCGACCAACAAAATAACCGGTAACAAAGAACGCTCACTGGTAGTATCGGCAATGCGTGGAGAAGAAACGATGATGAAGTACTCATCCTGCACGATTTTGAGAAATTTGTGCGAGGCCGTTCCTGCGAATTTAATATCGTCGAGATCACGTAACCACGGTTGCGCGTCCACGCTAACCACATCGATACCGCCAAAATCAAGATCATCAAGCTGCGGAAAATCCTCATCGGACGCCCAGTTAACGCCTTTACCAACAATCCGGATATCAACAGGAATTTTTTGCGTGATCAGCAGTGCGTTTGAAAAATCTGGTGGGTGCCCGATATCATCTTTGACATAATCAATATGCAATGCCAAATGACCACTGACCAACTCGCGCAATTGATCTGAAGAATAGACCCATCTCATGGCAAGCAACGAGCCGTAACCGAAAATCAGACACAATAATAGAAAAATCCCGACCAACCGAAACGACAAGGAATGCGAAAGCTTTCTTAGCATTAACCGATGCGTCGCCCGACGAAAACGTAGCCAAAACCCCAAACGGTTTGAATAAATCTTGAGGGTTTATGCGTATCACCAAGTTTCTGACGAACTCTACTAACCATAATATCTACCGAACGGGTTAGCAATTCGGCATCAATCCCTTTAAGTTGATTCAATATTTCATCGCGCGACAACTTTTTGCCCGCGTAACTTGCAAGCAATGTAAGCAATTGCGTTTCCATAGACGTTAAGCGAACAACCTCATCATCAACCATCACGCTATTATTGCTTTTATCTATGACCATTCCCTCAAAATGCAATATTTCACCAACCTCTGGTGGCGCCTCTACCCGACGCAAAATACTCTGGATTCGAGCAACCAGTTCGCGTGGCTCAAATGGCTTACCGACATAATCATCGGCACCCAGCTCCAGACCCGAGACCCGATCTGTGACATCTCCTCTGGCAGTTAAAATGATAATCGGAATATTGCTGGATTTCCGTACTTCTCGGCAAATTTCAAAACCATCTTTACCCGGCAACATAACATCGAGCAGCAAAAGATCCGGCTGCTCCTGTTTGAGCAACTGCAAACCGGTTTCACCGTCCAGAGCGTAAGTTAAATCGATATTGAACTGCGCCAAATAGGATTTTAGGAGTTGCGAGTGACGTTCGTCATCATCAATTAATAACACTTTACTCATGACGAAATCATACACCAGTGGCGTTTTACTTGGCTGTTGATTGAACCTTGGTTACAAATAGATACACAAAAATGCGTGATTGAGATTCTTTCGCATTCGAGCTACGACATAATCAGAGGTGCTGAAATACGACTTTAACTACTGATCCTCATGCCTCAACAAAGTCGTAATTATTCCCGACGGTGACCTTCCTGTATCGCCGTCGGGATTTTTTTTACCAGATAACACACTTTATGATAAGCCGATTGCGGCTTCCGAGCGTTTATATTAACTCTCCAATCCGGAAGGCACTAATCAATCCTGTATTTTACTTTCAATACTATCCATTGATCGCTGGCTGAAGTTAGCCGTGCGTTTTTGCATTTCGGCCTGCATCGCTTCATTCGGATTACCCGCTTGCAATGTCTTCGTTTGCAGTTTTTCTTCGGTACGCAAACCTTCGATCGGATCCCCATACCAAGTTTGCTGAAATAGTTGTTTACTATAACTAATCGCATCCGGGTTTTGCTTGGCAATCTCGGCTGCCATGCTCATAGCATCTTCAAATGGAGTTTCACTAACCCTGGTAACCAAACCTAATTGATGTGCTTCTTCCGCTGCTACTATTCGACCAGTAAAGGTTAGCTCCTTGGCAACATCCATAGACACCAAATCACGTAACGTTTGCGACGCACTCATATCCGGAATCAAACCCCACTTAATCTCCATCACTGATAAGCGGGTATTCGGGTGGGCAATGCGGATATCCGCGCCCAGCGCAATTTGCAAACCTCCACCAAACGCGACGCCTTGCAAGGCGCAGATTACCGGCGCCGGACAGTCACGCCATACCCAGGCACACGCTTGAAAAAAGTTGGGATTGTCGCCTCCTCGTCCATCACCAAACGGGTTTTTTATCCAACTCGGATCCATAAAATTACTGATGTCCATACCCGCGCAAAAGGTATCACCATTGCCCGACAAAACAACCGCGCGCACATCTTTGTTGGCGGCAACAGTCTTGCCAGCTTCGGCGATAGCGGTCATTAAGCTCGAACTTAAAGCATTCTTTTTGTCAGGACGATTTATACGGACATCAGCGATATGTGAGCTCACATCGACCGTTACCAAACTTTCATTCATGCCACACCTCTTTAAATTAAACGGAATTACCAGGTCGAAGCAGTAAGCTTCGAACGCTTGAACAATGCAGATATCGGCGCCGAAAACACATAAGGTATTTTATATTTCTCTATCACCACAACCGCCAGCAGTGGCAGCAGAATAGCAACAATAATACCCAATACCAAATGCACTAATAGAACGTCGATGTGGAGCACCTTTTGCAAAAACACCCGAATCGAGCTGCCCGCCAATATATGCATCAAATATATCGCCATTGATGACGCACCAAGAATCTCTAATGATTTAATATTTTTAGTAGATAGCATCTTGGACAAAGAAACAATAAATAGTATCGATGTAAACACCAACAAAATTAACCATACACTGTGGTTTGATACGCTTAAAGAAAAATGAAACTGATAGAGCCAATGACCCATAACGAATAGGAAACACAATATCAGTAACATTTTAAAATTCGCGAAATATTTTATTGCGTGGTATTTCATGAAAACGCTACCGAAACAGAAAAAGAGCAAGTTCAAACAAATAAAATGCAAACTCCAATGCTCTGGTACATTCTCCACAAAATATAATACCAATGCGATCAATACGAGAATCGGCAAGCGATACGTTTTAGAAGTCAGTTTGTAAACCAAAGTGCTAAAAGTAAAGATGAGAAAAAGCGCGAAAAGAAACCAAAACTGCGCTCTTGGCTGCCAAAATAACGAGAAAACCTCTGCAAACGTGACATTAAAATTAGTGAATTTCGAAAACCCAACTTCAATACTACCTTGCAAGATCGACCAGATAACATAGGGATAAACAATGGTATCAATTTTACTCAAGACGAGTTTTTCGGGACCTAGCCTGGCGAACGATTGGGAAAAGAACAACCCGGATAAAAAGAAAAACAAAGGCATGGTAAAAGAATAGAGGGTCGTATCTACACTACGAAATAGCAATTCAGGAAAAGGAATACCGGCATTATATATTCCCCGGGCGACGTGATAATAAACCACCAAAATAATGCCAATGCCTTTGGCATAATCAACCCAGATAGCTCTTTCGTTCACTAAAATAATTCCAGCGCGTTTGTTCGGTTTACTATATCACTGCCACTAATTGAGCTACATCTTCAAAGAAACGAACCATCATTTTTTGCTTCTAAACCACGTATCTTTATAATAATTACACAGAAGACATATATTCTCGGGAGAAGAAATGAGCGTCAATAAATTATTACAAAACCGCTATTCGGTGCGCGGGTATTTCCCCGAAGAAATACCCGAACAAGAACTGATCGATATTTTCGCGTCAGCACAACGTTCGGCGTCTAACTGTAATACGCAACCGTGGGAACCAATTGTTGTTTCCGGCGAGAAGCTTAAAACGCTTGGGCAAAAAATGCTGCAAGTAGTCACCGCAGGGAATACGCCAAATCCTGATTTTAACTGGGGCATGAATTATCAAGGCACGCATCGCGATCGTCAGTGGGGCAGCGCTATGGCGTTATACGATTCATTGAGTATTGAGCGAGACGATAAACCAGCGCGTATGCAGGCCATGGGGCGCAATTGGCAATTTTTTGGAGCGCCTCATGCGGTAT
>CAZUMV010000206.1:1153-5382 GCA_964621435.1 uncultured Thiotrichales bacterium | reverse complement strand
TAAGCATTACTGTGAATATTTGTTCTGGCGTTTCAGGTATGTTCATAAACTTAACAGTGAACTATACGGAATCCGTATTTTACCTGATTATACGGAATCTGTATAATTCAGATTATAAAGAATTAATATTAGTAGGGCTTTTATTGGGGAGCGGATCAAATGAGCGTAAATGTAGAAAACGTGTCGTCAAAATCGTCTAATTGGCACCGATTTAACGATTTGCTTGATAAGCGCCATATCAAGCAAAGTGCCAAACAGTACTATGCTAAGCATGTCGAGAGCTTCAAGGAATTTCTTGGGGATCGGTCTTTTAGCGATGTGTCTGATAAAGATTTAACCGTTTTTCTGGATCAAGCCGGCCGCGATACCCGAATGAAGGATTGGCAGTTTCGTCAAATGTTGGATGGGCTAAAGATGATGTTGGTCGATATACTTGAATTGGAATGGGCGAAGAGGTTTGAATGGGGTCGTTGGACTGATGCTTCCTACACCATTAATTTCAACCACCACACTATTAAGCGTGAGCCGATTCCTAACGAATTAAAAGTAGATAATCTGGGCGACGACAAATCGATTAACCGTGTTGAAACTGTTGAAAAGAATTATCCAGGCTTGATTGATAAATTAGTAAGCTCAATACGTGTGCGTCAGATGGCGATGCGAACGGAAATCAGTTACTCAAATTGGGCTAATCGGTTTCTCTCTGGACTTAACGGAAAGTCATTAGATTCTCTGGGCGATGAGGATGTGCAAGAATTCTTAACCAGTTTGGTGATGAGTAACAATGTCAGCCCGGCGACTCAAAGTTTGGCTTTGTCAGCAATTTCTTATCTTTACACTCAGGTTCTAGACCTTCCGCTCGGGCAATTGGAGTTCGCTAAGTCTAAGCGTACGAGAAAATTACCAGTAGTACTTACCACTGATGAAATGCGGAGGTTGCTCGCTGAGCTTAATGGCACCGCTGGGCTAATGGCGGGCTTGATGTACGGTTCAGGTATGCGGTTAATGGAGTGTGTTCGATTGCGTATAAAGGATGTTAATTTCGAGCAAGACCTTCTCATAATACGAGATGGTAAGGGCGGAAAAGACCGTATTGTGCCACTGCCGTTAAAGTATCAAGATGCTTTGCGCGAGCACTTGAAGTTCCGTAAGACTCAGCATGCAGGAGATCTTGATGCTGGATATGGCGAGGTTTTCATGCCGCATGGGTTGCTGAAGAAATACCCGGCACAGGCGAAAAGCTTGGCGTGGCAGTATGTGTTCGCTTCGACCCGAATCTCGACAGATCAGCGTTCGGGGAAAACACGGCGACATCATTTGCACGAAACATCATTGCAAAAACACATTCGAAAAGCAGCCATTGCCGCTGGCATTCACAAGCCGGTCAGCACCCATGTGTTACGTCATTCGTTTGCAACGCATTTGCTGGAATCCGGAACAGATATTCGCACGGTTCAGGAATTGCTTGGGCATGCGGACGTTTCAACGACGATGATTTACACGCATGTGCTTAATCGGCCCGGTGTGGCGCCGGTGAAAAGTCCGGCAGATCGTTTGTAGAAATTTGCTGCTCGGTACTGCTTAGTTGCCTTCGCCCAGCATCTCCAGCACCAGTTTCGCGACGTTAGCTGAACCATTGTCATCGCCAATCTTGTTTTTAACCTGTTGGAGGTTTTCTGTCATTGAGTTCCGGTAGCTGTCGTCAGTAAGTATGCGGTTGATCTCTTCGGTAAGGGCTGCCGGCGTTGCTTCATATTGCAGGAATTCTTTAACCACTTCTCTTTCTGCGACAATGTTTGCCAGAGTGAAATATTCGGTGGTGACCATGCCTTTCAATAGATGGTAGCTGACTCCCGCAACTTTGTTGGCGGTGAGCATCGGCATTTTCATGAGCGCGGCTTCCAAGGTGACTGTCCCCATGGTGACCATGGCGGCATCACAGCATTGCATGGCGTCATATATCTGATCAGGTGAAACGAGAAGGATGTCTTTTGGCAGGTTTGTCTTTGCCCATTGTTCGAGCTTTTCCTGGTTTACGCCGGGCGCCAACGGTAGCAAGTATTGTGCATCGGGATGTTCAGTTTGAAGTTGTTCTCTCACTTTTAGATAGATCGGTAACAGGCGGCTGATTTCACTTCGGCGGCTGCCGGGGAAGATGCCAATCACTGCTTGGTTTGCGTTAAGGTCAAAGTTCTTAAGACTGTCAGCTTTGCTATGACTGGCGGCAACTTTTCCGGCAAGCGGGTTACCGACGTATTTCACTGGCACGCCGTTCTTTTCATAGAACGCTACTTCAAAAGGGAAGATGACTGCCATTTTATCTACCAGGCGCTTTATTCGATTCACCCGTTTTTCACGCCACGCCCAGAACTTGGGGCTAATGTAGAACAAAACAGGTATACCCAGCTTCTTTGCTTGCGCAGCGAGCTTAAGATTGAATTCGGCGTAGTCAATCAATACCAGTAGATCCGGTTTGTTATCTTTCAGATATTGCGTCAGGGTTTTTAGGGCGCGCCTGATATCCGGGTAGTGCCTGAGTACCTCCACCAAACCCATAACGGCAAGACCGCGGTTATCTACGACAATGTCTACGCCAGCTTTAGCTAACGCTTCATTGCCCAGCGCTTCACCGCCCATGGCACTGATATGTATTTCCGGGGCAGATTGTTTCAACTCCAGAGCCAGATTGGCGCCATGTTTGTCGCCGGAGGCTTCGCCGGTCACGATGAGTATGGAGTTGGACATGAGTACGATTATTGCAGCTCAATTAACAATCAATAGTTTACCTTAAGCTCTCAATCAAATCTCTAGCTTAGCTGGCTAAATCCGGATGGCTTAGTTGGTGCCGTAAAAGAGGGCTTTATGTTAATGTTACAGCCTTCAGGAGTTTTCCGCATATGGTTCAAATTATCGCCGGAGTTGACGAGGCAGGCAGGGGGCCTTTAGCGGGTCCAGTTGTGTCCGCTGCGGTGGTTTTAGACCCTGAAAAGCCGATTGCCGGTTTGGCAGATTCAAAGGTTTTATCAGCCAAAAAGCGCGCTGAACTGCTGGTTGAAATAAAAGCCAATGCGTTGGCTTGGGCGGTTGGGCGTTGCAGTGTCACAGAGATAGATAAGCTCAATATATTATGGGCCAGTATGCTGTCTATGAAGCGAGCCATTGAGAGTCTTGATATTAAAATTGATCAGGTCCTTGTGGACGGTAACCGCTGTCCCGATGTGGCGATGCCCGCTGAGGCTATTGTTAAAGGTGATTCCAAGGTCGCGGCGATTAGTGCCGCATCAATTATTGCAAAAGAAACGCGGGACGCCGAGATGTGCGCCTTGCACAAACGCTACCCGGATTATGGTTTCAAACAACATAAAGGTTACCCGACCAAGTTCCACCGTGAGCAGATCATGACGATTGGCCCATGTCGTCATCACCGTAAAAGCTTTACGCCAATGCGCGATTTGTTTGAGGGTCTATGAGTACGCCGTTCGTTCATTTAAAAGTCCATACTGAATTTTCACTAGTAGATAGTGTAGTGCGGATTAAGCCGCTGATGCAGCAAGTGGCAGATAGTGGTATGCCGGCGGTGGCCTTAACGGATCAAAGCAACTTGTTTGCGATGGTGAAATTTTTTCGGGCGGCGCTTGAAAAAGGTATCAAGCCCATCTTTGGCGTGGATGCCTGGGTACAAGAGGCTGAGTTAGCGGCGCGCGTAACACTGCTGTGCCAAAATGATGCCGGTTACGCGAATTTGGCCGAGCTTATTTCGAAAAGTTTTATCGATGGTCAAAAGTTGGGTAAGGCTTATATGCAGCCGGAATGGTTGGCGGAGCATAATGAGGGTTTGATTGTTTTATCAGGCGGTGCGCATGGCGTTTTGGGTAACAACCTGATTAATAGCCACAAGCGCAAGCTCGAGAAAGAGCTCAAGTTTTGGCAGTCACATTTTGAGGATCGCTTTTATATTGAACTGCACCGCACCGGTAGGGAGTACGAGAATACCCATTTGCATAAAGCGGTGGAGTTGGCCGCTAAAAAACAAATACCTGTGGTGGCGACCAATGATGTACGGTTCTTATCTTCGTCTGACTTTGGCGCACATGAGGCGCGTGTGTGTATTCATGACAGCTTTACGCTCAATGACCCGACCCGGCCCAAGAATTATACCGAGCAGCAATATTTAAAAACTCCGGAAGAAATGGCTGAGCTGTTTTCGGACATTCCGTCAGCCATTGAAA
>CAZUMV010000206.1:0-1143 GCA_964621435.1 uncultured Thiotrichales bacterium | reverse complement strand
CCAAGCGCTGCAATATGCATTTGGAGTTAGGTACCAGTGTGCTGCCTGATTTTCCTATTCCGGAAGAACATACCACGGAGACATGGATAGAGCGCGAATCGCGCGTGGGTCTTAAAGAGCGTTTTGACAGTGGCATTATTGTGGTACCGGAAGATGCTACTCCCGAGCAGTTAGAGGCGCAGCAAAAGACCTATAGTGACCGGTTGGATGTTGAGTTGGCCGTGATCAACCAGATGGGTTTCCCTGGTTACTTTCTGATAGTTGCTGATTTTATACGCTGGGCCAGAGAGAACGATGTGCCGGTGGGCCCTGGCCGTGGTTCCGGTGCCGGTTCTTTGGTGGCGTTCGCGTTAAAGATCACCGATATAGATCCGCTCCGATACGACTTGCTGTTTGAGCGCTTTTTGAATCCCGAACGGGTGTCGATGCCTGATTTCGATGTTGATTTCTGCATGGATAAACGTGACTCGGTGATCGAATATGTCGCTGAGCAATATGGCCGGGAAAAAGTGTCGCAGATTATTACCTACGGCACCATGGCAGCCAAAGCTGTGGTTCGGGATGTGGGGCGGGTGTTGGGACACCCGTACGGGTTTGTTGACCGCATTGCCAAGTTGATTCCGTTTGAAGTGAAAATGACGCTGGATAAAGCGTTGGAACAAGAAGAAGAGCTGCGTAATTTATATAACGAAGATGAAGAAGTCGCGACCCTCATCGATTTGGCCAAAAAGCTGGAGGGTTTATCCCGAAATGCCGGTAAGCACGCTGGTGGTGTCGTTATTGCGCCCACCAAGCTGACCGATTTTTCTGCACTATATTGCGAGCCCGGTGGCAAGAATCTGGTTACCCAGTTTGATAAAGATGATGTCGAGTCGGTTGGGTTGGTTAAGTTCGATTTTCTTGGTCTGCGTACGTTAACGATTATCGATTGGGCGGTTAAAGCTATCAATGCTGCGCGCGTCGAAGAGCAGGGTGCAGAGCAGAGTGAAGTGCTGGACATTAACAAGATTCCGTTGGATGACAAAGCGACCTTTGATTTGTTGTCTAACAAACAAACCACAGCGGTGTTTCAGCTCGAATCAGGTGGCTTGAAAGATCTGATCGGCAAATTAAAGCCAACCGAATTTGAAGACATTATCGCCT
>CAZUMV010000205.1:0-5425 GCA_964621435.1 uncultured Thiotrichales bacterium | reverse complement strand
GCCAATACCGCGCATGATAGCTTCAGAGAGTGGCCAATCACGTTTTTCATAACAAACTCCAACCAAAATTATTACTTATGTCGGCCTGCTGTACCGACGCATCAACCGCTAACCAGCTACGGTTGCTCAATTAACTTTTTTAACCTGCGCCAAAGATCACTACGTTCCTCAGGCACCAGACACGCCCCTACTTCAACTTGTCGCCCTTGCGACCGCAAAATTAACTTTTCCGGATGATGCATACTCACTCCGGCCTGTAACGATACCGACGTCCAACGTCGATTGAACTCATAACTTTTCTGCGGTTGTCGATGACCACTCGCTACTTTTACCGTTTGCTCCGAGATACTTACGATCTCTCGATACTGATTCTTGTAGTCGACCATTATCAGTGCGGCACCCAAACCAACCAGCTCGAGGCCTGCGAATGGCAGGACCAACCAATAGCCCATCATCGTCAGGCCGATTGCGATAACCAGAATCACGACCGAAATACCCAAAAAGAACAAGATATTTGTGTGCCTTTCGAGGGAAGCATTTGGTGTTATTACAATTTCTGCCTGACTCATTTAACTCAGAAGCACTGCGTTGCCATCAAACGGCATAGATTTTAACCTTTCTGCGGGATCAAGAACAGAGCTAATTGGCAAAATAAAGGCTTTCTTGTCTGTTACGCTTGTCGTATTTCGACACCTTTGAAAGTCTCGACACCCGACTTGGATTCCGGTTTCCAGGCGTGGCCATATACCACCTCAATCGTTAGGCTTAGATTTTTTATAGATTGCGCTTGCGGATGATTACGGAGACGCTTGATTTCAGCGGCAGCCAATAAGCCCGCGCGCTCCAAATCGTGGCATAAAGTTGTAACATTTTTGTGTCTAAAGATAATTTTCTCCATTTCCATGACCGGATCGGAAAAACCGGCGGCTAACGCCGCATCCCCAAGGTCATGCATATCAATAAAAACGGGTAAATCGACCTCAAACTGCCGTAATTCCTGCAGCGTGTCCGGGCCGTAACAACTGAATACAAATAACGACTCTTCTTTGAGTACCCGGGCGAATTCCGACATTTGTGCATCAGGATTATCCGACCAAGGCAAAAACAGATTGGCAAACACCATATCCACACTCTCTGGAGCCAGAGGTAATGCGTTTGCTTCGGCAACACTGGCCAAGACCTTTTGTGTTCTAAAAAACGCTGCTAAAAGCGGCGCTTTAGGCGCTACGGCGCGCGCCATATTTAGCGCTCCATCCACACCCAGAATAAAAGCGCGAGTGTATCGGCTACTTAGTCGCTGGCTATTCAAACCATTGCCACAATCAACATCAAGGATTTTGCCCGGATTAATTTTAACTAACTCGAGTCGCTCTAATAACCTACTACCAATCTCATCATGGAAGATTGACGCCTCTTCAGCCGACATTCGTTCAAAACGCTCGCGGACTTGCTTGCTGCTCAAAATATTCATCTAATCTACCCGGTCGAGGATTACGCCTTGCCAGCTTATTTCGCGAGCGCCACGCAGGCCGATAGCTTAACTTCTTTATGGCAATGACGCATTGATGGGCTACAATCCGATTATGGAATTCAAAGAAATATTGACCTTAGGCACGATCTTGCTAGTTCTCGGCGGCTACTTGGCCGGGTCGATGTCAGCAGCAATTTTGGTTTGTCGTACCCTCGGTCTCTCTGACCCGCGTTTGGCTGGCTCGAAAAATCCAGGCGCAACGAATGTGATGCGCCTGCATGGCAAACAAGCTGCCTTTCTGACCCTGGCCGGTGATGTCGCTAAAGGGGTTGCGCCAGTACTGATCGCACGCGTGTTGGATTTTTCATTTTCAGTGCAAGTTTTGGTCGGACTAACAGCATTTCTAGGCCATATTTATCCGCTTTATTTCAACTTCAAAGGCGGCAAAGGGGTCGCGACGGCTTACGGAGTTTTGTTTTCGTTAAATTGGCAGGTAGGCCTGGCTTGTGGCACGACCTGGGTGCTGGTTTATCTACTTCGTAAGATTTCATCACTAGCAGCCCTAACCGCTTTCGCGTTGCTACCGCTATTTAGTTGGTTTCTAACAGGGTCAAAACCACTAAGCATGGCATGCATACTGATTGCGGTACTCATTTATTGGCGCCACCGTAGCAATATCAAAAACCTGCTAGCTGGCGAAGAACAGTAACGGACCGGAGCAACCGAAAGCGACTAGACCGGGCGCGGCTTAGGCTGTAATTGGCTCGGCGTGACGACAACGTGGTGCTGAACTACAAGCCCAAAACTCGGTGCCGGCATGCGGCCCTTTGCGCGCGACCTTGCGTACTAACAATGATGAACACTTGGGACAAATCAAACCGATTTCCTGGGTTGTGGCGGTTGAATCTATTTTCTTGGTGTCTGTCGTGAGCGGCAAATGCGCCAAAATGACCGAACGTATTGCCGACGTATCAAACTCACTTGCGGCCTGAAACCTCACAAAAGAAACACGCGCCGCATGGCACAGGTCTCTGGCAAAATCGTCTTCAATCACTTCACTGGTTTCTTCTTCTTGTAAATCAATTGCACAAACGATTGAATAATCGCGTCGATCCATGAGTAAAAAATCAAAAGAATAATTAACTAAGCGATCATTCCAGTACCGCCATTCATCCCGCGGTAACTTATTAAAGGTTTTAACGACATCCTTAGCGGCCACTCGCGGGCATATATCAACTACGTCACCAAGCGCACGCTGCAAAGCTTGCAGAAATACCTGGTGTTCGTAAGACATGAAATCGCTACGTTCAATGTACGGATGTCGCGAACGGGGTTGCCACTCGGTTTTCTTGTTTGTTTTTCTCCGCACCCGAATTAGCACCAGCACCAAGAAAAGTGCGGTGCAAAGTAGCAATAGCCCTACGGTAGAAATCATTAGCAAATCCTTTTTAAACCCTGTTATCCATCCAACCACTCGCGACAATTCATAAACGACTGTTTGAGAACTTCATCACACTTTATTGCGACGCCCAAAAAGCAGCAAGCCCCGCATAACCTGACGGTCAAATTGATGGGGTTAATGGTAGCAGGAACAATCAATTCCCCACAACAACCGCAATAAAGTCAGGAAATTCGCTACCTTAGAACAGCTAAATCGTCCAGCGGCCAGCGTGGTTTAACGTCAATCGCCAAGTCGTTTTGCTGACCTGCAAGCAAGCGTAAACGCCCGGCATTGGCGATCATGACACCGTTGTCAGTACAATATTTCGGTCGCGGGAAATACACCTTCGCATCAAGTTTATGCAACTGCGCTCGCAAACGAACATTCGCCGCCACCCCACCGGCTACCACGAGGGTATTAACATGCTCTTGCTCCAATGCACGCTGACACTTTATTTTTAGCGTACTGCAAACCGACTCCTCGAAGGCGCGGGCAACATCAGCTTTATCCTGATCTGTCTTGGCGCTATCGCTAAAGGTATTCAGGGCAAAAGTTTTCAGCCCGCTAAAACTAAAATCCAACCCGGGCCGATTGATCATAGGCCTAGGAAATGTGAATCGGTCCGGCGACCCACGTTCGGCAAGCTTCGCTAATTCCGGACCACCGGGATAAGGCAGGCCCATCATTTTTGCCGTTTTATCAAAAGCCTCACCAACCGCATCATCCAGCGACTCTCCTAGAACTTGATAGTCTCCGAAGTGCGCGACTTTTACCAGCAAGGTATGCCCTCCTGAGACTAACAGTGCGATAAATGGAAAAGATGGCGCTGGCTCTTCCAGCAAGACCGCTAGTAAGTGCCCTTCCATATGATGCACGGCAACAGCTGGCACGCCCCACCCAAAAGCCAGACTACGACCGAGCGATGCGCCTACTAACAACGCGCCAATCAAACCCGGACCGGCTGTATACGCAACCCCGTCTATTTGCTCCTTGCTAAGACCAGCGCTATCAAGAGCCGCTTGAACCAAGGGCAAAGCCTTACGTATATGATCCCTTGAAGCCAGCTCGGGCACCACGCCTCCATATTCTGCATGCAAGGCAATTTGACTATCGAGCGCTTCCGACAAAATTTCACCATCACCATTAATGATAGCTATGCCGGTTTCATCGCAAGAAGTTTCAATTCCTAACACGTTCATCTATTCATTAACTCCGTTCCTTTTATCCCTGACGAAACAATATTCGGCCAATAATACTGGAATACGGGCACATATTTCGATATTCTTACTGATTCCGGTTGATATTTTTCACCGCAAAAAGTGAATGCACTTTTTGCGCGCCAACGTGACTGATTATTTTCCGTAGATTATTGATTTAATTAATATTAGATATAGGCATGATGAGACATAAAGGTGCACCAAAAAATCAGGGGCTGTATAACTCTGCAAACGAGCATGACGCCTGCGGCGTAGGCTTTATTGTTGATATTAAAAATAGAAAATCTCGCAAGACTGTAGAACAGGGTCTGAAGATTCTGAATAACCTGACCCATCGTGGCGCGGTTGGTGCAGACCCGGAAGCCGGTGACGGTTGCGGGATACTGATTCAGATCCCGCATGATTATTTCAAAGAAGAATGTGACTTTGAGCTACCGGCCGAAGGCGAGTACGCCGTGGGCACCATATTCTTGCCGCAAAATGTTAAGGCGAGAAATTTTTGTCTTGATAACCTCGCCAAGCTCGTCGACGACGAAGGCCAAAACTATTTAGGTTGTCGCGTGCCACCAACTGACAATAGCGTCCTGGGTTATTCGGTTATTAATAGTGAACCGGTAATGCTACAGGTATTCATCAGCCCCAATTCCGAGCTTAAAGACCAAGCCGCCTTTGAACGCAAACTGTTTGTGATTCGCAAGCAACTGGATTTAATAATTCATGAGTCAAAAGTAAAAGGGGCAACCGACTTTTACATGAGTTCTTTGTCAACCCGAACGATTATCTACAAAGGTTTGTTTTTACCAGCGCGCCTACCTGAATACTATCAAGACCTGCAGGACAAGCGCGTTACGTCGGCAATCGCATTGGTACATCAACGCTTTGCTACTAATACTTTCCCGACCTGGAATCTTGTACATCCTTTCCGAATGGTTGCTCACAATGGTGAAATCAATACGGTTAGGGGTAACGTCAACTGGATGAATGCCCGCAAGCAATCTATGCGGTCAAAGTTGTTTGGCGACGACATCAAGAAAATCTGGCCTCTCAGCCGTGATGGCCAATCAGATACCTCTTGTTTTGACAATGCCCTGGAGTTACTAACCGTCGGTGGTTACAGCCTCGGTCACGCCATGATGATGTTGATCCCGGAGGCGTGGGGTAACAACAAAGCTATGGACCCCAAGCTGCGTGCTTTCTACGAATACCATGCAGCACTTATGGAGCCCTGGGATGGTCCGGCTGCGGTCGCCTTTACCGACGGCAAACAAATCGGCGCAACACTCGATCGTAATGGCT
>CAZUMV010000204.1:0-5454 GCA_964621435.1 uncultured Thiotrichales bacterium | reverse complement strand
TAGTAATGCGATTATCAATATTCATCAATCGGTACCTGCCGATTTTGTAAGTGACCCTGACATGGTTTTCCCGGCCGAAGAAATGCAAAACTGTATTAACGACGAAGTTGGTAAGGAAAAAGTCAGTTTTATTAATGCGACGGCAATTGCTGAAAATTTGCTAGGGGACTCTATCGCGAGCAATTTGTTTTTGCTGGGTTTTGCTTGTCAACGTGGGCTGTTGCCGGTTAGCAGTGCTGCAGTTGAAGATGCGATTGAATTAAACGCGGTTGCGGTCGAGTTTAATCTTCAGGCATTTTTGTGGGGGCGCCGAGCCGCGTTTGACCTTGCAGCAGTAAAAGAATGCGCCAAGATGGAGCAACCATTCAAGCCATTAACGGATTTGGATTCAATCATCGATGATCGCTACAACAGATTGGTTGACTATCAGAACAAGGATTATGCAGATCGATATCGAACCCAACTTGAAAAGCTCGCGGTTAAAGAGCGAAAACTATCGCCGGATGGTGAGCTACCGTTAGGCATTGCAGCAGCACGCAACCTATACAAATTGATGGCATACAAAGATGAATACGAAGTCGCACGCCTATATACCAGTGAGTCGTTCAAACAACAACTTGAGGCCCAATTTGAGGGGAATTATCGTTTGCAGTTCCATTTGGCGCCGCCGTTGTTGAGTAAGAAAGATCCTGATTCCGGTTTGCCGCTCAAACGCCGCTTCGGCGGCTGGGTGATGCCAATCTATGGCCTATTGTCCAAAGCGCGAAAATTGCGTGGTACCAAATTAGATATTTTTGGTTATACGGAAGAACGTTGTATGGAGCGACAGTTAGTCGAGGACTATATGGTATTGGTAGACGAATTACTGAGTGATTTGACCTTAGATAATTATCAGCAAGCAATTGAGCTCGCATCGTTACCTGAAAAAATACGAGGTTATGGTCACGTTAAATTGAAGAATGCTCACGCCGTCGCTGATTTAAGGGTTTCTTTGCTGGCGGCTTTTCGTCGCGACTTCGCGCAGCCGATTAAATTTCGTGCCGTATCTTAAATTGAAATAAATAGTAGAGCTAATTATGACTGTATTTAATCATCCAGTCCTGGGTGCAACAACGTCCCGGTAGCCAGCCTCTTTCGCTACTTTTTTATCGGTATGAATTGGTGGAAAGAATTATTTGGGCTCAAGCCATTTTCTGATTGAGCCAAATTCAACCGCGTCCGCGCCCTCGGATACCGCAATAACTTTCCCAAGATACGACTCGGTCTCTTCCCATCTTCCCTGTTTTCCCCAGCCTTGATCTGACATTCGTATTCACTCGATAGCAGGAGTGTATTTTAACACTTGGGTGGTGCCTAGAGAGAAGTAAAATCGGGCAATGTTATTGTGTTCATGGTGTTTCGCTTTTATAGACAGATTTACCGCGGGCGAATGTTTCGACAATCTTGATATCTTTGATTGTATTCGGGTCAACTTTGATTGGGTCGGCATCCAGGATGACAAGGTCAGCTTGTTTGCCAACCGAAATAGTACCTTTTTTATCTTCCTCAAAATATTGATAGGCGGCGGTACTGGTCATGCCAGCAAGTGCTTCCATAACGTTCAGGCGATGTTGTGGCCCGATTGTTTTGCCGCTGCGCGTTTCTCTATTTACCGTTGCCCAAAGTAGTCTCATCATATCCGGCGGTACTACCGGGGTATCATTATGCACGGTAAACGGGACACCTTTTTCGGAAGCCCACCGCGTTGGGCTAATATTGTTACCACGTTGTTCGCCAAAACTTTTGAGATGCCAGTCGCCCCAGAAAAAAGTATGTGCCGAAAAAAAAGATGGGACAATGCCTAATCTGTTGGCCTGGTCGAGTTGATCAGCGCGCATCAACTGCGCGTGAATGGCAACTGTACGGTTGTCGCGTTTAATGCCATCTGCAATACCGTGCTCGAGTCCTCTGATCAACAAATCGACCGCGGCGTCGCCATTGGTATGCACCAGCATCGGCACATCTTTTCTGAGCAGGGTCGTTGCGGCGGATATAAAGGTATCAGTATCAACGGTCGGGTAGGCAACATAGTCGGTGGTCGCGTCTGCTGGTAGTTCATTATAAGGTGACGTCAACCATGCGGTTCGGCCTTGTGGTGATCCATCTAGGCTAAACTTGATCCCCGCCACGCGGTACCCGTTAACGTAATCAGGCTCGGGGATGAAGGCTTCGATTATTTTGGTCTCGGTGGGTTTGGCGTAGCGAAATGCAGCCACATCGATCGCTAAGGGTCGCTTTGCAGCGAGCTTGCGAAAACCGGCAATATCAAACGGTGATGCCGCGCCATCCTGCACGGTGGTAATGCCATGGCTGGCATAGTAGTCAATGCTACGGCTGATCATGCGCTCGAATTCTTCTGCAGACGTTTTTGCCAGCACGCCATATAAAACTGCAGTAACCGCAGTTTCTTCGAGTACACCGTTAGGTTCCGAACTGTTTTTGCGCCGGCGGATTACGCCGCCTTCAGGGTCCGGTGTTGCGGCGGTTAGTCCCGATTGTTCAAGCGCAGCGCTATTTAAAACACCCAGATGTCCTGATACATGCGCGATATATATCGGGATTTCTGCAGAAATCTGGTCCAGATCATCTCTGGTAGGGTGACGTTTTTCTGACAACAGCGAATCATCATATCCGTAACCTATTAACCATTCCCCGGGTTTTGGTGGGTCGTTTTCAAGACTAGTCTGCAAAATTTGAACGATGTCATCAATATTGTCCGCGGTTCCAACGGGTGGTGAAGATAGGTTAACAAAGTCAATAAAGCGCGCGGTGGCAGCGATGTGTCCGTGGGTGTCAATAAACCCTGGCAGCAGTGCCCGATCACCCAGTTCTATAATTCGGGTGTCTGACCTCTGCATTTTCATTATTTTGCTTTTATCGCCGACCGCGACGATTTTGCCACCCGACAGTGCAACGGCATTGGCGCCCGCATTGCTGCTGTCCATAGTAATAATATTGTTGCCAACTATGATGGTCTGGATTGGTGTTGAATTTATCTGGTTGCTGACGCACGCCGACAACCCAAAAATACATATGGCGCAGAGCACACTAAACAGGTAGTTTCGCTGCAACATTGTTTCGTTCAAACCTGCATTTCAGGAACGCTATTCGGCACCACTAACTCGCCTTCAGTAAGATCGGCAATCTCTTTAACGCTAACGCCGGGCGCTCTTTCTTTGAGATGAAATTTTCCGCCTTCGATTTCTAGGTAAGCTAAATCAGTCAATATTTTAGTGATACAAGCTGCGCCGGTTAGTGGCAAGGAACATTGTTTTAATAATTTGGATTCACCATGTTTGGACGCATGCGTCATCATCGCAATAATGTTATCCGCGCCTGCCACCAAATCCATGGCGCCGCCCATGCCTTTAATTAGTTTGCCGGGAATCATATAGGAGGCGATATTACCGGATTGATCAATCTCGAAAGCTCCTAATACCGTCAGGTCAACATGTCCGCCACGAATCATAGCGAACGAGTCAGCTGAGGAAAAAATAGAGGCGCCGGGAATTGCAGTGACCGTTTGTTTGCCGGCGTTGATCATGTCGGCATCAATTTCTTCCTCGGTCGGGAATGGTCCCATACCCAGTAGGCCGTTTTCGGACTGCAGCATGACCTCCATGCCTTCGGGAATGTAGTTTGCCACCAGCGTCGGTATGCCGATGCCTAAATTCACATAAAATCCGTCTTGAAGTTCCGCCGCTACCCGCTTGGCCATTTGATCACGTGTTAACGCCATCTTTAAGCCTCTCTCACTGTTCTTTGTTCAATAAATTTTTCGAAGGTGCCCTGAATCAGTCGGTCAACATATATGCCCGGTGTATGAACTTGGGATGGTTCGATTTCACCAGGTTCGACAATTTCCTCTACCTCCATGACGGTAACCTTGCCGGCGGTAGCTGCCATGGGGTTAAAGTTCATTGCGGTATGTCGATAAATTGCGTTGCCAAATCGGTCTGCTTTCCACGCTTTAACGATCGAAAAATCACTGACGATTGATTCCTCAAGAATGTAATCCCGGCCGCTAAATTTTCGTGCTTCTTTACCTTCACCAACGGCAGTGCCAAAACCCGTGGCGGTGAAAAAGGCCGGTATGCCGGCACCACCTGCGCGCATTTTTTCAGCTAAGGTACCTTGAGGTGTCAATTCGACCTCGATGGTACCCTCCAGCATCTGCTCCATAAATAACTGATTTTCTCCGACATAAGAGGCAATCATCTTTTTTACTTGTTGGTCTTCAAGCAGTACGGCAAGGCCATAGTCATCGCAGCCACAATTGTTTGAAACTATGGTTAGTCCTTTTGTTCCTTTGCGCTTAATCTCGTTGATTAAATTCTCCGGGATGCCGCAGAGCCCGAACCCGCCCGAGATTATTGTCATATCATCCTTTAAGCCGTCGAGTGCGTCCTCGTAACTGCCTACAACCTTGTCGAAACCCGACATAAAAGTCTCCTAAGTAAAACGCTTTTAATTATTATTGGTTCTGATATGGCATCTAGTATATCGGTAGCCGCTTTCAGATGTAAGCCGAGCGTAAAGGCCTCAACGTTTACTTTTTGGGTTGGAAGTAGGGAATATATGCTTTTCAGACATGGCGCTGTGGGTTCGACCAACAAGCACTAGGCGGTCGATGAAAAAAGTTGTCGGCCGATTAACATACGACGAATCTCACTAGTGCCTGCGCCAATCTCGTAAATTTTGGCATCCCGTAAAATCCTGCCAGTTGGAAAGTCATTGATGTAACCATTGCCGCCCAATAACTGGATCGCGTCCAGTGCAACCTGGGTGGCCTTTTCTGCCGAATAGAGGATACAACCGGCTGAATCCTCACGCGTTGTTTCGCCTCGGTCGCAGGCCGCGGCGACCGCATATGTGTAAGCTCTGCAGGCGTTCATGGTGGTGTACATATCGGCAACCTTCGCTTGTACCAACTGAAATTCTCCAATGGACTGACCAAACTGTTTGCGCTCGCGAATATAGGGCAACACGATATCCATGGCATTCTGCATCAGGCCCACGGGCGCTGCAGCAAGTACGGTACGTTCGTAGTCCAGGCCACTCATCAAGACGGTTACACCGTCATCGACGCGACCAAGGACGTTCTCTTGTGGCACTTCACAGTCTTCGAAAACCAACTCACAGGTATCGGATCCGCGCATACCTAATTTGTCGAGCTTTTGAGAAGTAGAAAATCCTTTAAAGTCTTTCTCAATTATAAAAGCGGTAATGCCTCGCGACTTATTATCGGGATCAGTCTTGGCGTAAACCACCAGCACATCGGCGGTAGGTCCATTGGTAATCCACATTTTGGTGCCATTGAGAATAAATTGATCGCCTTTTTGTTCGGCGCGCAATTTCATGGAAACAACATCCGAACCTGAGCCAGATTCAGACATGGCTAGTGCGCCAAGATGT
>CAZUMV010000203.1:0-5513 GCA_964621435.1 uncultured Thiotrichales bacterium | reverse complement strand
AGGCCAGTTACCCGCTTCAGACAAGCCAAGTAAACCCCGAAAAATCGCAAAACTCGCCAAGCCACTGGCCGCCGCATGCAGCATGGTCGCAGCTGACCAGACCACAATAGAAACGATAAAGCCCAATCGGGTACCTATCCAGTCAAAGATTTTTCCAAACAAAGTTTGACCGAAGGCATAGCACAAGGTGAATACGTTCAATATAATGGCGTAGTCCGTTTTTGTCAGATTCAGCTCTTTCGAGATTTCCGGCCATAAGAATCCGAGCGCACCTCGATCGATATAGTTGATCACCGTCGCCAGCGCAACCAGACCAACAATGAACCATCTTAAATTTCCTTTCATGATGCCGTATCCCCTTTCTTATAATTTTCGAAGAAGTCTTCTCGTATTGGCGAAAACATATCTAACAAAACACCTGGCTCCACACAGAGCGCGCCGTGCAACACGTTAGGTGGAATGAAGTAACTATCTCCGGCAGACTGCCGTTCGGTAACGCCGTCTATAGTTACGTCGAACACGCCACTTTCAACATAAGTTACTTGCGAGTGATAATGCTCGTGCAGATAACCCTCGGCACCCGCTTCAAAGATTGCCTTTACCAATAAGATTTCATCGTTGTGACCAAGAATTTGACGTGTGATTCCGCCACCAAGATCTTCCACCTCGACCTTGTTACCAAATAAAAAATGTGGGCTTTGCATAGTATTATTCGTCTGTTTTTTCAATTTCTGTTTATAAAACCAAACGCTCAAGCTTGTGACCTGAACACCTAACTATCTCACTGACTCAAACCTGAATTATTGTTGATAACCGCAGTCGGCTCGAGACCACTATTCAACTCCACCACTAATGGTGATGGTGTGTTCGAAAAGCGATTTTCGGTAACAAAGGTTTTTGGCTCACCGACCGTATGATTAATGACAAACGGCTTGCTATCAGTAAAGGTATTATTGTGTACGTTAGTGACTTGGACGCCGTGCAAAAATAGAGATGATTTATACTTGTTTCGCTTGCCACCACCGACATTCGTAAATTCAGAGCCTGTTAAAGAAAAGTGTGGCCCGAAGGTACTTTCGTCTCGGCCACCACGATAGTAATCAACGACGGAACCTTGAATATTTGAAAACTTCGAATTTTCAATGGTCAGGTATTCGCTATTATAAATACCAAAATCATCTGACTCGCTATCCAGCTTTAATACAGCTCCTGTTACGTCACTAAAGCTGGAATTCTTAATCAGGATGTTATCCGCAAATGTGCCTTTAGCAGCGGCAACAATGTTGAAAGTATGGTTAACATCCAGATCCGAAAAGTTCGAATCGATAATTTCCAGTCGATAATTTTTCAACATTGAGTATGGACTTGTTCTGATGACGCTATTGCCAGAATAATCTGGTGAATCTTCACCGGATATATTCAAGCCAATAAGTTGTAACGCGCCACCATCGAGAATCTCGAACATAGTCGACCGTTCGAAAGTCAGTTTAACGTCGCCGTCAGCTTTAATGGTGATTGGCGTATCTAACTGGATAAACTTACTCACTACGTAGTTGCCTGGGCCTAGTAATAATGTGTCCCCGGCTTGCGCGCCTTTCGCCGCAGTAAACAGCGCACCTTGTCGTGGTGACACAGCGATTGTTTTGCCAGAGCCAAACGCGATCACTGGCCCTGCTTTTGGATACCAGTCCACACCTGTCTGCTCTTTCGTGGTTACTTGAAGGTCTCTCGAAATACCGGCACCAACCGCTCCTTTTGGATAAATCAGACCGTTCTCTGCGCGTTCCAATTCGACCGCTTGACGACTAAAGCCACCAGCGAAATCCGGAGGGTCCATAGAACCCAGAATGTTGTCAGCAAATGCAACGCCTGACATATCATCATAGACCGTAAAAACATCGCGACCATCCGCATTGACGATCAGGTTTTTCGCAAAACTGGTGCTTGACGGTGGCGCCGAGCGCTCCGAGTCACTGCCTGCGCCCAACTGGACATTATCACTATCAATTAAGGTATTGTTTTCAACCACGGAATCGATAACCGGGTCGTACCGGTTTATCGGGCCATTTGGTACGCCATTCATGATGACCAACGCGCCACCGAAACGGGTCCCTTTTAAACCCTCGATATAGTTGTTGCGAACAGTTTGGCGGGCATTGATCACACGAATGCCTCCGGTATGATCCGCACCATTGCCAAAAAATACATTACCCTCGACCAATGTACCGTTACCATGACGCATGGTTAAAGTGCCGCGAGATTCAAAGAAGGTATTGTTTCGAATAATGTTATTGCCGGACTTACTCGAAATAATTTCAAGTTCACCATCACAACGATCAAAGTAATTGTTTTCGATGGTCGTGTTTGAATCAGATCTGGAGAAATGACTGGTGCCAATCCGCAATGTTTCACCACCATTGGCGCCAAGGATTGCGCGCGGGCCAAAGTAATTATGGTCGATCCTATGGTAATTTTCGCGGCTGGCTTCGGTATTCATCCGCACCGCCATGGTCACACCTTTGTTACTTTTGCCAACCATATGATTGTGGTCAAAACGGTTGTGCTTGCCGTAAATCATGACCCAGAAATCGGTTTCATAGCGCTCGGGATTATTAAAGTTATCGATAACGACTTCCGTAACCCGGGAGTAATTCGCTAAATTATCTTTGTTCTCACGAAAACTAATCACTTGCTGGGTGGGTGTGAAACCATCCTTGAAGACTAATCCCGATACTTCCAGATATTCTCCGGCTAGTCGCAAGTTCGACTGACCCGTGATAAAAACTTTGCCTTTGGTCTGCGCGGTTAAACGGATCGGGTTATCTTTCTCACCGACGCCGGTAAATAAAATCTCAAAATCTTCCCAGGTGCCATTCGCAAGTTTGATCACATCACCCGGCTGCGCTGATTTCACCGCATTTTCAAAAGCAGCCTGATCTGACACCAATATTCCGCCCGGAGTGTTTGTGGTGCCTGCCACGCATGCGAGCAAGCAGAAGCCACAGACCATAGTAACTGCAAAGAGCCGAATTACATTTTTCATACACAGCTTTCCCGTGAAACAGATTTTAAACCGCTTATGGATGAGCGGCCAAAATACAGTTGAAATGACGAAGCGATTTTCTCAAAATCCAGACTGGCAAATCCCAGTAGCGCGCGAATTGCGCCTGCATTATGACTACGGTTAATCGCATGGTTCTGCAGCACCCCCCGCAGTAGGCATGATTCAAACAAACGCACCCTTTAATGTCAACCATTTTGTATTACCAATTCTAAGATAACGCACGGTAACTTGGGCTATTTTTAACCGCGCGAGCAATGCTTTAGAAGCACTAGAAAAGCTGATGAGCAAGATAATAAAAACAATCACTTACCGCCCGACAACGTCGGGCCTCTGGGTTGGCGGAATTTCGAATTTCCAGCTTGGAACTATAGAAATACCACGCAAAAATACATTCCAGATTGTAATACAATTTGCTTAGGTGCTAGTATCTTCACGCAACTTGACTGGATAAACCCTAACCGAATGGCTAGCAAGAAACGGCTGTACATAAAAATATTCAACGAAATTTCGTCGCTCATCAAGAACGGCGAATATCCCGTTGGTAGCCGCCTACCGACCGAACGAGAACTTGCGGAAAGATTCAAAGTCAGCAGGCCAACCATTCGCGAAGCGATTATCGCGCTAGAAGCAAAAGAAGAAGTTTCGGTCAAAGCCGGTTCCGGCGTGTACGTCTTGGGCAATAATCTGATCAGTGATGATTTCAGCCGCGAAATCAGTGCCTTTGAAGTGCTCGAAGCGCGGGTTATTTTAGAAGGTGAAGCTGCTGCGCTTGCAGCACGTATGATAGATGAAGATGAACTCAAAGCGCTTGCAGCCGCATTTGAAGAAATCAAAGCCGAGGCCGTGGAAGACTTTTCGTCTTCAGGCGCAGACCGAAAATTCCACACTATCATCGCGCAAGCAACGCATAACCGCGTAATCATTAAGCAAATTAAATACTTGTGGGATATTCAGGAAAATCTCGACCATATCCGCGATGCGCATCAATCAGTGTGTGTGAAAGGCCAAAGAACCCGGAACGCCGATCATCTCGCCATTTACGACGCCATTGCAAACGGCGATGCGGCGACAGCTCGGGCCGCCATGCGCGGTCATTTTTCGGATTTACTAGAAGCCATGCATGCCGCCTCGGAACGTCAGGCAGTCGCGGACGCGCAACTTAAGGTGTCGCAAATGCGGGAACGCTTTTCATTGGGCGATCTGTCGTCGCAATCGAAATAGAATACGTTTTAAAAAGCGAACTGCTTAGCAGCGTCTGAAAACCACCTTCCACGCGGGAATGTATAAGTAATATCGCGAAATCCAAGCAAGTACAAAAGCAAATACTCGCTAGCAATCAATAATTGGTCAAACCAATTTTTAGATAGGATCTGAAATTAATTACAATTTGGTCTTACAAATTGGATGACAGGGTGTCATACTCGCGTGGAATTTTATTTTCGAAAAAAATCACATCCACAGGGGTAGTTAAAAATGAAAAACCACCAAAAACTGACAGCGATCCTGCTGTCCCTATCAACAATGCTATTTGCGCAATCGGCAGTTGCCGAGCAAGAGCTTGAAGAGGTTGTCGTTACCGGCATCCGATCAGCACTCGAAAGCGCACTGCAAGAAAAGCGATTTTCAGACAACCTGGTTGAAATAATCCAGGCAGAAGATATTGGTAAATTGCCTGATCAAAACCTCGCCGAGGTTCTTGAGAACATTACCGGTATCCAAATCACTCGTACCGCGGGCGTCGGAACCGGCGTTCAAATCCGCGGCACGAACGCAAACCGCGTCGAAATTAACGGTGTGTCTACTGTTGGTTCAGGCGGCGGCCGAAGCGGTATCGACTTTGAAGATCTTAACGCGTCGATCATTTCATCGGTTGAAGTCACCAAGTCACCAGAAGCAAAGACCATTGAAGGCTCTGTGGGTGGTACCGTTAACCTAAGAACTGTTCGTCCGCTAGACCTGGATGATCAATTGATTAACATTCGCCTGCAAGGTGAAGACAGTAGCTTGAGTACTGAAGGTATTCAACCTCGCGTTTCTGGCGCTTACGGTAACAACTGGTCAACTGATAACGGTGAATTCGGTTTTGTTATCAGTGGTAGTTACACAGAGCAGGAAGCTGTGTCATTTCGCCCGCGTACTGACCGCGATAACGTTGCCACACCTGCAGGCGCTAACCCTGCCGAGTTCCTAGGCATTCAGTTTTTGGTTCAAGAGCAAGAGAACGATGATTTTGAAACAACCAATCTCGCCGGTACCTTTGAATGGGCACCGAACGATAACTTGAGATTCCACTTTGATGCCTTCATTAACGATCAAGAGCGAAGCCGTGATCAATACCGACTTCAGGCCTCTGGTGTCAGTTCATTACGACAACTCAGCATCCCTACCGCTTTTGAAACCGTAGATTTTGGTGTCGGACCTGGCACATTCCCGGCCGCATTAGCCGGCA